>DAIMYT010000195.1:0-5481 GCA_036734345.1 Dokdonella sp. | reverse complement strand
CGGGTTGTTCAACTATCTCGACTGGCCATTCCTGCTCGAATTCGCCATCAGCATCATCGTGCTCGACCTTGCCATCTACTGGCAGCACCGCTGGATGCATCTCGTGCCGTGGTTGTGGCGCCTGCACCGCGTGCATCACAGCGACACCCGGTTCGAGGTGACGCTCGGGCTGAGGTTCCATCCGCTCGAGATCATCCTGTCCCTGCTCTACAAGTTCCTCGTCATCGCCCTGCTTGGCGCCGCGCCGCTGACCGTGCTGGCCTACGAGATCCTGCTTGCCGTGTTCTCCCTGTTCTCGCACGCGGATATCAGCCTGCCGAGCGGATGGGACCGGCACCTTCGCCGGGTCGTCATCACCCCGGACTGGCATCGCGTCCACCACTCGGTGCATCGCGAGGAGACCGACAGCAACTATGGCAATTTCCTCAGCCTGTGGGATCGCTGCTTCGCCTCGAGCAACGAGCAGCCGCGTGACGGACACCGGCCGATGCTGATCGGCCTGACGCAGTTCCGTGACGAGGAATCGCAGTCGCTCCCGGCCCTGCTCCTCAATCCTTTTGCGAAAAACCGCAAACCCACCAAACGATGAAGAATTCCGCCCATGCGTGACACCTGGCCAAAACTCGAACACAGCGATTTTCCCTCGATAGAGCGCGGTCGCATCACGACCTTGCAGCTGAATCTCGGCTACCGCTGCAACCTCAGTTGCATCCATTGCCACGTCAACGCGGGTCCGCGCCGCACCGAGACGATGGATCGCGAGACCATGCAACTGGCCTTGCAGGTCGGACGCAAGTTCGGCGTCAGCACCCTCGACCTCACCGGCGGCTCCCCGGAAATGAACGCCGATTTCCGCTGGCTGGTCGGCGAAGCGCGCGCGCAGGGCCTGCATGTCATGGACCGCCTCAATCCGACCATCATGGAGGAGCCCGGCTACGAATGGGTCGGCGGGTTCCTTGCCGAGCACCGCGTCGAAGCCGTCGCTTCCCTGCCCTGCTACAGCCAGGAAAATGTCGACGAGCAGCGTGGCGACGGCGTCTTCGAGAGTTCGATCACGGCCCTGAAGAAGCTCAATGCGCTCGGCTACGCCGAACCCGACAGTGGCCTCGTCCTGAATCTCGTGTACAACCCGAATGGCGCATTCCTGCCGCCCGAGCAGACCAAGCTCGAAGCCGACTACCGACACCTGCTCGGCGACAACTTCGGCATCGCGTTCAACCGCCTGTACGCCCTGGCCAACATGCCGATCCAGCGCTTCGGCTCGTGGCTGATGTCCAAGGGCCATTTCGATACCTACATGGCCACCTTGCGCAATGCGCACCAGGACAGCAACCTCGAATCCGTGATGTGTCGATCGACCCTGAGCGTGGGCTACGACGGCAACCTGTTCGACTGCGACTTCAACCAGATGCTCAGGCTGCCACTCGCCGGTCGCCGGGAAAACACGCACCTGCGCGACCTGCTCGACCAGGACCTGCCGCGCAGGATCGGCGTGGCCGGACACTGCTATGGCTGCACGGCAGGACAGGGTTCGAGCTGCGGTGGCGCATTGAACTGAATCGATTGCAGTCGACGCCAGCCGGCCGCACCGCTACATTGGCGTTCGCATGAATGCCGACCCGACCCGGAACCCGATGAGCCGAACCGGCGACCCCCAGCCAATGGCGGCAGGCGGCAATCGTGCCGTGATCGAAGCAGCCTGCACGGCGATTGCGCAGTCGCACGCGGCGACTCTCGCCATCGTGCTCGAGACGCTCGGCTCGACCTACGTTGCACCGGGTGCAATCGCCCTTTTCACCGATGCACACCAGACCGGCTGGCTCAGCGGTGGTTGCCTGGAACCGGAAATCGCGCGGCGTGCCGGACAGGCGGCGACGAACGCAAGCATCGAATGGATGGAGGTCGACACGCGCGAAGACGAGGCACTGTTTGGCGGTTCGGCGCTCGGCTGCCGCGGACGATTGCGGCTGGCCCTGCTGCCATTGCGCGCCATGCACGGATGGTCGGCGCTGGCTGCGGACTGGCTGGCGCGCCGCGGCCCGATGGAGTTCGCACTAATCGCCGACGGCGAAGTCCGCTGCCGGGTCGGTGAGCAATCGGCAAGCTGGGAAGTCCCGAGCGGAACCCGTGCATGGCAGGCTGATCCCGGAAGCAGTTCCGCGTGGTCAGCGACGATTGCAGCGCCGCCCAGCGTGACGATATTCGGCGCCGGGCCCGAAGCACCGATCCTGCTGCCCTTGCTGCGCTCGATGGGCTGGATGACAAGCACCGTCGAACGTCGCGAACGCTGGCTCGCCACGGCAGGCCTGGGCGACCGGCTGCTGCGGGAATCCCCGGCCGGGGCGATGCGCGATGATCAAATCGCGCAGCCGTTTGCGGCACTCGTCATGCACCACAATTTCGAACTCGACCTCGAAGCCCTGCTCGCCCTTGCCGAAAGCCCGCCGCCGTTCATCGGCCTACTCGGTCCGCGCCGACGTCGCGAAGACCTGTTCAGGCTGCTGCCGGATTCCGCGCGCGAAACATTGGCGCCGCGCCTGCATTCGCCGGTCGGCATCGATCTCGGCGGGCGCGGCCCGGAAGCCATTGCCTTGAGCATTGCCGCGCAGCTGCAATCGAAATGGCATGGCCTGCTGGCCTGATTTTCGCGCCAGCCGGCTATACTGGAGCCCGAATTTTTCGGGAATGCGATCTTGAGTCCAGTTTCCAGCCCCGTGGCACCCGGCATCCGCAGCTTTGCCGACGTGCAGTCGCTGGCCGCCGCCGACATGGGCGCGGTCAACGCCCTGATCCGCGCGCGCCTGGCCTCGGACGTCGTCCTCATCAACCAGATTTCCGAGCACATCATCGGCAGTGGTGGCAAGCGCCTGCGCCCGATGCTGCACCTGCTAGCCGCGCGCGCCGCGGGTTACAAGGGCGACGAACACGTCCCGCTGGCGGCGCTGATCGAGTTCATCCACACCTCGACCCTGCTGCACGACGATGTCGTCGACGAGTCCGACCTGCGCCGCGGCCGCAAGACCGCCAACGCACTGTGGGGCAATGCCGCCAGCGTGCTGGTCGGCGATTTCCTCTATTCGCGTTCGTTCCAGATGATGGTCGAGCTCGACGACATGCGCATCATGCGCATCCTCGCCGACACGACCAATCGCATTGCCGAGGGCGAAGTGCTGCAGCTGCTCAACATCGGCAACGCCGACACCAATGAGCAGGCCTACCTCGACGTGATCGAGCGCAAGACCGCCGTGCTGTTTTCCGCGGCGACCCGTCTTGGAGCGGTGCTGGCCGGATTGCCCCCGGATCAGGAAGAGGCACTCGCGCGCTACGGTCTGGACCTCGGCTTCGCCTTCCAGATCGCCGACGACGTGCTCGATTACGTATCGGACGCCGACACGCTCGGCAAGAACATCGGCGATGATCTGGCCGAAGGCAAACCGACCCTCCCGGTCATCCATGCCATCGCCAACAGCCCGCCCGAACAGGCCGCCAGTCTGCGTCGCGCAATCGAATCGGGCGGCCTCGATTCACTCGACAACATAGTCGCCGCCATTCGCGACTCGGGCGCCCTCGAGCATTCGCGCGCACGCGCTGCGCACTATGCGCGTTCCGCCCAGGCGGCCCTCTCGGCCCTGCCGGCGTCGGCGGCACGGGTTGCACTTTCGCTGCTTGCGGATTATTCGGTGAACCGGAATTCGTGATTCGCGTTTGTGGGGTTGTCGCCCTGGAGGCGCGTGCAGTCGCGTAGCGTTTCGTCTGATGGTGTTTGCTGCAAGTTGCAGCGCGGTGGGAAACAAATGCTTTCACTCGCCGTGGGCGAGCGAGTCACTTTTCTTTGCTTGCTCAAAGAAAAGTAACCAAAAGAAAGAGCACCCCGATGCAGCGGTCTCCGGGCATCCTGCCCTCCGACTCCGCGCAGCGGCTCCGGGGTTGGCTGACAGTCCATCCATGGACTGGCAGCCAACTGGCTCGCATCCTTGCGAGCCACCCTGCGGGCCTTCTCTCCGCCACTGCGCCACTGCATAGGGGCCCCGGTCACTGCGCATCCTGCGCAGCCAAGACGAAGCAATTTCCCGCAAGGACTAGCTCCTAGCTAGCTCTTGATTTTCCTTCTCCCACTCGGCGGGAGACCAAACGGCTGGACTGCCGTTTTGCGCAGCGAATGCTGCCCGAAGGGCGAGCGCCATGGATGGCGCGAGTTCAGGTGCCGCAGGCGGATGAGGGCGCTTTGGCCGTTGGCTTTGGCTTTGCAATTCGCTTTGGCGCGCAGGATGCGCGCTACAGGGGTCCCGTAAGCGGTGGCGGCAGGGCGCAGGAAAGGCCCGCAGGGTGGGCGCAATGGATTGCGCCCAGTTCGCTGCCAGCACATGGAGGTGCTGTCAGCGAACCCCCGGAGCCCTGTCGCGGAGTCGCAGGGCAGGATGCCCGGAGACCACCGCTTTGGGGTGGCTTTCTCTTTGGTTACTTTCTCTTGGCCACGCAAGAGAAAGTGACTCGCTCGCCGGGAGGCGAGTGAAAGAACGGCAGGGATGCCGCGCCGCGGAGCGGCGTAAGAATCCAGAAGATGCGAGGAACTGGATGGCCAGCCCTCCGGCTGTTGTAAAGCGCTTCCGGCCTGCGCCGGGACGACGAGAGGATGGGATGACCAGAAATTGCGTCAATTCAGACGCCGCCCAGGCGTTCCATCCGATAACTCCCATCCAGCACCCGTCCCACCCAGTCCTGCCGCGCCAGATACCAGTCGACCGTCCGCGCCAGCCCCGACTCGAAAGTTTCGGTCTGCCGCCAGCCCAAATCGCGCTTGATCTTCGATGCGTCGATCGCATAGCGGCGATCATGCCCCGGGCGGTCCTTGACGTAGCTGATCAGCGATTCGCGCTTGCGCCCGTCAGCCAGCGGACGGCGTTCGTCGAGCAGCGCGCAGACCGTCTTCACGACGTGGATGTTCTCGCGCTCGGCATCGCCGCCCACGTTGTAGACCTCGCCGACCCGGCCAATCTCGAGCACGCGCAGGATCGCGCTGCAATGGTCGCGCACGTACAACCAGTCGCGCACGTTGCGGCCGTCGCCATAGACCGGCAGCGATTCGCCGGCCAGCGCCTTCTGGATCATCAGCGGAATCAGTTTCTCGGGAAACTGGAACGGCCCGTAGTTGTTCGAACAGTTGGTCGTCAGGACCGGCAAGCCGTAGGTGTGGTGGAACGCGCGCACGAGGTGATCCGAGGAAGCCTTGGATGCCGAGTACGGCGAGTTCGGCTGGTACGGCGATTCCTCGGTGAAGCGGCCGACCGGTCCGAGCGATCCGTAGACTTCGTCGGTGGAGACATGCAGGAAGCGGAACGCATCCTGGCGGTCGAGGCGGGCGCCTGTCCGCATACCGTCATCCGCGAGGATCCGACGCTGAACATGGAGGCGGCCGACAGCCTCGACCGCAGCTTCCCGGATCTCGACCTGATCCTGATCGAAAGCGGCGGCGACAACCTG
>DAIMYT010000194.1:0-5517 GCA_036734345.1 Dokdonella sp. | reverse complement strand
GCGAGATCATCGGCTCGACCGTGGTGTCGCCCGGCGTGATCCGCTATCCGATGAAAGCGCTCGGCCTCTGCGCGGGCGCCACCGATGCCCGCTACAAGACCACCACCGAGGTCTACCCGGACAGCCCGCGCGCAACGCCCGAACAATGCAATGCAGCACAGGCGGCAGCCGTGTGCGCGGCGATCGATTTCGCCCTGGCGCATCGCGCGTAACGATCGCGGCTGGCCGTATCGGTTGCGCGCGGCTGATCGGTTCGCCGCCTTGCCCGGGGCTTCACAGCCGGGGATGCCATGCCGTTCGGCCCATGCCCGTGCAGCTCTTCCAGCTTACGCTGGACCGTCAAATCCGTCCGGGAACCCTCCGCCATGCGCATTTCCTGCAAGTCGCCTGCCGCCACCCGAGCCCTTTCCCTCGTTGTTGTCCTGGCTGCCACTTTGGCCTGCACCGCATCGGGCGCCAGCGCCGCCCAGCACGGAATCGCCGCCGGCGACATGGACACCGATGCCGGGGCCTGTACCGATTTCTTCGAGTACGCGAATGGCAGCTGGCGCAAGGACCATCCGATCCCGGACTACATGGATCGCTGGAGCCGGCGCTGGGAATCAGGCGAGATCAACAAGGAACACGTGCGCGACATCCTCGCCGAAGTCTCGGCGAAATCGGACTGGCCGGCCGGCAGCGCCGAACAGCTGTCGGGTGATTTCTACGCCGCCTGCATGAACGAAGGCGCGGTGGATGCGCTCGGCATCAAACCGGTCGAGCCGATGCTCCTCGACGTGCGCGCTATCCGGACGCGAGCGGATGTGTTGCGCGAAATCGGCCGCTTCCATGAGGTCGGCATCAACGTGCCGTTCGGGATCTTTGCCATGGAAGACCTGCACGATCCGACACGGATGATGGCCCATGTTTTTGCCGGCGGCCTCGGCATGCCCGACCGCGATTACTACCTGAAGCCCGAACCGCGCTTCGTCGAGGCGCGCGGTAAATACCAGGCGCACGTGGCGCGGACGTTCGAACTGGCCGGTGCGAAGGCCGAGGATGCGAAACGGTCGGCGGCATCGGTATTCGCCTTCGAGAAGCGCCTTGCCGAGGCTTCGCTCGACAACGTGGCCCTGCGCGACCCGAGCCAGCAGGACCACCGCACCGGCTTCGCCGCGCTGGAGAAAATGGCGCCCGCCTTCGACTGGGCGGCCTACTTTGAAGCAGCGGGGATCCCGAAGAACGATGTCAACGTCACCGAGCCGAAGTTCCTCGCGCAGGTCGACAGGGAGCTCAAGTCGGCATCCGTCGCGCAATGGAAGACCTACCTCGAATGGCATCTGCTCAATGCCGCAGCCGATACCCTGTCGAAGTCGTTCGTCGAGGAGAACTTCGCCTTCAACGGCCGGTTCCTGACCGGCGCCACCGAGATGAAGCCGCGCTGGAAGCGCTGTGCCGAGGCGACCGATAACCAGCTTGGCGAAGCACTCGGCAAGAAATACGTGGAAAAATACTTTCCGCCGGCAGCCAAGGCGCGCATGCAGGACATGGTCGCCAACATCCTGCTGGCGATGAAGGACACGATCGACGGCCTTGACTGGATGAGCGCGCCGACCAAGGCAAAGGCGCTGGAAAAGCTGGCCACGTTCAATCCGAAGATCGGCTATCCGGAAAAGTGGAAGACCTATGCCGGGGTCAGGGTCGGACGCAGCTCGTTCTGGGACAATTTCCTCGCCGCCTCGCGCTGGAACGTGGCCGACAACCGCAGCCAGATCGGCAAGCCGGTCGATCGCGGCCGCTGGGGCATGACCCCGCCCACCTCGAACGCCTACTACAACCCCCTGCAGAACGAGATCGTGTTTCCGGCCGGCATCCTGCAGCCGCCGGCCTTCGACGTGGACGCCACCGATGCGGTCAACTACGGCGCCATCGGCGTCGTCATCGGCCACGAAATCAGCCACGGCTTCGATGACCAGGGCGCGCAGTTCGACGCCAGGGGCCGCCTGAGCAACTGGTGGACGCCAGCCGATCTGAAGCAGTTCGGTGAACGCGGCCAGTGCGTGGTCGACCAGTTCGAAGGCTATTTCATCGAGCCGGGCATCCACCACAACGGCAAGCTCGTGCTCGGCGAGTCGATCGGCGACCTCGCCGGCGCCAAGCTGGCCTGGCTGGCCTACCAGAAATCGCGCGAAGGCAAGCAACCCGAGCCGACCCTCGACGGCTTCACCCCGACCCAGCAGTTCTTCATCGCCTGGGGCCAGTGGCGCGGCGACGAGATCCGCCCGGCAACCCAGCGCACCATGATCCAGGGCGATCCGCACCCGATCGCCAAGTACCGCGTCAACGGACCGCTGTCGAACCTGCCGGCGTTCCGGCAGGCCTTCGACTGCAAGGCCGACGCGCCGATGGTTCGCACCGGCAAGGAACGCTGCGAAGTCTGGTAGACCCGGCTTGCATCCGCGTGGATGGCTTGCGGTGGCAGCCATCCGCCGCCGCGCCAGGGCTCGACCTGAGCCCCGGCTCAGGCGAGCCGATCGAACAGCACGACGATGTAAGCACCGAATGCCAGCGCGGCAAGCGGCGCATAGACCTCGTGCACCCACGGTTTGCGCGTCGCCGCGGCGAGCAGGGCGCCCAGCGCATAGACCGCATGGAAGGCGATGTTGGCCGGGCCCGGCAGGTGCCCGTTGATGACGATGTCCTTGAGCAGGCTGATCGCGAGGACGCCTGCCATCAGCAGGAAAAACGCGCGGGCGTTGTCGAAGTAGGCCTGCTTCATGTCGATCGCGGATTCGCCGTCCAGCCCGGCCAGCGACAATCCTGCGACCAGATAAAGGACGGCACACTGGAGCAGGACGATGCCGTACATGCCGAAGGTCCATTGCAGATGCGCGCGCAAGCCGAACATGGCCCACCAGCTCTGCGCCAGCATGACCAGCAGGGTGACTGCCCACAGCACGGCCGGCCAGTAGACCTGCACGCGTCGGCGCAGCAGCAGCAAGCGGCGGAATCCCTGCAGGATTTCGGTTACCGCCAGCCCGAGGATGATCGAGAACAGGACGGCGAGGTAGTTGAACGTGTCGTTGGGCTCGGTCATTGCTGTCTCCGCAGGCTGCGAATCTGGCGCGTCGAAAATCCCGGCACGACAGGCTCGGTACGGGGCGATCCGGCGCCGCGGATATCCGCGGCAGCCAATCGTTCACGCAAACGTGCTTATCATGGATCCGATCACGCCGATGAGGGAAGGCCATGCAAGACCCGACCGGGTTCGACATCACCGCCGTGCTGCAGCGCCTGCTCGACGAGGCCTATCGGCTGCTCGCCGCCTTGCCGATGCTCGTGCTCGCGCTGCTCATCGTCTGGGCCGCGTGGTGGCTCGGACGCTGGATCGCGCGCCGCGAGGTGATCGAGCGCGCAGGGCGCGCGAATCCCTTCATGCAGGACCTGACGCGCACCACCGTGCGCTGGCTGGTGCTCGGCGCCGGTATCGTCATTGCGCTGGAACTGATGCAGGCGACCGCGCTGGTCGGTGCCGTGCTCGGCACTGCGGGCGTGCTCGGCGTGGCGCTTGGCTTCGCCTTCAAGGACATCCTCGAGAATTACCTGGCCGGCATCCTGATGAGCGTGCGCCAGCCGTTCGCGCCACGCGACCATGTGGTCATCGACGGCAATGAGGGAATCGTGATTTCGCTGACCTCGCGGGCGACGATCCTGATGACCCTCGACGGCAATCACCTGCGCCTGCCGAATGCGATGGTGTTCCGCAGCGTGACCCTGAACTACACGCGCAATCCGAGCCGGCGATTCGAAGTCGAGGTCGGCATCGGCGTCAACGAGGATCTGCTCAAGGCGCAGGAAATCGGCATCGCCGAGCTGGCCCGGATCGAAGGCATCATGGATTCGCCACCGCCGCGGGCGCTGATCGTCGCGCTCGGCGATTCCAACGTGCAGATGCGCTTCCATGGCTGGGTCGACCAGCGCACCCACGATTTCCTGCAGGTGCGCAGCGAGGCGATCCGGCGCGTCAAGCTGGCGCTCGAGGAGGCCGGCATGGACATGCCCGAGCCGATCTACCGCGTGCAGTTGCGCGAACCTGCCGGGGAAACGGCCAGCACGCCGCACCGCGATGGCAGCTCACGCGCAACCGCCGCAGTTGATACGCGGGTCAACGCCGACCTCAGCGAGCAGATCGACCGCGAGCAGGAAATCGCCGGCAGCAAGGACCTGCTCGATCCCGACGCACCGCGCGAACTGTAACCGGCCCGGGGCCGCGACGGGCGGGGACACGCGCGGTGCGCGCAGGTGGCTTGCTCCATGGCGCCGGCACGGAGTGGCCCTTGACCGCCCGCCGAATGCGACGAAAATCGGCCTTGCATCGCCGCGCTGGCGATTGGCCGAAGCGCCGCGGCCGCGGAACGAACGTCGGGCGTCCCGTTCCATCCACCTGAAGGCCCACGCATGTCCGAACATTTCGCCACCATCGAATGGCAACGCGGCAACCAGGATTTCTCCGGCAATCGATATAGCCGCGCCCATCGCTGGTCGTTCGACGGTGGCGTCGATCTCGCCGCATCCTCGTCGCCGCATGTCGTGCCGCTCCCGCTTTCCGACGAGCACGCGGTGGATCCCGAGGAAGCGTTCGTGGCCAGCCTGTCGAGCTGCCACATGCTGTGGTTCCTCGGCCTGGCCTGCAAGCGCGGCTACGTGGTCGAAAGTTATCGCGACGAAGCGGTCGGCCGCATGGGCAAGGACGAACGCGGCCGGCTTGCGATCACCGAGGTGATCCTGCGGCCGGCGGTGCGCTTTGGCGGACCGAAAAGGCCCGATGCCGCGCAGCTCGACGCGCTGCATCACGCCGCGCACGAGAGTTGCTTCATCGCCAATTCGGTGAGGACCGACGTACGTTGCGAGCCGGTCGTTGCCCCCGACCAGGAGAACCGTCATGCAGGATGTCTCGATCCGTCTTGAGAATCGACCCGGCACCCTGGCCGCGATGGGTGAGGCGCTTGCCGCGGCCGGCCTCAGCATCGAGGGCGGCGGCGCCTGGGTGGTTTCCGGCAAGGGTGCTGCGCATTTTCTCTTCGACGACGGCGAGGCCGCCCGGCGCGCCCTGGAGGCCGCCGATATCGACGTGCTCGCCGTGCGCGATGTCGTCGTGCAGCGACTCAAGCAAGCGGTACCCGGCCAGCTCGGCCAGCTGACCCGGCGCATGGCCGAGGCCGGCATCAACATCGAGGTGCTCTACAGCGACCACGATCATCAGCTGATCCTGGTCGTCGATGATCCGGACAAGGCACGGGCGGTGTCGGCGGCGTGGGCGAACGAGGGCTGAGCGGACCCTGCCCGGGAATTGCGCGACCGCCTGGCTTCGCGGTCGACCCTGGGCCGCACCGGCAGAGTGGCTGACCCGGCCTGACCGGCGCCGCCGTGGGTCCCGTCCTTGCATTTGCTCGCGTCACGTATTGTGATGCGACTCATTCGCATTTAGACTAGCATTCTACGCAAGCGCTCGCCCCGGGTGACGGGTGCCGACGCGGG
>DAIMYT010000193.1:0-5520 GCA_036734345.1 Dokdonella sp. | reverse complement strand
TCGGTATCGCAGGCGAAGGCCACGTCGAAGCGATCCTTCTGCGCGATCAGCCGCTGCATGGCATAGGCCGACGACGGGTCCATCCGGATGCGGCCATCCCAGTCGACGGTCATGAACGAGAACGTCGGATCGACCTGTTCGCTGATGACCTGCAGATCGATCCGGTAGACATCGGCAATGCGCGACCAGTAGTGGACGCCGGCACCGCCGAGCGGATCGACGCCCATGCGCAGTCCCGAAGAACGGATCAGGTCGAAGTCGAGCACGTTGCCGAGGTCGCCGACATAGCGGCCGAGATAGTCGTGCCGATGCGTCGTCGGGGCATCCAGCGCCTGCTTGAGCGGCAGCCGCCGGATGCCGTGCAGGCCGGCTTCGAGCAGGCGGTTCGCTTCGTCCTCGATCCAGCGGGTGACCGCGGAATCGGCGGGTCCGCCATTCGTCGGGTTGTACTTGAAGCCGCCGGATTCGGGCGGATTGTGCGAGGGCGTGATGACGATGCCATCGGCCAGGTGGCTGGCTCGCCGCCCGTTGTGGACCAGGATCGCGTGCGAAATGGCCGGGGTCGGCGTGAACTCGCCGGCGCTCGACATCATCACTTCGACGGCATTGGCTGCGAGCACCTCGAGCGCGCTTTCGAAGGCCGGCATCGACAGCGCATGCGTATCGAATCCGATGAACAGCGGCCCGTCGATGCCCTTGCTGCTGCGAAAGTTGCAGATGGCCTGGGTGATGGCGAGCACGTGCGCTTCGTTGAAGCTGGCATCGAACGAGGTCCCACGATGACCGGAGGTACCAAACGAGATCCGCTGTCCCGGCACCGACGGATCCGGGCGCCGGCTGGAATACGCATGGCGCAAGGCGCTGACGTCGACGAGCACGGATTGCGGCGCGGGCATGCCTGCGAGCGGACTCAGGGACTGGGCCATCAGGGGATTCCGCAACAAATCAATGGAACGGGAGTGGGATGGTAGCCATAACGCGGACCCTGCGGACATCGCTTCATCGGGCGACGCTGCCGGATCGGGCCTTGTCGGCCACGCGCTGCAGGAGCTGCTTCCATGAGCGGACAAAGGATTCCGCACCCTCGCTTTGCAGGTTCGCGGCGAGGACATCGATATCGATGCCCGCTTCGGAGATCCGCTGCAATGTGGCCTCGCAGGGACCGCCGTCGATGGCCATTGCCGCCGGCGCGCTGCCGTGATCGGCAAAGGCTCGCAAGGTCTTTTCCGGCATCGTGTTGATCGTCTCGGGCGCCGCCAGTGCCTGCACGTAGAGGGTGTCCGGCGCCTGCGCATCCTTGCTGCCCGTGCTTGCCCAGAGCAGTCGCTGCGGGCGCGCACCGGCTGCCGCGAGCGCCTGCCAGCGCGGCGATGCCAGCTGTTCGCGGCAGACCCGGTAGACGCGCTGCGCCATCGCCACGCCAAGCTTGTTGTGCATGGGCGGCGGCAGCACGGCGTTGGCGACCTTGTCCCAGCGGCTGACGAACAGCGAAGCCACCGATCCGACCTCGGGATTGCGCCCGGCAACGATGCGGCGTTCGATACCGCGCATGTAGGCATGCAAGGCCGCGAGGTACTGCCCGGCGGAGAACAGCAGGGTGACGTTGACCGGAATGCCGTTGAAGATCGATTCCTCGATCGCCTCGAGTCCGGCGGGCGTGCCCGGAATCTTGACCAGCAGGTTGTCGATGGCGGCCTGCGCATGGATTTCCGCCGCCGCGGCGATGCTGCCGGCGGCGTCGTGCGCAAGCAGCGGCGACAGTTCGACCGAGACCCAGCCGTCGGTGCCTTCGGTGGAATCGAAAACCGGCCGGAACAGAAGCGCGGCGCGGCGCAGGTCCTCCAGCGCCAGTTCGAAGAACAGCGCCTCGCCGGAGAGTCCGCTAGCGGCCTTTTCGCGGATCCCGGCATCGTAGGCATCGCCGGATCCGATCGCCTGGTCGAAGATGGTCGGGTTCGAGGTCAGTCCGGTGATGCCGAAGGCGCCGATATAACCCTGCAGCGTGCCGTCATCGAGAATCGTGCGCGAGAGGTTGTCCAGCCAGAGGCTCTGCCCGAGCGCGCGCAGCGCGCGCAAGGCTTCCGACACGGGCGCTTCGCCGGCCACGGGCGTGGACGCCGACCCGCCGCCATGGACGCCATCGGCTCCCTTGCCTGCGACGGCGGGCAAGGGGGCCCCGCCTTCGTTCTCCCAGCGGGCGAGGGCCATTTGACGGAGCCGATCTCCGCCCGGGCGATCCGTTCTGGCAGATCTCATGGGAATACCCAAAGGCTATTGATGAGCCCCCAGTTGTACTCCGTGCGACATGAACAACCGCAATTCCGGCCGGCCGGAACCGGCGCCGCCAGGATTCGCGTAGCTGACCCGATGACGACCGCGAACCTGCCTGGTCAGCGTTGATCGGCGGCGATTTGATCGGCGCCAGCCTGCCCGGATGCCGAGCGGCCCAGGGCATCGACCGATGGCATGCCCTCCACGCGCGTCAGTGAAACCGGATGAAATCGCCGGAGCAGACGATCCGTCAGAACAAGTCCTGCGACTTGCGGGAAGCTCCGCGACCCGGTGGAACCCGCTTCTGGTGCCGGCACCCGGATTCGAACTGGGGACCTACCGCTTACAAGGCGGTTGCTCTACCAACTGAGCTATGCCGGCGCGGGCGGCATTCTAGTGGACTGACCGGCAAATACCAATGCGCGCGCGGTCGCGATGCGACCCGGGTTGCGCGGATGTTGGCCGATCTCAGAAGCAATCGATCGAACGTTCTTCCAGTCCGCTCGTGCTGGCCACGTGCGAGCGCCAGTCGATCTTGCTGTCGCGGGCCCTGGCAAGGTCGATCCAGTAGACCGGCAGCTCCTCGGTGCGCTGGACCAGTTGCGGGGAGAATCCCATGGCGGCGATCTCGGCCTTGCGTCGCTCGGCGTTGGCCTGCTCGCGGAACAGTCCCAGCGAAATCGTGTTGAGCTGGTCGCCGGCGGTGACGACGTAATAATCGCGAACGCCCCTCGACGAAAGCGTGCGGGCGACACCGAGCGCTTCCTCGCGGTTCTTCATGGCGGCGAGGAAAACCCAGTAGCCGCGCGACTGCGTGGCGCGTTCATCGCGGTACTGGATGCGCTTGACCAGCGGCGACAGCGAGTTCAGCGTCGCGCGCATGTCGGACTGGGTCTGGAACGGGCCGATCGACAGGCAGACATCGTCGCTGTTGGCGGCTGCGGTCGCTGCAGCACGCTCGCGCGGCGCGGCGCCCGCGGCCGCGTCGCGCTCGGAGAGAAGCACCAGTTGCGGCACGCCCGGATCGGCGGCCGATCGCGTCACCGCGGCGGGCTGCGGCGCGAATGCGATCCAGGCGGCGCCACCGATATTGAGGGCAAGCAGCAGCAGGAACAGGACTCTCGGGAACATCCGGACTCGTTGGGGACTGCAGGAAGGGCAGCGACTGGCCGCTGATTCTAGCCGGAACGCCGACGCCCTACGCTGACGGGTGGCCCGATTCGCGTGCGGACCACAGCGCAAGACCGCGCAGCACGAGATCCCGACCACGCTCGACGTCCGCCATCAGCGGCAGCCACTCGTCGAGCCCGCCGCCGTCGCCGGTCACCGCGATTTCTTCCCCGAGTCGTGCCCGGACGCTGGCACGAAAGCGCTCGATCAGCGCGACGGCGGCCAGCACGCAACCGGAATATGCCGCATCCGCCGTGTTGTCGGCGATCTCGACCAGGGCACCCGCATTCTCGCCGACCCGCGCGGTGCCGCGGCCCAGCGCCCGGCGCATGAGCGCGGGCGATGGCGCGATCAATCCGCCCAGGTGCATTCCATCGGCACTCAATGCGTCAAGGGTCAGTGCGGTGCCGCAGCTGACCAGGATCTGTGCGCGCGGACTGGCCGCATGCAGGGCCGCCAGGGCGAGAAAGCGGTCGACGCCGAGTTGTCCGGGTTGCGCGTAGGCATTGCGGATACCCAGCGCGGCGGCCGGGCTGCGCACGTATTCGGCCTTCTGGCCGAAGTGCGCCTTGATCAGCTTCGACAGCTCCTGTTCCAGCTCGGGGCGGACCACGCTGGCGACGAGAATGGCCTCGGGCCGCGGCAGTGCGGTCCAGTTGTTGCTCAGGGCCGCTTCCAGTGGCGTGTCCTCGTGGGCGAACACGCCACCCATGGCCGGCCGCCCGTCCGCCCACAGCGCCCACTTCAGGCGCGTGTTGCCGAAATCCACGAGCAGCTTCACGGGTTTGCACCGGGCACTGCACGCACGCTCACTTCACCGCTGTCCACAACCATTTCCCCATCCGCTGCGCGAACGCGCAAGGCCCCCAGGCGATCGACGCCGATGGCGATGCCATCGTGCTGGTCGCGACCGCTCATGATACGGACAGCCTGTCCGCACAGCACATCGTACTTCGCAAAGTCCCCGGCAATCGAGGAAAACGAGAAGTGCGCGAACTGGTCGAGTATTTCCATCAGCCGCGCAAGCAGCCGCGCAGCGAGCAGATTGCGTTCGGGCAGTGGCTGCGCGCAGGTCGAGGCGAGATCGACCCAGGACTGGTCGATGCGTGCCGCGCTGCCTTCGTCGAGCGCCAGGTTGAGGCCGACGCCGATGACGGCATGGCAGGGACCGAGGGCATCGCCGCCGAGTTCGACGAGGATGCCGGCGAGCTTGCGGCCGCCATGCTGGACGTCGTTCGGCCACTTCAGGCCGATGCCCGAGTAGCCGAAGTCCTCGAGCGCGCGCACCACGCCGACGCCCACGGCCAGGCTGAGGCCGGCCAGCGCGGCCATGCTCGATTCGAATCGCCGCGACAGCGAGAAGACAAGGCCGCCGCCCAGCGCCGAGACCCAATGGCGCCCGCGACGACCGCGTCCGGCGCTCTGGATTTCGGCGAAACAGGCATTGGCATCGGCATCACCTGCCTGCGCGCGGCGCAACAATTCGCTGTTGGTCGAATCCACCTGCCAGCGCACGTCGATGCGACCGAGGCGCTGCGCTGT
This sequence comes from Dokdonella sp., assembly GCA_036734345.1. Lineage (GTDB taxonomy): Bacteria > Pseudomonadota > Gammaproteobacteria > Xanthomonadales > Rhodanobacteraceae > Dokdonella. The sequence goes on along the minus strand of DAIMYT010000193.1, from coordinate 537 downwards.
CGCAACGGGCAGGGCCGCCGCGATCACGTCCGCATCGAGCAGGTCGATGGACTTGCGCAGGCGGTAGCCGGCGCCGGCATGCGCCTCGATCGGCACCCCCAGCGCACGCAAGCATTCGATCTGCTTCCAGACCGCCGCGCGGGTCACGCCGAAGCGCGCGGCCAGGGTGCTGCCCGATATCTCCGGCTGGGCGGCGAGGGCGACCAGCAGCGATCGCGGATCGATCGTCATGCGGCCGGTCCGCCGCCGATGCGCGGCTCGCGGTGTTCGCGCATGCGGCGCAGGTTGCCGCGATGGGTGTACGCGACCAGCAACGCAATCGCGATCGCGAAAACGAGCAGGCCGCGTGGCGCGGCAATGCCGAACGCGGCGCTGGCGAGGACCGCCAGCGGAAAGGCCGTGGCGGCGATCACCGTGGCCAGTCCCACATAGCGCCAGAAGGCGATCGCGAGGATCCAGACGATGAACATCACGAGGGCGATCGGCGGCGCCAGGCCCAGCACCGCGCCCCCCGCCGTGCCTGCGCCCTTGCCGCCG
>DAIMYT010000192.1:3197-5579 GCA_036734345.1 Dokdonella sp. | reverse complement strand
GTTTTGCGAAGACGCGCGACGCTGGATTACCTGGATGAGTACGAAGCCAATCAATGGCTTTCCGCGGATCAGGTCGCCGCGCTGCAATGGACCAAGCTCAAGCGGCTGATCGAGCATTGCTGGCGTGAAGTGCCGTACTACCGGCAAACCTGGAAGGAGCTGGGCGCGAGTCCGGAAGACATCCGCTCGCCCGCCGATTTCGCCCGCCTGCCGGTCCTGACCAAGCAGGATATCCGCGCGCATTTCGACGCCTTGCAAGCTCCGGCCATGCGCAAGGAAATGCTCTACAAGACAACCGGCGGCTCCACCGGCGAACCGCTGAAGTTCGGTTATACGCCGGAGAGTTACCAACGCCGTATCGCGGCCATGTGGCGCGGCTATTCCTGGGCCGGCGCGCGCATGGGGCGGCGCACGCTCTATTTGTGGGGTATGACCATCCAGTCGCCGATGCGTCCGCACGCTATCAAGGACCGTGTCTATCACGCCGCGTTCAATCGCCGCATGCTCAATGCCTTCCTGATGAGCAGGGAGCGTATGCCGGAATACGTGGCCGAGATCGATTCATTCCGGCCGAAGGTCATCGTCGGCTATGCCGGCCCCCTGCTGCGCATGGCCGAATGGATCATCGATCGGGGCCACCCGGTCCATCGTCCACGGTCTATTCTCAGCGCAGCCGAGGCGCTTAACGATGTCCATCGGAAAATCATCGAGAAGGCGTTCGGTTGCCCGGTATTCAATACCTACGGCTGCCGTGAGTTCATGCTGATTGCATCGGAATGCGAGCAGCGCGACGGCTTGCATCTCAGCGCCGATCATCTTGCCGTCGAATTGATCGGTTTGCAGGCGGGTACGAATGGAGAGCAGATCGGCGACATCGTGGTGACTGACCTGCACAACTACGGAATGCCGCTGCTACGCTACATCAATGGCGATCTGGCAACGCCAGGCGATAAGCCCTGTGCCTGCGGTCGCGGATTGCCATTGCTGCAAAAGGTCCAGGGACGCAAGCTGGATACGCTGCATACGCCGGCCGGCCACTTGTTGCCTGGCGAATTCATCGTCTATGCATTTCTCGGCATTCCCTGCATCAAGCAGTACCAGGTCGTGCAGCGCGAGCTCGAAATACTCGACATCAACGTCGTGCCGGATGTCGGCTTCGGTGACGCGGTACTCGACCAGATCCGGCTCGAACTCGCCAAGGCTGTAGGCTCAAGTGTTGCCTTGCGCATCAACCTGGTCGAGAAGATCGAAGCCAGTGCCAGCGGCAAGTTCCGCGTGGCGATCTGTGAACTCCCCAGTTAGATTCCGCGTACGTGAACCTTTACGAGGACCTTTTTCGCCAGTTCCTGTACCCCTTCTACGAAGGCGTGCTACGTCGCCGCGGGACTTTGAAGTACCTCGCAGAGTACGAGCGTACCCAGTGGCTTTCGGCCGAAGAAATCGCGGCCCTGCAATGGTCCAGGCTAAAGCGGCTGGTCGAACACTGCTGGCGCGAGGTTCCGTACTACCAGCGGCAATGGAAGGCGCTCGGATTCAATCCGTCCGACATGCGCTCGCGCGCCGATTTCGAGCTACTGCCGGTGATTGGAAAATCCGAAGTCCGGGCGAATTTCGAGGATCTGCATGCGTCGTCGATGCGCGGGAGGATGCTCTACAAGACAACCGGTGGATCCACCGGAGAGCCAATGCGATTCGGCTACACGCGCGAAAGTTACGAGCGCCGGGTTGCGGTCATGTGGCGCGGCTATGGATGGGCGGGTGCGCGCATGGGACGACGGACGCTATACCTCTGGGGCGGTGCCCTCGGCGAACCCGGCTGGCTGGAGTCGATCAAGGAACGCTTCTATCACCGCATCTTCAATCGTCGAATGTTCAATGCGTTCGGCATGGACGATTCGCGAATGCGCGAGTTCGCAGACGCTATCCGAAGATTCAGGCCCGCCATCATCGTCGGCTACGCCGGCCCGCTCTACCATTTCGCCCAATGGATAGGCAGGACCGGCGGGCGCGTGCCAGTGCCGGTATCGGTACTCAGTGCCGCCGAGGCGCTGGAAGATTATCAGCGGGAGACGATCGAAAGTGCATTCGGTTGCCCGGTCTACAACACGTATGGCTGTCGGGAATTCATGCTGATCGCCTCCCAGTGCGCCGATTGTGGCAACCTGCACGTGAATGCCGATCATCTGTTCGTGGAGCTGGGAGACCGTGCGACGAACGGCCGTGGCGCGGAAGCGGGAGAAGTCGTCATCACCGATCTGCACAACTGGGGGATGCCCTTGCTCCGCTACCGCAACGGCGATCTGGCGACGCCCGCGCCCGTGCCCGCGCATCGATGCGCGCGTGGACTGCCCATCCTGGGCAAGGTCGTCGGGCGCAAGCTCG
>DAIMYT010000192.1:1495-3187 GCA_036734345.1 Dokdonella sp. | reverse complement strand
TCCGCACCTGCTCAAGGATGTCGCGGGAGTTCGGCGATTCCAGGTCATTCAGGAGAGGCTGGACCTGCTTGTCATGTTGGTCGTCGCCGGTCCGGAGTTCGGCGCCGAGCAGGAAGCGGGTATCCGTCGCGAGCTGGCCAGGGTGCTTGGGCCCTCCATGGAACTGGTTATCCGCCGCGTCGACGACATTCCCCTTACTCCCGGCGGCAAGCTCCGCGTCACCATTTCGCGATTACCGTGAACGTTACCCACTTCGTCGAAAACCTGAATCGCGGCGGACTCGAGCGCGCCGTAATCGACCTGATCCGCGCGCAGGTTGCGCTGGGCTACAGCTGCCAAGTCGTCTGTCTGTTCGAACGCGGAACACTTGCCGATGAGCTCGGCGACTTCGGTGTCCCGGTGCATGCCTGCGGCAAGCGACGAGGCTTCGACACGAAAGCGCTGGCGCGCGCCCGTCGCCACCTCAAGGCGCACGCCACAGAGGTCCTGCATACGCACAACGCAACGGCGCATTACCATGCGGTACTGGCTGCGCTGGGCCTTCCTATCCGGAGCACGATCAATACCCGCCATGGCATGGGCGCGCTCGATTCTACGAGTCGGCGCGAATGGCTATACCGGCGTTCCCTTTTCCTGACGGATGCGGTCGTTACGGTATGCGAGGCGGCGAAGCGTGAATTGCGACGCAACGACCTCGTCCCCGCCGCCAAGCTGGTTGCGATCGCCAATGGCATCCGTGTCGAGAGGTTCGCGGCTGCCGATGCCCCGACGCGCGCGCGGCTGGTCTCCGCCCTGGGGCTGTCGCCGGGCACCCGCCTGATCGGCACGGTGGGACGACTCGCCACGGCCAAGAACCATGCTGGCCTGATTGCGGCGTTTGCCAACGTGGCCGGGCGGCATCCCGATTGCGCGCTGGTTATTGTTGGCGATGGAGAGCTGCGCAGTGAACTGGCGGCGCAGGTCCGCGGTCTTTCACTGCAGCGCCGCGTTTTCCTGCTCGGAGATCGCGATGACGTTGGCGACCTGTTGTGCGGCTTCGATATTTTCGCAATGTCGTCATTGACCGAGGGCTATTCCATCGCCCTGCTCGAGGCCTGTGCCGCCGGACTGCCGATAGTCGCCACCGATGTCGGGGGAAATTCCGAGATCGTGCACGAAGGCATCAACGGAAAACTGGTGCCGGCCGGATCGAGTGCCCCCTTGGCGCAGGCACTGTGCGATCTGCTCGAAGATCGGGCCGGAAGCGCAGAGATGGGACGACACGGACGTGCGTGGGCTCTGGAGCAGGGCTCGTTCACCGCGATGGCGGCACGATACGATGCACTCTATGCGCAATTTTCCAGCAAGCCGACAGCGGCCAACTGACACGTGAGAGATGCATGCTTCATGATCGCGAGCCCGCTGCGATTTCCTGCGCGGTCCAGCGCCGTGGCTTGCGCCAGGGGTTTCGCCTTGCTTAGCCGGGAGCGCCGCGTAAAATGGGATGCTCTGCTCGTGATACATGCGGCCGCTCGTGGCGCATGGCGGCACGCCTGCCATGCGCATGGACGGCACCGGGGTTCGCGGCTTTTCCAGGGAACCAGAAAGTGAACCCACGGCCGAACAAGCTCAAGGTACTCAGATGGCTGCCGAATTCGTGGATGTTGACCACGGGGCCGGCCACTGATCGGGCGCTATACCTGACCTTCGACG
>DAIMYT010000192.1:0-1485 GCA_036734345.1 Dokdonella sp. | reverse complement strand
CCAACGGTGCCAAGGCCACCTTCTTCCTGCTTGGCGAGCAGGTCGAGAAGCATCCGGAAATCGTCAGGCGCATCGTCGATGGTGGACACCAGCTCGGCAATCATTCCTACGATCACCCGCGCTTCACGCGCATCCCCCACGATCAGCAGCTCAAGCAGATCGAGCGTACCGAGCGGCTACTCACCGCCATCGACGGCAAGCACGAGCACCGGTTCCGACCGCCATCGGGTCGCTTTCCGCTGTCCTTGCTCGTGCATTTTGCGGTCAACCGCAGCAGCATCGCCTATTGGTCCTACGACAGCCTCGACTACCAGCACAAGACGGCCAAACAGCTGATTGCCATCATGCGCGGCCAGCCGCCGCACGCGGGGGATATCATCCTGCTGCACGATGACAGCGATGCGACCCTGGATGCCCTGGAGGTGATGCTGCCCGAGTGGCGCCAGGCAGGATTCGATCTGCGTACGTTGCCGGAGCTGAAAGACGCATGAGCGTGCATCGATCGCGTCCGGGCGCATGGAGTAAATGCCATTGAACGCTTCTGTCGCCGTGTTGTGCATTGCGCTGCTTGCGGTGTTGCTGGGTTCCATCGGCCTGTGGATGATCCTGCGCACGCGCAACATGCAGATCTGGCTGCGCAGCTATTTCACGCGGCCGCCGCGTCCGCAGACCAGCGGACCGGTGCACCTGATGTTCTGCTTTGTCGATCATTTCGAGCCGATGTGGGGGCGCGCCGATCCGGCCACCCAGCGCGAGCGCGTTGATCGCTGGTGCCGCGACTATCGGGCCATGGCCGGGCGTCATCGCGATGCCGATGGTCGTCATCCGCAGCATGGATTCTTCTACCCTGAGGAAGAGTACGTCGAGGAGCATCTGGGCAAGATCGCCGCACTGTGCGCAGCCGGTTTCGGCGAGATCGAAATCCATCTGCACCACGACAGCGATACGGCGGAAAATTTCTGCCAGTCGATACGCCGGTTCTGCGACATTCTGCATGAACGGCATGGAGCGCTGTCGCGCGATCCGCGCAATGGCGCGCTGGCATTCGCCTTCATTCACGGCAACTGGTCGCTGGACAATTCACGCGTGGACGGTCGCTGGTGCGGCATCAACAATGAACTGATCCTGCTTCGCGAGCTCGGCTGCTATGCGGACTTCACCCTGCCTTCGGCGCCTAGCGACACGCAAACCAGCACGGTCAATTCCATTTACTACGCAACCGACGATCCGCACAAGCCCAAATCGCACGACAAGGGCGAGCCGGTGCGCGTGGGCGGGAGGCCGACAGGCGACCTGATGATCGTGCAAGGACCGCTCGCTCTGAACTGGCGTAGCCGCCGTTTCGGAGTGATCCCACGCATCGAGAACTCCGACGTGCGCCGATCGTGTCCGCCGACACCCGAACGCGTCGATGCCTGGGTGCGCACCGGGATTCATGTCGAGGGGCGTCCGGAATGGATCTTCGTCAAGATCCATACGCATGGT
>DAIMYT010000191.1:4022-5695 GCA_036734345.1 Dokdonella sp. | reverse complement strand
GCAGCGCGCCGTGTTCATGCGCGACGCCAGTGCCGCGCCCACGCGCGGGGAGGCTGCACCCGGCTGGACGCTGCTGACCGTCGGCTTGCTGGCTTATGCGTTGGGGCGCTCGCAGGATATCCTGCTGTTTGAAATCGGCTCGCAGATTCCGGTCATTCTTGGCGCGTTGCTTATCACGCTGGGCATGCGCGCCGCGCGCGCCCTGTGGTTCGCGCTGTTCTTCCTGCTGTTCATGATTCCGCTGCCGGGATTCGTGGTGGATGCCGCCACCGGCCCGCTCAAGCAATACATCTCGGTGATCGCCGAGCAGGTGCTGTATGCAGCCGGCTACCCCATCGCGCGCAGCGGCGTCATGCTCACCGTCGGGCAATACCAGCTGCTGGTGGCCGACGCCTGCTCCGGCTTGCACTCGATGTTCAGCCTCTCCGCCATGGGCTTGCGGTATCTGTATCTGATGCAGCACACCAGCGTCGCGCGCAACGTCGTCATCATGGCCGCCATTCTGCCGATTGCGTTTGCCGCCAACATCGTGCGCGTCATGGTGTTGGTGCTGGTGACGTATCACTTGGGGGACGAAGCGGGGCAGGGTTTCCTGCATGGCTTCGCCGGCATCCTGCTGTTCGTCATCGGCCTGCTGTTTTTGTTCGTGCTGGACTGGGTGCTGGGCTTTATCTTCCCCGACCGTCCGCGCACCCGGGCGCAAGGCTGATTCGTGGAGACAGGGATGAAACTCATCAGCCTCAAACACCTATTTGTCGGCCTGTGCATGCTGGCCGCGGCAGGCATGGCGCTCACGCTCAAACCGACAGTCAAGGTGGCGGACAGCGGCCCCAAGATCGACCTCGAAACCCTGATACCCAAGCAGTTCGGCGACTGGAAAATCGACCAAACCATCGTTCCACTGATTGCCAACCCCGAGCAGGAAGCGCTCATCAACAAGATCTACAACCAGACCCTCACGCGCACCTACGTCAATCCGCGCAACGAACGCATCATGCTGTCCATCGCCTACGGCGGTGACCAGAGCGACAACATGGCGGTGCACAAACCCGAGGTCTGCTATCCCGCGCAGGGATTCCAGATATTGAAAAACGCGACCGGAACGTTTTCGACCGGGGCCGGCGATATCCCGGTCAAGCGCCTGATTGCCACCCAGGGACGGCGCATCGAACCGATCACGTATTGGACAACGGTTGGCGATACCGTTGCCGTCAATGGCCTGAAATGGAAGCTTCAGCAATTAAAATACGGCCTCACCGGAAAAATTCCGGATGGCTTGCTGTTCAGGATTTCGAGCATCCAGGCGGACGATGCCAAGGCTTACCAAACGCAGGACACGTTTGCCCGCGATCTGCTCAGGGCGATGTCGCCGAGCGGCCGCGAACGCATCATCGGCAACCCCGGTCCGGCCGGCTGAACGACCTGCACCCTTATTCAACTACTGGCTTCATTGCAACGGAAACACCATGACCAAAAAAGCACTCATCACCGGCGTCACCGGCCAGGACGGCGCCTATCTTGCCGAATTCCTTCTGGGCAAGGGCTACGAAGTGCACGGCATCAAGCGCCGCACCTCGCTGTTCAACACCGACCGCATCGACCACCTGTACCAGGACCCGCACGAGAAAGGCCGCCGCTTCATCCTCCACCACGGCGACCTCACCGACAGCTCC
>DAIMYT010000191.1:0-4012 GCA_036734345.1 Dokdonella sp. | reverse complement strand
CCGAAGAAATCTCCAACCTCGCCGCGCAACGCCACGTGGCCGTCTCGTTCGAGGAGCCCGAATACCCCGCCAACTCCGACGCCTTGGGCGCCCTGCGTATCCTCGAAGCCATCCGCATCCTCGGCCTGGAAAAGAAAACCCGCTTCTACCAGGCCAGCACCTCCGAACTCTACGGCTTGGTGCAGGAAATCCCGCAGAAGGAAACCACCCCCTTCTACCCCAGGAGCCCCTACGCCTGCGCCAAGCTCTATGCCTACTGGATCACCGTCAACTACCGCGAAGCCTACGGCATGTATGCCTGCAACGGTATCCTGTTCAACCACGAAAGCCCGATCCGCGGCGAAACCTTCGTCACCCGCAAGATCACCCGCGCGCTGGCGCGCATCAAGCTCGGCCTGCAGGACTGCCTGTTCCTCGGCAACATGGACGCCAAGCGCGACTGGGGCCACGCCAAGGACTACGTCGAAATGCAGTGGCTGATGCTGCAGCAGGACCAGGCCGAGGATTTCGTCATCGCCACCGGCGTGCAATACAGCGTGCGCGACTTCGTCAACGCCGCGGCGAAAGAGCTTGGAATGGAAATTCGCTGGGAAGGGCAGGGCGTCGACGAGAAAGGCTACCTTGTGAAAGATGCAAGTCACAAGATGCAAGTTACAAGTAAACCGCAGGATGCGACCACCCTTGAATCTTGCAACTTGAAACTTGCAACTGGAGACCGCCCGATAGTGGCGGTCGATCCGCGCTACTTCCGCCCCACCGAAGTCGAAACCCTGCTGGGCGACCCCAGCAAGGCCAAGACCAAGCTCGGCTGGACACCGAAAATCAGCTTCGACGAACTGGTGTCCGAGATGGTGCGCGAAGATCTCAAAGCCGCAGAGCGCGACGAACTGGTGAAGAAGCACGGCTACAAGGCCATGGATTATCACGAGTAAAGGCAAGGGGCAAGTTGCAAGTTACAAGGAGGGGCGGTGGCCCGGTTTGAGGATCTCGCGGTTTGGAAGCGGTCAGCTCGGTTGAGTGCAGAGCTTTATAAATCGCTTAGAGACCTCAAGGATTTCGGATTCCGCGACCAGATCACGCGGGCTGGGCTGTCGATCCCTTCGAACATTGCAGAAGGCTATGAACGGGAATCGGCAAAGGAAACGACCAATTTCCTGAATTACGCAAAAGGTTCTGCGGGTGAGTTGCGAACCCAGTTGTACATAGGAATGGACATAGGCTACATCGAGCGCGACGCGGGCATGGCATGGATCAGGGAAGCAGAGGAAATTTCCCGCATGCTCCACGGTTTGATGCAGACGATACGAACGCAGAAGAATTGAGCTGCAAGTTTCAAGCTGCAAGTTACAAGCTGCAAGTTACAAGCTGCAAGTTACAAGGGAAAAGCTTGGAACTTGTTTCTTGCGCAAGCAGCTTTGAGATAACAAATAGTGATCACTAAACAAATTGCACGGAAAGAACTTTTAACTTGAGGCTTGCAACTTGCAACTTGCAACTTGCCCCTTGTAACTTGGGACTTGTAACTTGGGACTTGTAACTTGAAACTGGATTCTAAAATCTACATCGCCGGCCATCGTGGCCTTGTCGGCTCCGCCCTGATGCGCAACCTGCGCGACAAGGGCTACACGAACTTCCTGACCCGCACCCACGCCGAGCTCGACCTCACCAGCCAGGCCGCCGTCGAAGCCTTCTTCGCGGCCGAGAAGCCCGACTATGTTTTTCTGGCGGCGGCCAAGGTCGGCGGCATCCACGCGAACAATACCTACCCCGCCGAATTCATCCGCGACAATCTCGCCATCCAGAGCAACGTCATCCACGCCGCGTACAAGAACAAGGTCAAGCGCCTGCTGTTCCTCGGTTCAAGCTGCATCTATCCCAAGCTGGCGCCGCAGCCGATGAAGGAAGAGCACCTGCTGACCAGCGAGCTGGAGCCAACCAACCGCCCCTACGCCCTGGCCAAGATTGCCGGCATCGAAATGTGCTGGAGCTACAACCGCCAGTACCAAACCCAGTACCTCGCCGTCATGCCCACCAACCTGTACGGCCCCGGCGACAACTACAACCTGATGAACTCGCATGTCATCCCGGCCATGATCCGCAAGTTCCATCTCGCCAAGCTGGCGGCGGAGCGCAACCGGGCTGCCATCGAGCAGGACGAAGCCCGATATGGCCCCATCCCGCAGGATCTCAAAGATCAACTCCTTGCAACTTGCAACTTGCAACTTGAACCTTCGGTTTCCGTGTGGGGAACCGGCACACCGAAGCGCGAATTCCTCTACAGCGAAGACATGGCCGACGCCTGCGTCTACCTGATGAACCTGCCGGACGACAAATTCGTCCCGCTCCTGGGGCAGGATCGCAACGACGGCCTGGCGCCGTTGCTGAACATCGGCGTGGGCCACGACCTCAGCATCCGCGAGCTTGCCGAAACCGTGGCGGCGACGGTGGGCTATCAGGGCAAGCTCGAATTCGACGCCACCAAGCCCGACGGCACGCCGCGCAAGCTGATGGATGTGGGGCGGCTGAATGCGATGGGGTGGAAGGCGAAGACAGATATGCGGAGTGGGCTGGAAACGGCTTATCGGGATTTCTTGTCGACCCTGGGTTGAGCATGAAGACCTATCTGAGGGGGACCGATCCGCGCCTTATGCTGGTAGAAACCAGCAGGCAAGCATACATGGCTGCTCCCCTGGCGCTTTGGTTGGAATCGAATAGACAGCAGCAGGCGTGATGAACTCCATCCTCCCTTATCTGTTTGGCTATGGCATCCCGTTCGGAATCGTCATTGCCATGGCAATAATCTCGATCCTGGCATTGGGCCTTTTTATTGCGTATCCCAAGTACGGCGCATTGCCTTTTTTTGCCGTGATTCTGATGTTCGTAAACACCGCCTACGGACTTCAGGCCGAAGATGTCAGTGGCTTCAGCGTATATACCAAAGGTGGGCGTTACCTGCCTTTCCCGATCATTCAGTTTTATCTGTATGGATTGTTCCTGGCCACATGGTTGGGCAATCAATTCAGTGGATTTCGCCCGCTCCGGCAATCGGGTGGGGTATGGATGTTGTTGTTCGTGGCGATGTTTGCCGGGCACTATGCAGTGGGCTTGTTTGAAGGCGAGCATTGGATGCTTCTGCTTTCCCAGCGCGGGTTGCTCAATGTCATTCACATGATGATGGTGATCTATATCACTGCCACAGTGCTCAGGGACCAAAAGGATCTGACCGGGCTGACCAAGGTCTTTCTTGCCATTGCCGTTTACCACGCCTTGTTCGGGCTTGGACGCTTCCTCCTGTTCGGTGGCGATCCGCAGAATGCCTATGAAAATTTCGGCAATCTGAAAATCAAGATCACATATTGGGACATTAACGAAGGACTCATCGCGACCATCGCAGCTTTTTATTTTGCGTGGCGACTGACGCACGAGTGGAAGAAATTGAGCGTAGGCACCAAATGGTTGTTCCTGGCGTGTCTGGCCATTGAACTGTTGGTCATCATTTTGTCCTATCGCCGCTCGAATTGGTTTGGTTTGATGCTGGCAGGGGTGTTTTTCCTATATTGGCAGCCGCCGAGCCGGCGCTGGATTTTTTTCATGCTCGGTGGCGCAGTCGTATTGCCGTCCTTGCTGGCAGTCGGTACGTATCGTGCACAGGAAACCTTGAACCGAGCCGACCTGACCTTTATCGAGCGTATCGCCCCGGATTCGGCAAAAGCAAAAAGCCTCACTGACAAAGAGAGCCGTTTTTTCGAGTTGTACACAGCCTTTCTGACGGTAAAGGAAAAACCTATCTTCGGAGTGGGTACGTGGGGGTCGTTCAAGGTGGGGATGAGCGATCACATAGCCTTGCTCTATCACAAAGGCCGCTATGACTTTGTCCATTCTGGCTTCGGTCATGTATTTCTCAAATCGGGCCTGCTGGGGCTGGTGCTTTTTACTGGAATGCTTGTGGCGCTTTGGCGCTATGCCAGTCGGAGGCGGCGCTGGATTCCGCAGGATCGGCTGGCGATTTTCG
>DAIMYT010000190.1:0-5777 GCA_036734345.1 Dokdonella sp. | reverse complement strand
AGATGCCGCACAACATCGACCTGCACGGCGTGACCGGGCCGGGCGGCGGCGCCGCATCAAGCTTCACCGCGCCGGGCCACGAATCGCAGTTCACCTTCAAGGCGCTCAACCACGGCCTGTTCGTCTACCACTGCGCGACCGCGCCGGTCGGCATGCACATCGCCAACGGCATGTATGGCCTGATCCTGGTCGAGCCGCCGGAAGGCCTGCCCAAGGTCGACCACGAGTACTACGTCATGCAGGGCGATTTCTACACGGTCGGCAAGTATCGCGAGAAGGGCCTGCAGGCCTTCGACATGCAGAAGGCGATCGACGAGAACCCGACCTACGTGCTGTTCAACGGCTCGGAAGGTGCGTTGATCAACGAAAAGGCCCTGAAGGCCAAAACCGGCGAAACCGTGCGCCTGTTCGTCGGCAATGGCGGACCCAACCTCGTTTCGAGCTTCCATGTCATCGGCGAGATCTTCGACAAGGTCTGGTACGAAGGCGGCACCCACTTCCAGGAAAACGTGCAGACCACGCTGATCCCGTCCGGCGGCGCGATGATGGCCGAATTCCATGTCGAGGTGCCGGGCAGCTACGTGCTGGTCGACCATTCGATCTTCCGCGCCTTCAACAAGGGCGCGCTGGCCATCCTCAAGGTCGACGGTCCCGAGAACAAGGCGATCTACTCGGGCAAGGAGGTCGATTCCGTCTACCTCGGCGACAAGGCGGCCAGCCTCGAGCCGGTCACCGCGGCGCGCGCGGCCGCCAGCAGCGGCACGCTGACCCTCGAGCAGCAGGTCGCCGCCGGCAAGGCGCACTTCACGGGCACCTGTTCGGTCTGCCACCAGGACTCCGGGCAGGGCATCCCCGGCGTGTTCCCGCCGCTGGCCAAATCGGATTTCCTCGCCAAGGAACCGGAAGCGGCGATCAGGTTCGTGCTCAACGGCCTGAGCGGGCCGATCACCGTCAATGGCAAGGAATACAACTCGGTGATGCCGCCGATGAGCCAGCTCAACGACGACGAGATCGCCAACATCCTGACCTACGTCTTCAACAGCTGGGGCAACAACGATGGCCGGGTCAGTGCCGAGCAGGTCGCCAAGGTACGTGGCGAGACACCGCGTGCCGAAGGCGCGGCGCACTGAGTTGAAGCCGGCCCCAAAAGAACGCGTCTCCAACGCGAGCGGGCCGACGGGCAGGCATCTTTGCCTGCTCGTCGGCGGCATGATCGCGTTGTGTGCGGCGCCGCTGGCCGGTGCCGCCGACTACATCGCCGTGCCCGGCGGCGCCTTCCAGTCGGTGCTGCCGACATCCGGCACGCCGGTCGATGTGGTCGTCGCAGCGATCTCGATGCGCGACGAGCCGGTGACCAATGCCGAGTTCCTCGCCTTCGTGCTCGGGAATCCGCAATGGCGGCGCGACCGCGTGCCATCGGTATTTGCCGAATCGCGCTACCTCGATTACTGGCCGCAGGCCGACGCGATCGCGCCGGAGCAGGCACGCCAGCCGGTGGTCAAGGTCAGCTGGTTCGCCGCGCAGGCCTACTGCGAAAGCGAGGATGCGCGCCTGCCGCGCTGGCACGAATGGGAATACGTCGCCGCCGCCGATGCCACCCGCCGCGACGCGCGCTCCGACCCGGCCTGGCGCAACCGCATCCTCGGCTGGTACGCGCGGCCTTCGGGTGATGCGCCGGCGCCCGTGGGCGGCGAGCCGAACGCCTACGGGCTGCGCGACCTGCATGGCCTGGTCTGGGAATGGGTCGATGATTTCAACGCGTTGATGGTCAGCGCCGACAACCGCGAGCAGGGCGATCCCGACCTGCTCAAGTTCTGTGGTGCCGGCGCCCTGTCGATGCAGGATCGCGACAACTATGCCGTGCTCATGCGCGTCGCCATGCTGTCCTCGCTGAAGGGCGCCGACGTGACCGGCAACCTCGGCTTCCGCTGTGTTCGACCCCTCTCCGGAGACGCGCCATGATCGGCAAGGCAGTCCGCATCCTCGGTTTCGTGCTGGTGGCGATGCTTGTGCTGCCCGCGGCAGGGGCGGAAAACCCGGCCGGCGCGCTTCCCGGCGATTCGATCTACCAGCTCGAGCTGCCGCTGGTCGACCAGGACGGCCGGCATTTCGGCCTCGCCAGCCTGCGCGGGCAGCCCAGGCTGATCACGATGTTCTATACCTCGTGTCCCTACATGTGCCCGTTGATCATCGATACCGCGCGCATGACCGAGCGTGAACTCGATGCCACGCAGCGCGCGGGACTTGGCGTGCTGATGGTCAGTTTCGACGCCGAACGCGATGACCCGGCTGCGCTGAAGTCGCAGGCGCAGAAGCGCAAGGTCGACACCACGCGCTGGACGCTGGCGCGCACCGACGCCGCCGACGTGCGCAAGCTGGCCGCCATCCTCGGCATCCAGTATCGCCAGCTCGACGATGGCGAATTCAACCACTCCAGCGTGCTGATCCTGCTCGATGCCGAGGGCCGCATCGCCGCGCGCAGCGAGACGATGGGCAAGACCGACCCCGAATTCGTCGCTGCGATCAGGAAAGTACTGGCAGCAGCCCGGTAGGCTGGCATCCGGCGCGGCGAATCGCCGCGCGGGGGAGACTGCGAACAACCCCCGGAAAATCGCGGACATCGCCGGTGGCTCCTTCGAAAGCCAAGGATGGCCCGGGCCATCACGCCTGCCTGTATCCCGGATGCCCGGGTGCCTGGCTTCGCCGCGCCCGGCACCCAGCTGCCGGAGTGCGATGTTCAGACCGCTCGCGACGGCTTCGTGCGCGCAGCCGGATGGCGGCCTGAGTCCCGTCCGAGTTCACGGAGACCGGCATCCTGCGTATCATCGCGCCCACTGGCGGCACGGTACGTGGCGGCAGGGCCGAAACACGCCAATCCGGCGTGATCCATACCGTGACGATGAGCAACATCAAGCCGATAGGACGATTCGCTCCGCTCGATCCCGGCGCCGGCGACGGCGACGAGCTGCATTTCTGCTCGACCTGTGCATTCGGCGAGGTCTGCATTCCAGGCGGTTACGACAAGCAGGCCTTGCAGGAGCTGCATTGCCTGGTCGAGCACGTCGGTCCGTATCATGCCGGCGACCACCTGTTTCGCGCCGGCGAGAAATTCGAATCGATCTTCGCCGTGCGCGCCGGCACGGTGAAGACCGCGATGGTCGACGAAGGGGGGCGCGAACAGATCCTCGGTTTCCACCTGCCCGGCGAGATGGTCGGGCTCAACGCGATCCATCCGGCACGCTATCCCTGCGACGCGGTCGCGCTCGATACGGTGTACGTGTGCCGATTCTCGTTTCCGGCATTGGCCACGCTGGCCACGCGCATGCCCGGCATCCAGCAGCAGCTGTTCAACCTGCTCAGCGCCGACATCGGCAAGGCCGCCCTGCTCGCCGGCGACCACAACGCCAGCGAACGCATGGCGGCGTTCCTGATCCTGCTCGCAGACCGCTATGCCGCGCGCGGATTCTCGTCGACGCGATTCCGCCTGAGCATGTCGCGCGGCGATATCGCCAACCACCTGCGCCTGGCTGCCGAAACGGTCAGCCGCGTGCTGCGCCGCTTCCAGGACCAGGACCTGATCCGCGTCGAGGAGCGCGAGGTCGAACTGCTCCAGCCCGCCGAGCTGCGCAAGCTCGCGCGCTGCATCCTGCACGCCTGACCGGCGCGGTCGTCGCAGGTGTTGAGCCGTGGGAGCCACTCCTGCCAGACGCCCGCCATGAAAAGAGCGGGCGAACTGCGGCGCGGGCACGATGGCACGGGACGCGTTGCCGCTTCGTTGTTGGGCATGAATGCCTTTCCTGCAGAGTAGCGGGCGAATTGCGGCGCGGACTTCGATGGCACATGACGCGTTGCCACTTCGTCGTAGGAGGCGGCTTCAGCCGCGATGCTCTTCTCCAATCCTGTGCAAGAGCATCGGGCATGAATGCCTCTCCTGCAGAGAGCGGGCGAATTGCGGCGCGGGATTCGATGGCTTCTTCCGCGTTGCCGCTTCGTTGTTGGACATGAATGCCTTTCCTGCAGAGAGCGGGCGAACTGCGGCGCGGGATTCGATGGCACATGACGCGTTGCCGCTTCGTTGTTGGGCATGAATGCCTTTCCTGCAGAGAGCGGGCGAATTGCGGCGCGGGCTTCGATGGCTACTTCTGCGTTTCCGCTTCGTTGTTGGGCATGAAGGCTCCTCCTGCGAAGAACCGCAAGCAAGTGACTCCGGCTTTCATCGCATGAATTGACCCAGATCATGGTTGCCGGGGCGGGGAGAATTGAAAATGGACGCACTTTCCTGACCGGATGCTTTCATGTCCACCACGCGTCGACTCTGGGTCGCGCTCGGCTTGCTGCTGGGCTCGACGTTTGCCGTTCTTCTCTGGATGGGCAGCGAGATCCATCGCAGCGCCCCTCCGCTGCCCCAACAGGTGGTCTCTACCTCGGGCCAGGTCCTGTTCACGCGTGCCGATCTGGAGACCGGGCGCCAGGTCTGGCAGTCCTTCGGCGGCCAGCAACTCGGTTCGATCTGGGGACATGGCGCCCTCGTCGCCCCGGACTGGAGCGCGGACTGGCTGCACCGGGAGTCGATGGAACTGCTCGGCATCTGGGCGCGTCGCGACTACGCCTCGGCGTACGAGGATCTCGATGAACCCGAGAAGGCCTCGCTGAAGGCGCGCCTGCAGGCCGAGATGCGCTCCAACAGCTACGACGCGAACACGGAAACGATCACGGTCTCCAATGACCGCGCGCTGGCCATCTCGAACGTGGCCGCGCACTACGTGAGCCTGTTCAGCAACGATCCGGCCACGCAGAAGCTGCGCGAAGGCTACGCCATGCGCGAGGGCACGGTGTCCGATCTCAAGCACCGCCAGGAACTCGCGGGCTTCTTCTTCTGGACCAGCTGGGCGGCCTCGACCAATCGTCCCGACAGCAAGGTCAGCTACACCAGCAACTGGCCCTACGAGCCACTGGTCGGCAACTCGCCGACGCCGGGTTCCTTCATGTGGACGGTCTTCAGCGTGCTCTTCATGATTGCCGGCATCGGCCTGCTGGCCTGGCACTATGCGGTCTGGCACAGCAAGGAGCCGCACCTGACGCCGCCCGCGCGCGATCCGATGGCCGGCATCACGGTGACGCCGTCGATGCGCGCAACCGCGAAGTATTTCTGGCTGGTGCTGGCGCTCGTGCTGGTGCAGATCCTGCTCGGCGCGATCACCGCGCACTTCCAGGTCGAGGGCCAGCAGTTCTACGGTTTCGACATATCCAAGTACCTGCCTTACTCGCTGACGCGCACGTGGCATACGCAACTGGCCGTGCTCTGGATCGCCACCGCGTGGCTGGCGACCGGGCTCTACATTGCGCCGGCGGTGTCCGGCCATGAGCCGAAATACCAGCGCCTCGGCGTCAATTTCCTCTGGCTCTGCCTGCTCGTCATCGTCGTCGGCGCGTTCGCCGGGCAATGGTTCGCGGTGATGCAGAAGCTCGGTCTGGCCAACAATTTCTGGTTCGGCCACCAAGGCTGGGAGTACGTCGATCTCGGCCGTTTCTGGCAGTCCTTCCTGTTCGTCGGCCTGCTGCTCTGGCTCGGCCTGGTCGGCCGCGCGCTTTGGCCGGCACTGACACGCAAGGACGAGATGTCCTCGATCGTCGGCCTCCTGTTCCTGTCCACGATTTCCATCGCGCTGTTCTACGGCGCCGGCCTGATGTGGAGCGAGCACAGCTCGATGTCGATGGTCGAATACTGGCGCTGGTGGGTCGTGCACCTGTGGGTGGAAGGCTTCTTCGAGGTGTTC
>DAIMYT010000189.1:0-5787 GCA_036734345.1 Dokdonella sp. | reverse complement strand
CGTAGGCGGAACCCTCGGTGACTGCAACGGCAGGGTCGCGGCCGGCGTGATCGAGCACGCTCATCGAGCTGACATAGACGAGGCGACGGGTCTTGTGTGTCTTGCAGGCATCCACGATGTTGCGTGTGCCGCAGACGGTACCCGCTTCGAAATCCCGCGGACTGCCGCGCATCGCCGCGCCAACGTGGTAGACCAGTCCGGCGCCGGCCACAGCGTGATCGACGCTGCGTGGGTCGCCGAGATCACCGATGACCACCTGCACGCCGGGGTCGTCGGCATAAGTGGCGAGCGGTCGGCGCAGCAGCACGCGGACGCTTCGACCCTGCGCCCGTAAAGCCTTGACCAGCGCCTTGCCAAGAAAGCCGCCGGCGCCGGTGACCAGGGCATCGACCGCAGCCAGCGCTGTGTAGCGCGCCTCGATTTCCTCGCGGCGAAGCCGGTCCGGTTCCGCACAGGCGGGTTCGAGCAGGGCTATCACGCGCAGCGCGGCATCGCCGTCGAAAGGCGGCTTGCCGTTGTCGCGAGCGGCCGCGGCAAAATCCGCTGCGCCTTTCTGGATACCCGGCGAAGGCTTGAGCATGCCGGTGGCGAAGCGCAGGACATTCCATGGAACGCGAAAACAGTCGGCGACGGCGCTGAGAAACGTGTTCAGCACGATGCCGACGAATTTCGGCCCCGGCAGGACCCGGTGGATGCGAATGATCTGCAGGAAGCGATCGGCTTCGATGGTACCGCGCGTGCCGCGCACCACGAGGCGGCTTTCCATGGGGCGCGCATTCCACGACAGCAGCATGCGGCCAAACCCGCGTTCGCCGCTTGCCCGCGCCTGCCATTCGTCGAAACGCAGATTCGGATCGCGCCCGCTCGACTGGAACCCGACCTCGAGGCCGGACAGCGGTCCGAGAAAGGCTTCCAGCGTATACAGCCCGTGCACGCCAAGGTCACGGAATGGATACGAACCCTGTGCGACTTGGGCCGGCAACCTGCCACCTGCGTATGCCGGATATTCGGAGCTGCGCAGAATGTCGACCGAGATGACCTCGCCGATCCGGCCGGCGCGGACCGCTTCGAGTGCCCGCATCACCACCGGATCGAGCAGGTCGGAATGGTTGACGCCGAGGATCAGGCCCTTGTCCTGCGCTTTTTCGATCATGGCCCGGCATTCGGCGACGCTGTCGGCCATCGGCTTTTCGACAAGCACGCCACAGCCCATGTCGAGCGCCTCGATGGCCAGGGCGGCATGCGAGGCCGGCGGCGTGAGGATATGCACGACTTGCGGTCGCGCCTTCGCCAGGCCGGCCAGGCTCGAGGCCACCAGTTCAATGCCGAAGCGCGAGGCCAGCGCGCTGGCGGCCTCGACATTCGTATCGCAAATGCCGACCAATTCAACGAAATCCAGCCGCTTCAGCGCGGCCAGGTGGTGGCTGGCGACATAGCCGGCGCCAACGATGGCGACGCGCAGCCTTGTCGGGTTGTCTGCATTCATGACTTGCCTCGGAAATTCAGGAGTTCAGGTGGATGGTTGCGCGAGCCTTGCGCCGACGCGCGCCACGACCTCGTCGACACGCCGGTCCCAGGACTGGTCGGCGACGGCAGCCATGCGTCGCGCGCAGGCTTGAGCCGAATTGTCGTCGACGGCAGCATCCAGGGCATCGAGAAAGGATGCGCGATTGTCGGCGATACGCACCCATTCGGCGAACTTTTCTATCTCCACGTTGCGCACGCTGACCACGGGCTTGCCTGCGGCCAGGTATTCCCTCAGCTTGAGGGGATTGGCATTGGCCACCTGGCGGTTTAGCCGGTAGGGAATGATGGCCGCATCGAAGGCCCTGGCCCAACCTGGCAGCTGTGCATATGGCTGCGCGCCAGGCAGATGCACGTTGGGCAGCCGGCGCAGGTTGCCGAGATCGGCGGCTTCATGGCCGACCAGCAGGAACGACCAGTGCGGGCGCTGGAGGGCCAGCCATTCGATCAGTTCGAAATCGATCCACTCATGCAATGAGCCAAAGTAGCCGACGACCGGATGTGGCAGGTCGCGCGCTGCCGCCGCGATCTCGGTAGCCGGGTCGGCGCTGCGCGCGAACAGGTCGAGATCGACCCCGTGCGGCGAGAATACGGTGTGCGGATTGAGCGCCTGCTTGGTCGCCAGCAGGGCCGGTGGCGCAACGAACAGCAGATCCGCACGGCGGCTCAGGTCCTCGTCGCGCGCACCGATCAACCGGGCGTCGACGCCCGGATGCGCGGCGTAATCGTCGATGCAGTAGTAGACGCAGAGATCCTCGTCGAGTCGCCCGGCCAGGAAACCCGGATGCGGAACCACGAACCAGGAAATGCGGCGCCGGATTCCGGCAGCGCGAGCGGCCCGGCGCACCGCCCAGCAGCCGAACCAGCGATTCAGGAGGTCGACCCCCGGAATGCGGCGGAAGGGCAGTTGCGGCACCGTGCAATGCCAGAGGTTGCCCTCGATGCGAACCGGTGGGCGCAGGGTGGCCAGCAGCTTGCGCAGCATCCGGCGCAGATCGCGCCCGCTGGCGGTCGGTGCCCGCAGGCCCGGCGAGCTCACATAAAGCAGGGGAGTGCGCTGGGCCAGGCGGATCGCCACATGATGGCTGCTCGTGCGGTTTTCCGAATGCCAGTCGTTGCCGAAATAGATAATGCCGCGCCCGCCGAACTGGCTAGTCATTGCGCCACCAGCAGACCAGCCACACGGTTCCGCCATGCCAGATCCAGTCCTTGCGCAAACCCGGGATGCGCTCGAGATGGGGCCCGACCCGGCGCGCTGCAGGCGCAAAGATGGTGACCATGCAATTGCGGCCCAGTTCGGACATGCGCTTGATCGTGCGATCGACGTCGCTCATGTAGTAGAGGACTTCGCATGCAGTTACCAGATCGAAGCGCGGTGTTCCCTCGCCAAACGGCTGGCTGAAAATGTCGGTCGCTGCGAAATGCCCCTGCGGAAGCCGCGTGCGCGCACGCTCGATCGCCTTCTCGCTGACATCGAGTCCATGAACCCGCTTCGCCACGCGTGCGAAGTAGCTCGACTGGTGCCCTTCGCCGCATCCCAGCTCGAGCAGGGAATCGAGTGCGCCGAACTCACGCTCAATGATGCGGTTGGTGCCCTCGAAACGGGAAACTTCGCCAGGAGAATCCATGTTCCATGGATCCTCGATCGAATACGCCAGGTCGAGTCGCGCGAAATTGTCGTTCGGCCCGACGCCGCGCAGGGCGTACTTCATCCAGGTCCGGCGTTTGATCTTCTGCAACAGGGCCTTGGCCTTCCTCAACATGATGTCGTCTATTCCTTGCAGTGCTTTGGCGGCGACCACTGGGCCGATGCAACGGGATGCTCGGTCTCCACCTTCAGCGGGCGCAGCGGCGAGCTGTACCAGTCGACCACGACGCCGCACTGGAAGGCGATCCAGGACGGGCCGTACTCCCAGCGCTTTTCCCAGCCGCTGACCGGGGCGCCGTGGATTTCACGGACCTGCTGCGCGCTGGTGCCCAGCCCGATGACCCGGGCCAAGCCGGGGCCGGCCGCCAGCATGGTCCTGGACGCCGCCTCAAGCGGTTCCGGCTTGCCGGGTGGGTCCGCTTCCTTCGGCACAAACTGGGCGAACGCCCACAGGCCTAGTATGACAACGAGGAGGATGGTCATCGGGAAGCGCGACCGCGAACGGACCCGTATCGTGTCATTACGGCCCGGGGCGGAGTCCGATGCCCCCGTTGCCAGCCGCGCCGGTAGCTCGGCGCCGGACTGCTGGGTCGCACCGGGCAGCCGGCCATGGCGGAGATGGAACTCGATCGCGGCTGCATACTGAGTGTTGAGGCGCTGCAGAGTAGCGGCCGGGGGCGCCCGTCCGTCCTGGCGCTCCGGATGCAGTGTCCCAACACGCTTCCTGTAAGCCTGTTTGAGCGCCTCCGGCGTGCAGTCGGGATCGAGGCCCAGCTCCTGATAGAGCGCGATGAAGTCGGTGTCGCCCGCCATTGTTTCCCCCAGTGCGCACCCAATCTTACCGCGCAGTGGACTTTGGCGCAGGTGCGCGTGCATGCTTGGTAGGATGACGCGTGTCTGGCAGTCTGCCAGCATGAAGTCCGCATCCACGCGCCCAGGGGCGACTGCTGCTGCGCGGGAGGCACGATTGCCAGGAGTTGCGGGGGCAGGGATTCCTGATGGCAGGGCCAATGCTGGCCGGAATTGTCCGACCGCAAGATCCGATGGCGAATTCGGACCGCGCCAACGCCTGCGCGATTGAATCCCGAAGTACCGTCGAGTAGGAGGAAATGACAGGCATGTCCATGTCGATCGAAGCCGACAACGGAGCCATCGCACCCAGGAGCCCGCGCCAGAAACTGGCCTCGCTGTTGTACCGAACGCGGCTGATCGGCACCGTCTCGATGTTGCGGTCGGCACTGGTCCGGGATTTGCGCATTCTTGCCTACCATCGCGTGTTGTCAATTGCCGACGAAAGCGCCTTTGACTTCGATCTCGAACTGGTCAGTGCAACCGAGGAGCAATTCCACAGACAGATGATATTGCTGAGGCAGCGCTTCAATCCGATTCGATTCCGCGACGTGATCGAGTCATTCGAATCCGGCAAGCCTCTGCCGCCCAGGCCGGTGATCGTCACGTTCGACGACGGATACGACGACAATCACCGATTTGCGTTTCCGGTCCTGCGGGAACTTGGGGTGCCGGCCACGTTCTTTGTGTCGACCGGGCACATTGACAGCGGCCTGCCCTTTTCCTATGACTGGTTCGTGCATATGATCTGCCGATCTGAAGCGATCCGCATTCAGATCCCGGAACTCGGGATCGACGATCCCTTGCCCAAATCCCGCACCGGGCGACGGGAAATTGCCACCGAGCTGCTGGACCGCATGAAGTGGCTCGAGGCTGAGACCCAGGAATCCATTGTTGCCAACCTCGAAAGGGAGTGGTCGATGCCGCGCTCCGGAGGCCATGTCGACTGCCGGCCCATGACCTGGGACCAATTGCGTGAGATACACGCCGCCGGCATGGAAATCGGGTCCCATGGCATGTGGCACAACATGTTGGCGAAACTGCCGCATGAGGCCATGGCACTGGAAATTTCCGGTTCGAAAGCGGTGCTCGAACGCGAACTCGAAACGCAGGTCGACGTGCTCTCCTACCCGGTCGGCGGGGCCGACGCGTACGACGAAACGGTAATCCGAACCGCCAGGGAGGCCGGCTACAAGCTCGGCTGCAGCTATGTCTCCGGCACCAGTCCGGTGCCAAGCCAGCCGCAGTTCGAGCTGCGCAGGTTGCCGGTGGAGCGCAACATGGACCTGGCCTGGTTCGAGTCCCTGATCGGCATCCCCGAGGCATTCAGTTACCCATCCCGACACCGACTTGGTTGAGCGCCCGACCCGGCCATGTTCTTCTTCATGCTGCTATACCTCGTCCTCGTGCTGGTTCGCCCACAGGACTACCCGGAGTGGGAGAACCTCGGCGTTCCGGTGTTGCCGATTACGCTGATCCTCGCGTTCCTGTTCTGGCTACCCTCACGCAACAAGGACCTGACTGCACCCCAGTACCTTCTCCTGCCCGCGTTCCTGCTCACCTTGATGCTGTCGCAAATCGTGAACGGGTGGATGGGCGGCGCAGTCGTGCAGTTGTCGACGTTTGGCCCGGCTGTGATGGCGTTCCTGGTCATGAGCCACGTAGCGACGGATCGTAGTCACGTCATCCGGATGATGGTTTTCATCGTGCTGAGTTCGGTCCTTCTGGCAATCCAAGGAATCCAGCAGGTCGAACTGGGAGTTGGC
>DAIMYT010000188.1:1584-5799 GCA_036734345.1 Dokdonella sp. | reverse complement strand
TTCCGGCATGCGCGCTGCGCGTGGGTTGCGCCAGCACGCGCGTGGCCTCGAGCCCGGACGGTCCCGCCGCCGGAAGATGCCAGAGCGCCGTCTCGCCTTCACCGGAGACGACCAGCAGGCGCTGGCGATGGCTGATGACGACCTGGTGGGGAATGAAGGCGTGCTGCATGAGGCCGGCATTCAGCGAAATGCCGCTGGCCGCCTCGAAGGCGAACGTTGATCCATCTTCGCGCGCGGCCGCCAGCCAGGCATCGTCCTCGCTGAAGGCAAGCCAGCGGATGCGGGTTCCAAACGGGGTGGCCAACGGACGCAGGACGAAACTGGCAAGCTCCAGGATGAAGACGCGCCCGGTTGAATCGCCGATGGCCAATTGCGAACCGGAGTGGTTTTCCGTCCACGCGGTCAGCTGTGTGCCGGCAGGCAGCTTCACGGAGACCACGCGTGGCTCCCGGGTGGCCTGCATGTCGCGGATGCTCAAGGTCGAGGAGCCGCCGGGAAGGGTCCACGCATGGCGGCCACCGCGCCCCAACAGCCAGGCGAACGTGCGCTGCTGATCGGATTCATCGAATCGGGGCGACAACGGCTTCCAGGGGGCGACTTGCCAAAGTTGAACCTGCTTGTTCCGGTTGCGCAGGAGTGCGTGGCGACCGTCCGCACTGAATATCGATTCAGTCAGGTCGACGAATGTCGCGGGGGGCTCCACGACGCGGGCGTGTGCCAGATCGATGAGATAGGTGTCGCCATCACTGGGGCTGAGCAGGTAGTCGATCCAGTCCAGGGTCACGCGCAACCGCGTATTGTCGACAAAGCGCAGCAGCCGCGGGGCGCGCAAGGCGCCATCCGATGTCGGCAGGCTGGCCAGGTCGACGCGTCCCAGTTCGGCCAGGTTGCGCGTATCGAACCAGCGCACGCTGACATCATCCAGGGCCAGCGCAAGGATGCTGCCATCCGGGCTGAGCTGGGCGGCCAGCGGCCGGGCGTCGGCGATGACCGTGCGGTCGATCAGGCTGACGCCCTGGTTCAGGATTGCCCCAACCTGCCGGCGCTCGATCATCGCCGGTACCGAGCCCCGGGCATGCTCCTGCTCCTCGATGTTGGCCAGCAAGCCGGGCAGCGCCTCGAAACCCATGCCGTCCGACTGGAGACGCAGGGCGGCATCGCGGCGCGAGTCCCACAACCGCTCGTTGGAAACCGAGGCATTGCGTTCGGCGCGTTGCCATTGCTGCGAGGTAGTCGCCAGGCCGATGACCAGCAGGGAAACTGCAAGCAAGGCGCTTGCGGCCAGGCGCGGCTCGCGCGTGGACCATCGTTGCGCGCGTTGGAGCGCGTGGAGGGGACGCGCACGTACTTCGCGGTGTTCGTGGAATCGCCCGAGGTCTTCGGCCAGGTCGCGCACGCTCGCATAGCGCCGTTCCGGTTCGTGCGCGAGGCACTTGAGGATGATCGCCTCGAGGTCGAGCGGCAGGCCGGGCTGCAGGCGCCGTGGCCTGCGCACGCGGCCGCCACACAACATGGACAGCGTCGCCTGCACGCTGTCGCCGCGAAACGGCGGTTGCCCGGTGACCAGCTCGTAGAGGATCGCGCCCAGTCCCCACACGTCGGTTGCGGTGGTCAGCGGCCTGGCGCCGACCTCGGCCTGTTCGGGCGCCATGTAGCTCGGCGTGCCCGAAAGCTCGGTGTTGTCGAGGGACTGCAGTGCGGTCAGTTGCCTGGCCAGCCCGAAATCGGCGACCAGCGGTATCTGGTTTTCGTCGAGCAACACGTTGGCTGGCTTGAGATCGAGGTGCAGTACATTGAGGCTGTGCGCGTAGGCGACCGCATCGGCGACCATCCGCATCATTTGCGCAGCGCGGCGCGCGCCGACCGGACCCTCGCGTTGCAGCCACGCGGCCATGCTCTCGCCGCGTACAAGGCGCATGCTGAAGTAGTGGAGTTCCTCGGCCATGGCCACTTCGTGGACCGTGACGATATTCGGATGCTGCATGCGCGCCGCGTGCTGTGCTTCACGCAGGAAGCGGTCGATGAATTCCCGCGAAGCCCAGGGCCCGGCCGAAAGCAACTTGATGGCGACCTCGCGATCCAGATTGATCTGGCGCGCGCGGTAGACCACGCCCATGCCGCCTTCGCCGATTTTCTCGAGCAACTCGTAGTTGCCGAAGTGGCGCTGTGCAGGGCCCAGGAGGTCGAGTTGCAGCGCATCGATGGGAAGCAGCGCAAGATTGCCGGCCAGGCTCTGTCCGGCGGGTGAAAGGCTGCCGAACGCAAGTTCGGCCAGTGCGGCCCTGGCGCGCATGGCCTGCGCACGCCCGGCTGCAACGGGGCGGGAGTCGACGGTGCGCGCCAGCGGATCGCCGCCCATGGGTCAATGGATCCTGCGCAATGCGTCGTGGAGGGTCTTCTGTTCCTCGACCAGGCCATCGAGCGTGTCCACGGTGTCGCCCAGTTCCTCGCCGACCAGTTCACGGAATCGCTGGCGCAGCCTTTTCAGCGCGACAACCAGGGTCAGGGGGCGGTTGCCGAGTCGGCCGGCCAGTTCGGCGAACGTGTCGCCGTCCGGCTCGATGGTGACGAAGGGCAGCATCGCCTCGTACATTTCCAGGTGCCCGTTGGCCTGTGCTTCCGCGCGCAAGCGCCGGAACGCGCGGGCGATGATCTCCGCGGCAAAACAGTGATGGTAGGCTTCCTCGGGCGTGCACGATTGCAGTTCCTCGAACTGCATGCGCGCCTCGAGCTCGGCGCAGTCGGGGGCATCGGGAAGTTCGTTCGCCATGGCCAGCTGGCGCCAGTCTTCGGCGAGGAACGCGGTCAGGCGGGTCAGCAGGAAATCCCGGAAGCGCTCCCCGGCTGCCGGCGCCAGTCCCTTGCGTGCGCCCTGGATCATGTGTTTCTCGAAAGTGCGCGTGATGTCCTGCGCGATTTCCGGCGCATGTCCGCAGCAACGCAGGAAGGCGAACACCGGAAACCAGTAGCCGAGGCAGAGCTCGGTGAGCGCCTCGATGCGGTCGAGCGGTCGCTGGCTGTCGTCGCCCATCACCAATGACCAGCGCGTATGTCCGAACCGCAGGTTGCCGCTGTCGCGCTGGGAATCCATGGCCACCGTCGTGTCAGGATGAGCGCGCGGGCGATCGCTGCGCCGCGTGGTTGAGCGTCTCGCCGAGGGCGGCATGCATGTCGCGCAGTTCCTGCGCGAGTTCCGCCGGGTTCGCCGCGGTTTCACCGATTTCCAGCCGCACCAGGTCGCGCAATCGATGACGCATCCGGTGGACAGCCACGGCCACCGTATTGCGGCGAAGGTTCAGGGCCTCCGCCACGCGGGCATAGTCCGTGTCGTCCGGCCGTTCAATAAGGAACCCGCTCAGCTCGTCGAACAATGCAAGCTTGCCAAGCTGGCGGGCTTCTTCGCGCATCTGCGTCAGGGCGGAGTCGAGCACGGCCATCGCCCAGTCGCGCTGGAACGCCGCATCGGGATCATCCATGCTTGCCACGCGCACCGCACTTCCCGAATCCAGCGTCTCGAAGCGGTAGCGACCGCCGCGCTTGAGGCTGTGCAACTCTGCGTAGTGGTCGACCATGAACCGTTTGACCGCGGTCAGCAGGAAGGCGCGGAAGCGGCCTCGCGCCGGATCCGCGCGCGCATGGTAGGCATGTTCGATGAAGCGCAGGAAGAACGCCTGGACCAGGTCCTCGGCGGCATCCGCAGTGAAGCCGCGCCGGCGCACGTACGAGAGGACAGGGGAACGGTAGGTGCGACAGAGTCGTTCGAGCGCGTCGCGCGCGCCCGCCGAGTCCTTGCGTGCATTGAGCACCAGCGACCAGCGGGTGGTGTCAAATCCGTTCATCGGCGCGGCCCGTCAGAGGCGCACTTTGCGGCCGGATTATGCGACGGTTCCACGTGGATTGCAGCAAGATTCATGGTTTTATCCAGCCTTGCCGGGCAGGGCAGTCGCAAGGCCCTGGCGCGGACAACGGGCCAGGGGCGGAATCGGGTTCAGTCGCCATGGATGGGTACCCCTGGATCGATGCCGGTTGGGGATTCGCATGTCCATTCGGCAGCAGGCGCGGGCGATTACAGGCCGCATGCCCCCGCCCTCGCGAAAATGCCAGCTGCCTGTGGAATTCGGCCGCGCGCCAGGTGCGTGTGCGCAAGGGGCCTCGCATCGCTGGCGAGATTCCGGCCTGCGTTGCGACATGGCGCTGCCGGCTCGCGGCGGGGGG
>DAIMYT010000188.1:0-1574 GCA_036734345.1 Dokdonella sp. | reverse complement strand
CGGCATCCTCCGGTCTGGCGGGACGTTCAGTTCAATGGGCGCAGCCGGGAATTGAAGACGAATTCCCCGACCTTGCCGCCGTAGCGGATGCCCTGCTCGCATCCGGTACGGAAATGCATGCCGCCGTAGACCCGCGCGTCGACGGCATCCGCATCGGCCTCGGAAAGCCGGTTGTAGCTGCGCGTGATGCCGGCGGCAGTGAACGTGTAGGGCAACCAGTCCCTGCCGAAGTAATGGCGCATCACCTCGGTTGCCGCGCCGACGTTCGACGTCAGGCCACACGGGTAGTCCGGGTAGGGCGGAGTCGGCAGGTAGGGAAGCCAGGTGGGGTCGGCCGTGGTCGCCCAGTTGCCATCCGTATCGGCCGCGCGAATGGCGGTGATCGGCCGCCAGAAGTTGTAGTGGTACTTCGTTTCGAAGACCGAGATCGTGCTGTCCGCCACCGCGATGTCGACCAGGGCGAGGAGACGCGCGTGCTGCCACATGTCGAGTCCGCGCCCCGTGGCCACGACGCGGGTCAATGCATTGACGTCGGCGCCGCCACCGGGCCAGAACCGCGCCACCCGGCTCTTGTCCGAATCCGGAATGCCCGACCTCAAGATGCTGTTGCCGAAAATCCTGACTTCATTGAAATCGCGCGTGTACTGGAAGCTGCGCAGATTGAAGATGGGCGATGGCGGCGCACGAAACTGCGATGCATAGTTGAGCGCGAACGGCACCACATTGGCCCAGCCGGCATTCTGCGGCGGCACGAAGGCAGGCGGCGTTGGCTGGTAGACGCCCGGACCCGGCGGCAGCGTGTACGGAAGGTTGGGCGTCGACGAACCGTCGTTCAGGCGCAGGTCGAGGATGTTCTGCGCAGCTGCGGCGCCCGCCGCCACGCCGTCATCGATGCAGGAAGGAGATGCTGCTGGACACGGCGGCAACTCGACCAGGCGGTTCTCGTAGATGATCTGGAGGTTCGCCGCCTCGCCGGGGACCAACTGGATCAATGTGCGGTAGGCGGCACTGAGGGCGGCAGCCGCCGCCGATGCCCCGGGTGCGGCGGGCGACTGCGGCGCATAGGTTTCGAAGCGCGCATTGACGGCATTCAACGCGTCATGCACGGCAATCTGCACGATTGCCATGATCCTGTTCTGTACCGGCGGTCCTCCGGCTGTCGCCGCGGCCTGCGCGGCGCGTTCGTTCCACTCGGTGACGGTGTCGGCTTGTGCGAGACTCGCGAAAATCGCTGCGAACAGCGCAACGGACAGTGCCGTATGGCGCAGGCTGAAGCTCTGGTTGTCCACGGTATTCTCCTTGGTCGGGCTGTGACGGGCCGGGTGGCCCGGCCATCCTCGATACGGCGCCGCAGGATAGGGATTACACAAATGGCAACGGGCGGTCGGCGCGCGGCGCCTCGCGTGGCCGTGACGGAAAGCCGGACACAAAAAAAGCCCCCACATCGCTGTGGGGGCTTTTCATTTCGCGGGAGCCGAGGCCCCGCTGGTCACCGCATCAGTTGCGGGCCGGATTGTTCTCCGCGAAGTACTCGTGGCTGTCGGCGTTGGCCACGGCCTTGGTCGGATTGCTCA
>DAIMYT010000187.1:0-5821 GCA_036734345.1 Dokdonella sp. | reverse complement strand
CCTTGAGTTCGAGGTCAAGTTTGGGTCCCGATAGTCCCGCAAGGCCGGCGCATGTTTGCGCATCCGGCCATCGTGCGATAATCAGTCCCTTTCCGGCGCCGCTGTCCGCGCGTCACGCCGCAAGTCCATCAATCTGGAGGCTTTTTTCATGTCCGGTATCGTCATTGTGGGGGCCAAGCGCACCGCCATCGGCTCCTTCCTGGGCCAGTTCACCGGCGTCCCGACCACCAGCCTCGGCGCCACCGCCATCAAGGCCGCCCTCGAGCAATCCGGCGTGCCCGCCGCCGATGTCTCCGAAGTCATCATGGGCTGCGTCCTGCCCGGCAACCTGGGCCAGGCGCCCGCACGCCAGGCGTCGCTGGCCGCCGGCCTGCCGAAATCGACCGGCTGCACCACGATCAACAAGGTCTGCGGCTCGGGCATGAAGGCGATCATGCTCGCCCACGACCTGATCAAGGCCGGATCGGCGAATATCGTCGTGGCGGGTGGCATGGAGTCGATGACCAACGCCCCGCACATGATCCCGAATTCGCGAACCGGCAACCGCTATGGCAACTTCGAGGCGGTCGACCACATGGCCTGGGATGGCCTGACCAATCCCTACGACGGCAGGTCCATGGGCGTCTTCGCCGAAGCGACCGCCGACAAGTACGGTTTCACCCGGGAGGAGCAGGACGCCTTCTCCGCCGAATCGGTCAGGCGCGCCCAGGCCGCCATCGCTTCCGGCGCCTTCGTCGACGAAATCGTCCCGGTCACCGTGAAGACGCGCAAGGGCGATGCCGAGTTCGCCATTGACGAGCAGCCCGGAAAATCCGATATCGCCAAGATTCCGACCCTGAAGCCGGCCTTCCGCAAGGAGAACGGCACGCTTACCGCAGCCAGCTCCTCGAGCATTTCCGATGGCGCCGCGGCGACCATCGTCATGTCGGCCGACGAGGCCGCCAGGCGCGGCATCAAGCCGCTGGCCCGCATCCTCGGCCATGCGACCAACTCCCAGGAGCCGGAGTGGTTCACCACGGCACCGGTCGGCGCCATCCAGAAGCTGCTAAAGCAGGTCGGCTGGAAGGCCGAGGACGTCGATCTCTACGAAATCAACGAGGCATTCGCGGTTGTCGCCATGGCGCCGACCCGTGAACTCGGCATCCCGCATGCCAAGATCAACGTGCACGGCGGCGCCTGCGCGCTCGGCCATCCGATCGGGGCATCGGGCGCGCGCCTTGTGGTCACCCTGATCAATGCCCTGCGCAAGCACGGCGGCAAGCGCGGCGTGGCGACACTGTGCATCGGCGGCGGCGAAGCCACTGCCATTGCCATCGAACTGGCGTAACCTAGCCGGTCCGGCATGCGGGTAAAGTATGCTGGACCGTCTAGCGATCCATCCCGAGCCACCAGGCATTGACGTGCCCGGTCACGGAAGTTGCCAACGCGGCGGGCAGCGCTCCGACCACCCTGATACGCCGCTACTTTTCGAGGGGACACCATGAAATTCAATCGAGTTCTTCTGGCTTCGGCACTGACACTCGCTCTGGGCGCCTGCGGCAACGATGCGCAGAAGAGCGCGCAGGACGCTGCAGACGCCGCCAACAAGGCTGCCCAGGAAGCCGCTGCCGCCACGCAGAAGGCCGCTGATGACGCGGCAGCTGCCGCAAAGCAGGCTGCCGAGGCCACCGGCGCAGCCGTGGATTCCGCTGCCGCCACCACCATGGACGCCGCAGCCAACGCGACCCAAGCCGCTGCTGATGCAACCAAGGCATCCGGCGAAGCCATGGGCGATGCCGCCGACAAGATGAAGGACGCGGCGGAAGAGAAGAAGGAAGAAGCCAAGGATCACTGATCCGGCGCTTCGGCTCCACGCAAACCGGCCGCCAAGTGCGGCCGGTTTCATTTTGCGGCCACGATGTTGGCAGAACGCGCCAGCCTGTGCTCTGATCAGCGTTCCTGATCACGCCCTGCCGACATGCCCCGCATCCTCTCGCACATCGACCCGCGCTCACCGGACTTCATCGCCAACGACGCGAACCTTCGCGGACTGGTCGAGGATCTCAAGCAGCAGCTGCTGCGTACCTCACTGGGCGGCGGCGAAAAGGCGCGCAACAAGCACACCGAGCGCGGCAAGCTGCTTCCGCGCGAACGCATCCGCGCCCTGCTCGATCCCGGTTCGCCCTTCCTTGAGCTGTCGCCGCTGGCGGCCCACGGCATGTACGACGATGCAGCGCCCTGCGCCGGGCTGATCACCGGCATTGGCCGGGTCCGCGGCCAGGAAATCCTCGTCGTCGCCAACGATGCCACGGTCAAGGGCGGCACCTATTTCCCGATCACCGTGAAAAAGCACCTGCGCGCGCAGGAAGTGGCACTGGAAAACCGCCTGCCCTGTGTCTACCTGGTTGATTCCGGCGGAGCGTTCCTGCCCTTGCAGGACGAGGTTTTCCCTGACCGCGAGCACTTCGGCAGGATCTTCTACAACCAGGCACGCATGAGCGCGCTCGGCATCCCGCAGATCGCCGTTGTCATGGGCTCGTGCACGGCCGGTGGCGCCTATGTGCCGGCCATGAGCGACGAAACCATCATCGTCCGCGAACAGGGCACGATCTTCCTTGGCGGACCGCCGCTGGTGAAGGCCGCAACGGGCGAAATCGTCGACGCGGAATCGCTCGGCGGCGCCGACGTGCATACCTCCGTTTCCGGCGTGGCGGATCACTTTGCCGAAAACGACACGCATGCGCTGAGCATCGCGCGCGACCTCGTCGGCAACCTCAATCGCACGAAGAGCGTCGCGCTGGCCGTTGCCGAGCCGCGCGAGCCCGCCTATCCGCCAGCGGAGATCTACGGCGTCGTTCCGCGCGACACGCGCATCCCGTTCGACATCCGCGAGCTGATCGCGCGCATCGTCGATGGCTCGGAGTTCTCCGAGTTCAAGGCGCGCTATGCGAAGACGCTGATCACCGGTTTCGCGCACATCCACGGCTATCCGGTCGGCATCGTCGCCAACAACGGCATCCTGTTCGCCGAATCGGCGCTCAAGGGCGCGCACTTCATCGAACTGTGCAACCAGCGCAACATCCCGCTCGTGTTCCTGCAGAACATCACCGGCTTCATGGTCGGTCGCAAGTACGAAAACGCGGGCATCGCCAAGGACGGGGCAAAGATGGTCACCGCCGTGGCCTGCTCGCATGTACCGAAATTCACCGTCGTCATCGGCGGCAGTTTCGGCGCTGGCAATTACGCAATGTGCGGCCGAGCCTACGGCGCGCGTTTCCTCTGGATGTGGCCGAATTCGCGCATCAGCGTGATGGGCGGCGAACAGGCCGCCAGCGTGCTGGCGACGGTCAAGCGCGATGGCATCGAAGGGGCCGGCAAGACCTGGCCGGCCGAGGATGAGGCCGCCTTCAAGGAGCCGATCCGCGAGCAATACGAGCGCCAGGGCCATCCCTACTACGCCAGCGCCCGGCTTTGGGATGACGGCGTGATCGATCCGGTCGACACGCGCCGCGTACTTGGCCTGGCCATTTCAGCCTCGCTCAACGCGCCGATCGAGCAGGGTCGCTACGGCGTCTTCCGCATGTAGTTGGTCCCGAAGAAGGTGCCTTTATTCAATCACCTGCAATGACTTTCTCGAACCCGTCGCGATGGATCGCCTGCGCCCTCCTGCTTGTCACAGGCCACGCAGCGCTCGCCGATGCGCCACCGGGCTGGCTGCCGGTCCGCGACACCAATCCGTTTGCACTTGCGACCGGGCTGCCGTTGACGCCCGCCGTGCCCGCGCCAGGCGCCTGGCAATTCGACACCACCATCAGCGTCGCCAATACCGAGCTGCGGCAGTTCCGCGGCGACGCCAGCCTGCTCTTCGATGCCGAAACACATGAGACGCGCCTGAGCGCGATCCACGCCATCAATGCCCGCTGGAGCCTGCGCGCGTCGATCAGCCACCTGTGGATCGGCGCCGGATTCCTCGACCGGCCCGTCGAGCGCTTCCATAGCGCATTCGGCTTCGACAACGGCGATCGCGGCCTGCTCGGCACGCATGCACCGCAGGTCGAGGTGCGCCGCGGCGACGTGGTGCTGTACGCCCTCGATCGTGGCCAATCGGGCGTCGGTCCCCTGCTGCTCGATCTCACGCGAAGCTGGCGCAGTGGCACGCGCGGCGTGACCGGCCTCAGCCTCGGCGCAAAACTGCCGACCGGGAGCCGCGCGCGCCTCGGCGACAGCGGCAGCAGCGATGTTTCGTTCAGCGCATTCGCCCTGCTCCCGGTTGGTGAGCGCCTCACCGTCGGCGCGCGCGCGGGGCTGCTCGTGCAAGGCGACAACCGCCTGCTCGGCGACACCGCCCGCGACGCCGTGCCATTCGCCAGCGCCCTGCTGCGCTATCGGTTCGGTCAGAAATGGAGCGCCGTCCTTCAATCGGACGCCCATGGCCCGCTCTATCGCGGCCTGCCGGAATTCCTCGGCACGGCGGGCAACCAGTTGAACTTCGGGCTGATCCGGCACACGGGCGGCGCCGGAGAATTCCAGATCACGCTGGGCGAGGACCTGCCGGCCCTGCGCACCTCGGACATCGCGATCAACCTCACCCTTCGCCTCACCGCCGGCGGCTGATTGCGCCAGCCGCGACATCGCGCCACCTGCGGCCGGCCTTTGATCGCGGCCATCGGCACGCATCTTTTCCGGGCCGCGGCGAATGGGCATGCTTGCCGCCGCGAACCGTACAACCACTCTCGGAGACTGCAAATGATTCGTTCACTGCTGCTTTTCGGGTCGGTGCTGCTCGCCGCCTCCCCGGCCTTCGCCGCCTGTTCGATCGACATCGACGGCAACGATGCGATGCAGTTCGACACAAAAAACATCGAGGTGCCGAAGTCCTGCACGGATTTCACGGTCAGGCTGACCCACTCGGGAAAGCTCGCGAAAGGCGTCATGGGCCACAACTGGGTCCTGACGAAAACCGCCGACATGCGAGGCGTCGCCAACGACGGCATGTCGGCCGGACTCGACAACGACTACATCAAGGCCGGGGACGCGCGCGTGATCGCGCACAGTGCGGTGATCGGCGGCGGCGAATCGACCACGGTCAGCTTCGCGGTCAGCCAGCTGGCCGCCGGCGCCGACTACAGCTTCTTCTGCTCGTTCCCGGGCCACTGGTCGCTGATGAAGGGCAGGCTCAAGATCGTCTGAGGCCCGCCCGCTGACCCGGCCGGACTCGGATTCCGTTCGACGATATGGGAGAATCGCGGGGCTGCACGCGTTCGCTGCGGCCCCGTAGCTCAGCTGGATAGAGCGTCCCCCTCCTAAGGGGAAGGTCGTACGTTCGAATCGTATCGGGGCCGCCATTTAAAACATTGAATTTAAAGCGTTTTTCGCATGGTTCCCGAAATTGGCTCGTGGGAAGATACAGGCCAGAACAGGCTCATCTGAGGCAATTATTTCCCAAGATTTTCCCAGGAATTCGACCGATGTCCTCAACGCTGGACCTGTTGAAGTCGATGTTTCCGGGGAAGGTCATGCTGACCATCGA
The DNA here is from genome assembly GCA_036734345.1 of Dokdonella sp. Classification (GTDB taxonomy): domain Bacteria; phylum Pseudomonadota; class Gammaproteobacteria; order Xanthomonadales; family Rhodanobacteraceae; genus Dokdonella. The sequence continues at coordinate 312 of DAIMYT010000187.1, read as the reverse complement.
TGACCTTGCGCTTGTTCTAAGAAATGAGAACTCCCGAGCCACTCGCGAATCCGTCGCCAGCGCTCTCCGGCGAGGTGACATTCTTCCTGGTCTGAGGAAATCCATGGGGCGATGGCTCGTACCGATTACGACCCTTGCAGCATGGCTGGACTCGCTTACGGTTGCTGCCGAAGAGTCAGCCACGAATGTCCCATCAGCAAGTCGAGGGACTTCCTCGACTAGCCTGCCCGCCTATGACTTGCCGCAGCGCGGCCGAAAGCCCGACTCGGTGCGAAAGGCTGCTCAACGGGAACGTGCCCAGCAGTTCTTGGG
>DAIMYT010000186.1:2458-5880 GCA_036734345.1 Dokdonella sp. | reverse complement strand
CGTAATCGCCGGCGAGATCGGGGCAGCCGCCTTTTCTTGAAAACCAGCCTGGATCGGGCTTTGGCCAGTCATCGGGATAATCGCGCTCTGCGCATCCCGTCAGCGCAAGCAGCATCAATCCACACACGAGAAGTCCACGCATCGCCCGCCCCTGATCCAGTTCGTGGTCGGATTGGACAGATACCATCGCCGATCCGTTTTCGCACTATAGCAATCGATTGGTTTCCAATTGCCAGAATCGGAAACGGGACGCGAGCGATTCGTGAAGCGATCCGGGAAGCCCGGATGGAGCTAACCGGGACATCCATGATCCATCCGGACGGAGCGAACCGGGACATCCAGCATCCTGGCTTTCTCCTACGCGCTTTGTCAGAGATTTCCTACAGACAACACGTCCCGGCCACGTCACGCTTTCATGCATGACGACCGCTCGCAGCCTGCTTGTCGATCCTGATACTCCCGGCCTCTATCACTGCATCTCGCGATGCCTACGTCGGGCCTGGCTGTGTGGTGTCGATCCTTGGCGGTACGGGTGGGGAAATCCACAATCCCGGCTTTCTCGCACGCGCTTTGTCAAAGATTTCCTGCAGACGATGCGTCCCGGCCACGTCACCCTTTCATGCATGGCCACCGCGCGCAGACAACCTGTCGATTCTGATACTCCGGGCCTCTAACACTGCATTTTCCTGGGCCCGCTGGTTGTTTCGGTTGAAAATGGCTCGAAATCATCCTTCTCGCATAGAATGAGAACTCGCATCCCGCCGGGCACCGACCGGCGAACCCTCGCAGCGACATAGTCGGGGCGGCGCGCACGAATTTCCCATCAATTTCAGTCATTCCGGAGTTCCCGCATGGATCGCCTCAAACCCTTCAAGTTCGCGCGGGCAATGGCCATCGCGGTGGCATCATGCTTCCTGGCCCAAGGCACGATGGCCAGCCCGCTGTGGCAAAACGACTGGAACCACACGTCGACGCCCTTTATATCGTCCGGGTTCTCCTTCTACGGGCCAACCGCTCCTATCGCCTACTCCAGCATTGGCGACGTCCTGTTCGCCGGAGTGAACCCGTCGCCCTTCAATGCCCAGGTGACTCGTCTCGACAGCGCCGGCAACCTGCGCTGGGTAGCCAACCTCGACAACCTCGGTGGCCAGCTCTATAGCCAGGCAAACGCGCTGATTGCCAATGACGACGGCAGCGCGTTTGTTGCGCTGGGTGATGAGCAAGTCTCCTCGATTGCGCGCGTCGCCCCGAACGGTGAACTCGTTTGGATGCGCAGGGTACCTGCGCTCTGGATGGCCAAGCTTCCCGGAGGCCGTTTGGTGGCGCGCGATTGCACGAACATCAGCGTGCTCGACGAGAATTCCGGCGATGTGCTCTGGGAGCAGCGGACCCTGCGGAACGCCTATTGTGATTTCGGCGGCGTGCTGGTCGACAGCACCGGGAACAGCTATGTGACTTTCAGCATCGCCGGCCTGCTGCACATCGTAAAGTACGGAGTCGACGGCCATCTGATCTACGAGACAACCGGTGGTGCGGCTACGAGCGGCCAGGCAGGCGCCCAGATCGGCATCGACGGAGCCAACCTATACATTCGCGTTGGAGCGGACCTTCGGGCGTTTCGCCAATCCGACGGCAGCCTGGCCTGGACCATCCAGCCCGGAAACTTCGATTCGGCCATTGCCACCAAGGATTCACCCTCCGAACTGGTTCTCGTCGGATCGGATTCCATCCGCCGCCTGGCTGCGGATACCGGTGCGGAGAGGTGGTCGCAGCCGCTGACGAACGGCCACTTCGCCAGATCCGTGGACACTTCGATTCTGGTCAACGCAGGCAATTCTCTCGTCCGGCTCAACGCGACGACCGGCGCAACCGTCTGGTCGACCCCCTTGCCTGTTGTGAATGGCGACGGAGACCCGCTTTTCTGGCAACAATTCGGAGGGCTTGCCAATAACCGGATCCTCGGCGTTGCAAGCACCTACGACGTCAACAAGGCCGCACCTCCGTACCTGCAACCCATCGACTATCCAAGCGGAAGCCTGTTAACGCTGGATCCGGTTCCACTCGTCGCACAAGGGGTACAAGGCGATTCGAAAGTCGATGGAGCCCAAGCCATCAGTGTCGCCCATGACCTGAGTCCAACCGGTCCGAAACTGCGTATTCGTTCGGTCGACGCCGGCACTGGCGCAAACCAATGGGAAACCGTCGATGACATGGCACTTGGGGATCAGTTCTTCACGCCCCAATTCTGGCTGCCCCCCTATTTCACTATCAAAGGTGATCTCGTCGCGGTGCTCAGCACCTTGACACACCCCGGCAACCTCGCCCCCGCGGACAGCGCCTTCCAGATCGGTCTGTACGATCGCGCCACCGGAAGCAAGCAATGGAGCGCCGTCCTCTACGAGCCGACCCAGACCGGCACGTACACCGTGGGGCCGGATATCGACGCCGACGGCAACGTCTACGTTGTTGTCAATATTGAGCTGGCGTGCGGCAGCAGCACGTGCGCGCATACGCGCATGTACAAGTTTTCAAGGCAGTCCGGAGCCATCCTCTGGAACACCGATCGCGCGGGCAACTGGCTGAGGACGTTCGAGCTATTCGGCAACGACGTGGTCCTGGCCGGCCCCCTGGATGGCTCGAACAAGACCCTGGCGCGGCTCTCTGGGGTGGACGGATCGGAACTGTGGTCGACCACGCTGTTTTCGGGCGACGGCTCCTACTTCGGGTTCTACCGCGTTGACCCGCAACACGTGATTTTCTCGAGCGAGCAAAACAACGCAAAGATCGACGTCAGCACCGGCGCGGCAGCATGGACCGCCGCCAGTGCACCCTATGGCTGCACGTTCTGCAGCGCGTCGGGTTTCATCACGCTTCCGAACGGCGACGCCTTGACGGCGCTCGGGGTCAATTCGACGCCGGTCGTCCGCCGATTCCACAATGACGGCAGCGGAATCGTGGATCAATGGGTGCTGAGTCCCGCCAGTCCGATCCTGTCCCAGTCGGCGCACTCGGCGCGCCTGACTCCATCGGGAAACATCGAGCTGATGGTACGTCGATCGCTCCTGTCCACCTGGATCAGGTTCCATTTCATTGCCCGGTTCGACCCGACAAGCGGGACACTGCTAGGGCAGCAGCTGCTGACCCCAACTCCACTCGACGCCGGCTCCCCATCACGCTACTGGTATCCGCTTTCCTGGCCAGCGGACGGATCGGTCCTGGCGACTTCCACGTCGATTGAATCACCCTCGCCCGCCACCACCGGCGTCGCCTTGCTCGACACCAGCATACTGGCAAGCGGTGATCTTTCCGCGACCCTGACCGTCGACAAGACTGTAGCGTCGCCAGGACAGGACGTCGGCTTCCACATGACGGTCAACTACGCGGGCAACCAGCCCATCACCTCCGCCCACCTGTTCGGCTAC
>DAIMYT010000186.1:0-2448 GCA_036734345.1 Dokdonella sp. | reverse complement strand
GCCGTGGAAGGGCGGAATCAGCTCGGTGGTCTGCACGCCAGCCGGTGCAAGTAACTGCACCGTCGATACCCGCTTCGGCAGCGTCAACGCGACCTTCGACATCCTTCCGGGCGGCTCGCTCACCATCGACGGCCAGGCCCGTGTCGTCGACGGCGCGGAGACGAACTACATCGGCGTCGGCACCTACGGACCAACCAGCCTCAGCGAACCCGATACCATCAACAACTTCGCGCGCTCGAAGGTCATCCAGAGCCTCTTCAAGAACGGATTCGACTAACCTCGAAATCCACCCAGGACAGCGAATCGCAGCGAATCGGCGCAGCGAATCGGGACATCCACAATCCCGCTGACTTGCCCACACGTTTCGGCTGCTCGAATCGGGACACCTGCCCCAATCGGACGCTCCCAAAAGGAACACCCGCCCTTGCGCCGAGCGGCGCTTCATCATTCAAAGCGCGGCTCGGATGATGGGCGTCCCGGAGCGTCCAGGGCGGTACGATCGGTCGCCTGGGCTTGTGAGATAGTGGGTCATTGGTCTTTGCCGGAAACCTGATCGATGCCAGCCGCCATGCGCACCCTTCGAATGCTCATGTCGCGCTCAGGCGTGTTGATGGCACTGCTCGCAGTGCCTCTCTGGGCCGCGAGCGCGTCACTGCCCTCCTCGCCCGAGTCGTACCTGAGCCAGGCGGCACGGGTGCGACAATCGGTTGATCGGCCGTGGGCGCCGGAGGCAGGCCAGTTGGGCAATCTCCGGCATTTGCAGATCACCGCGTCCGACTGCGTCGTGCGGGTCGTTTCCGGCAGCGAGAATCGCGTGTTTCCGGGTGCGCGCGAGGTCATCGTGGTCGAGCGCTCGCGGGTACTGGATGCCAATCCGGACGAGCAGCCGGCGCCGCGCGACGTGGTCCTGGCCACCGATCATGCCCAGGCCTGTCCGGGTCTTGGCTCATGCGGCGTGTCGATCACGCAGGTGAAGCGTTCGGCGGACAATTCCGTCACGGGCGCGGCGTGCTTCACCGTGCAACTCGCAACGGGGCACGATTTGCTGCTGGGTGGCGATGGTCTTTCCCTGCTCGTCGATCAGGTGCGCCAGCCAGCGCTGCGGATCACGCTGAATCCGGGCGCGCGCCTGCGGTTGTGGCTGGAGCGGGTGAATATCGGACTGCTGTCGATCCATGCCAACGCGCCGGCCCGCGTCGGTGGCAGTGGGAAGGTCGATTTCCTGCAGGTGGGCAGCTCAAACAGCGGAAGTGCGATGTTTCTCCAGGAATTCCATGCGTCTCAAGTGGGCGTTTCGGCGACGACGACGGGAACGCAGTGGGCGATTCGCATCGATGCCGATACCAAGGCGGGCTATTACCAGCCAGCGCGCGCGCCCGGTCCGATTGCAGAAAAATATCCTATCCAGATCGAAGGCCCGATCAATCGCCTGGACGTGCCGGTGGGCCAGGTGGATCCGCATCCCTTGAGTGAAGCGACGCGAACCGCAACGCGTGCACTGCGCAACGAGGTGCTGGGGCAAGCAGGCCCGGAGCCGGTACTCCCGGCATCTGCCCCAACCTATTCGTCTTCGTCGCCCGCGATTTCAGCAGGAGCGCTCGCGCAGGATCCACAGCAGCGCGTGGCCGACGTCGTCGCGCGCTATCTGCCGGCATCGATCCGCATCACCAAGGTTGCGTTATGGAAAAAGGGTGGTCGCCTCGAAGGCACGGCGCCCGACGCTGAGTCGGTTCGCAACGCCGTGCGCCTGCTCGAGGAATCGGGCGAGTTCACCTACGTCAGCGGCGGCGGTTCAAGACCCAGTGACGGCCGCCATGCGTTCTCGTTCCAGCTGAGGTTCGCGTGCGAGGTCCCTGGGCAACCCAGCGCATGCCCAGCGGGCGATCCGGCGGCATCAGGCGCCTACAGCGAGGCACAGGTACGCGATGCGCTCCACACATTGCTGGGTCCTCTGGTAACGGTGAACGAGGTTCGCCTCAGCGGTGACACGATCCAGTTGAAGGCGGTTGCACCAAACGAAATGGAAGCCCGCGCGAGCCTGGAACGCCTGAGCAAGCGCAAGGATTTCTTCCGCCTGTCGACCTCGATGCACGGGCCATCCAGCGACGGCTCGTCCGCGAACATCACCGCAGTACTGAAACTCTACTGCGCGATTCCGCCAAAAGCCGATGGCATCTGCAGCCCCTGAACCTCGGAGGGATGCTACAAGGCTAGACCCGACCCCACAACCCGCGAATCAGGAGGACGCCTGCACGGGTCGCTTCTGGGAAGGTCGCTACAAGTGTCAGGCACTCCTGGATGAAGCCGCCGTTCTTTCCTGCATGAGCTACGTCGATCTGAATCCGATTCGCGCAGGCATTGCCGAGAATCTGGAATCCTCCGTGCATACCAGTGCAGTCAGACGCATTGCCGCCATCAAATCGAACTCCGATGCGGCCAGGCAGTCCC
>DAIMYT010000185.1:0-5906 GCA_036734345.1 Dokdonella sp. | reverse complement strand
TAGCCGAGGTATTCCCTGATGGTCGCGTCATCGACGCGAAAGCCGATGCCGAATGCGCGCAAGGCGTCGGCTTTCGCGTCGGATAGCAATGTGTAGTCGAGCTTGTCCTTGGTCAGCGTCCTCGCCAGCTCCTCGGGGCGATCCGGGCTGATCGCAATCATCTGGTAGCCCAACGCCTCGGCATCTTTCGTTATCAGCCGCAGCTCGCTCAGTTGCAGGTTGCAATACGGGCACCAGCCGCCGCGATAGAAGACCAGGATGGCCGGCTTTCCGTCCACCTGCCGTTTCAGCGAAACCGGCTTGCCATCGACCGCTTGCAGGGCGACATCGGGCATCGCCGAACCGAGCAGGAGCGGACGCACCTCGGCGGCCGACGCCGCGAGCTCGCCGGCATGGGCCTGGTCCGCCACGGCGGTCAAAAGCACGAACAACATTGCAATACGGATCACGGGCATCTTCCTTCGGTTCGATCTACCAGCAGAACGGACGGCGGCGAATTTGCTTTCACCCGCAGGCTACTGCCTGGGCGCCATGCGACGATTTCATTGCAGCGCCGCGGCGGCGCAATCCGGCGCGGGCAAGGGCTTGCCGGAAAATGCCTGGCGCAGTACTTCGCGCTCCATTTTGCGGTAGATGTTCGCGTGGCGAAGATCGGGCCGCGGCGCATAAGTCCAGTCCAGGCCCGCCTGCGGATTCCGGCACAGTGCATCCGCCAGATGCACGCTCACCTTGCCGCTGTCTCCGGCTGAAGCGAGCAGGAGCCGCGCATGGAAAGCCTGCGATCCATCGAGCCGCGAACCGGCCTCGCGCCACCATTGCTCGCCGTTCCACCACAGACTCGGATCGAGCGCGATGTAGGTATCGAACAGGTCAGGCTGCACGAACAGCGTTTCGACGATGAACAATCCGGCCAGCGATTCGCCGATGATGGCCTGCTGGTCGTTCACCTTGTAGAAGGACTGGATCAACGGCATCAGTTCGCTGCGGATGAAATCCCGGAACGCCGCCGAGCCACCGACCACGGGCGCAATCTCGCGGTCGCTGTCCACCGTGGTCGGCCCGGTCATGTCACGCCGGCGCTCGGTGTTCTCGATTCCGACCACCAGCATCGGCGGAATCTCGCCCGCCCGGACCAGGGCGTCGACGGCTTCCACCAGATGGGGGAAATCTTCTTTCATGCCGCCATCCGGCATGTACAGCACCGGATACCTGAGATCCGCCTTCGCGTCGTAGCCTGGCGGCACATGGACGTTGACGACGCGGGTCTCGGACAGGAGCCTGGACGGAACCCGCAAGGTCAGGTGCACCGGAGTCGCATCATCCGCGCTGGCCGGAGCCACGAAACCCGCCAGCAGCAGGATGACGCCGAGGAACTTCAGGCAGAAAGGAGTTGACACGTTCATGACAGGCGTTCCCGGTATGGACCAGGCCCGGACTTTAACGCGTACGCACGGCGCTCGCTGAATCCGGGCGCGCCTGCCGGCCTCGCGCGCGACATGCCGCGAGGCGTCCTTGTCCGCACATGTATCATGCAGGTCCCGATGCGCCATGCCCCCGAACCCGGATGAGTGAGGACAGTCAAGACAAGGCAGACGCCGCGCCGCTGGCAAAGTGGCGTGTTACTGCGCAGCGACTGTTTTCCCCCGTGCAGTGGCGGCGGCGGATCCTGTTCTGGACCGGCGCGATCATCGTCGGCCTCGCCGCCGTGGGCTTTGCTGCAGCCGCCGATCACGCCTTCGGGCTCTTCCAGGCGATCGTCGCGCACAGTTCCTGGTGGCCGTTCCTGTTGACGCCGGCGACCTTCGCGCTGCTCGCCTGGCTGACCCAGGGTGCGCTCAAGCCGACCCGCGGGTCCGGCATCCCGCAGGCGATCGCCGCGCTCAAGCTCGAGGACGAACCGTTCCGGCGCAGCCTGCTCAGCGTGCGCATGTCGCTCGGCAAGATGGCGCTGACCCTCGCCGCGCTGGTCGGCGGTGCGTCGGTGGGCCGCGAGGGTCCGACCGTGCATGTCGGTGCCGGCCTGCTCTATTCGCTCGGTCGGCGCTTCGGCTTCAACGACCCGGCGGCCAGCGCGCGCTTCATCCTCGCCGGGTCGGCCGCCGGACTCGCTGCCGCATTCAACACGCCTCTGGCCGGCGTGGTCTTCGCCATCGAGGAAATGAGTGGCGCCTTCGAACACCGCATGAGCGGCATCCTGCTGACCGCGGTGATCATCGCCGGCGTGGTCTCGCTCGGCATCCTCGGCAACTACGCCTACTTCGGCCGGCTCGACATCGGGTTGCCGCTCGGCAAGGCCTGGTTTGCCGTGCTCGCGACGGGTGGGCTATGCGGCCTGGCCGGCGGCCTGTTCGCCCGCCTGATCATTCCGCACGACGGCGGACTGCGTGGCCTGGTCGGGCGCGCGCGCAAGCGCCAGCCCATCGTTTTCGCCGCGGCCTGCGGGCTCGTGCTGGTGCTGCTCAGCCAACTGACCGACACCGGCCTTTACGGCACCGGATACCACCAGGCCAGGGCCATCCTCGAAGGCCAGGTCGACACCGTCGAGGCCTACGGTTTCCTCAAGTTCTGCGGCAACATCGCCTCGTTCTGGGCCGGCATACCGGGCGGCATCTTCTCTCCTGCCCTGTCCGTCGGCGCCGGTCTCGGCGCCAACATCAGTGCCTTCCTCCCGGGCACCGATCCCGCGGCCGTGGTCCTGCTCGCGATGGCGGCCTATCTTGCCGGCGTCACCCAGGCGCCGTTGACCGCAGCCGTGATTTCGATGGAACTGACCGCCAACCAGCAGATGGCGCTGCCGATCATGGCCGCCTGCCTGATCGCCCGGGCGAGTTCATCGCTGGTCTGTCGCAAACCGGTCTACAAGGCGTTGGCCGACAAGTTGATCGAAGAATATGAAAGGACCGCGGCCCGGGAGGAATCCGCCGGCATTCCGGGCACCCCGGCCGAGCCCCTGCCGGTTGCCGACGAAGCGGACTCCAGGCCGCAACCGGGCACGGAACGCAGCTGAACCGAGGCGCATGCCGCGGGTTTCGCGCCGAAGCACGGCTTTGCCATTTGCCGGGAGATGCGGTCGCAGCCGTGGTTGGCCGGATTTCCGCCCTGGTCAGGCCGGCTCCCCGCCCGGCTTCGCATCAAGAAAGTACGGCACGACCTCACCCTTGATCTTGATCGTGATCGGTCGTCCGCGGCGATCGAGCGATTTGCCGACGGCAACCCGGATCCAGCCTTCGCTCACGCAGTATTCCTCGACCGTGGTCCGTTCCTCGCCGTTGAAGCGGATGCCGACGCCGCGCGCAAGCAGGTCGGCATCGTGATAAGGACTCTTGGGATCGACCGAAAGCCGGTCGGGCAATGCATCGGACATGTAGCGGGCTCCTTTTCCGTTCGACGGGCGGGGTCGGGCGCAATCCTACGGGAAGCCCGCCCGGAATGCGGCGTCTTTCGCGGGCAGTGCCGGCTTTGCCAAGGTTGCGCCGGGGCTCCCCGGGCGATCCGGCCACGCAAGCGGCTGCCAAGCCAGGTTCCTGCAAACTGCCCTGTGGGCTCCATGCCGGGCCGCGGTTCCGCATGCGACGCCGGCCGAAGATCTCCGCCTGCCCCGATATCGCCGGGTAATGTGAAACAGGTCACCGCCTACACTTGTAAGCCGTCTGCAACATGTGCATGATCCGGCGGTGGCTGGATGCAACTCAGCCTCTTGGGCGAGTGGGTACCAGGGCTCGGGACGCAGTGAGGGAACCGGCAGGCGGGTGTTTTCGCCTTCGGGCATTGCGTTTCGCACAGCAGCTTGATGTCTGGGGAGACATATTTGCGCACCATTCTTTTAGTCGGCGTTTTCGCGGCTCTGTGCGGGTGTGCGTCTGTGCAGTCTCCTGCGGATCCGCCGACAGCGGACGCTGACGTCCAGGCGCAAGCTGACTTCCAGATCGTCCGCCTCGATTTCGCAGCCAGCCTGGCCAGTGGACAGGACGTGGTGATCGACAACCCCTACGGCGACGTGCGCCTTCGTTTCGGCGGCTACGAGCATGCCATCGAAACGCACGCGGTGGCCCAGCAGCCCCTGCTGGCGACGCCGATTGCCCTGCAGCCCGTCACCGAAGGCCTGCACTACCTGATCACGCCACGGCTGCCGGCTGGCACCCTGCTCGCCGCCAGGCAACGCCTCGACCTCGTCGTATTCGTTCCGCTCGGCCATGCGGTCAGCGTGCGCACCGAACGCGGCACGATCGAGAGCCGCGGAATCCGCGCCGACATCGACCTCAAGTCCAGCGCAGGCGACATCGCCATCCGCGGGACCCAGGGCAGCGTCAGCGCGGAAACCGGCGCGGGTTCCATCGAAGTCTCGCTCGGCAAGGCACCGGCCGGATCGCGCCAGCGCCTGGCCACCACCAGCGGCAACATCATCGTGGCTGTCGCCGACAGCCTGGATGCGCGCGTGGAGATGGCCACTTCGGCGCCATTCGCCACCGAGTACTCGCTGCAGGTCACGCCCCGTCCGGGGCAGGAACCGAACAAGCAGGCCGTCGCCGTGATCGGCGAAGACAGGGCCAACGTGTCAGTGGAAAGCCGGCGCGGTGAGATCCGCCTATTGCGCTGGAGCGGGTTCACGTCGACCGACGGAAAGCCCGGCAACGAAGAGGAAGCGGATAGCGATAGCGATTGATGCATGGGCCCGCCGCACTGGTCCCGTCATCGGGCCGGCTGCGGGCGCACGGATTTCAAATGATTCCCGCATTGAGGACAGATTCATGAATTTCCGCAATTGCTTCATGGCCAGCACTGCGCTGGCCCTGCTCATGGCCTGCCAGGGCCCCGCATTCGCGGCGCCCGCCCAGGGCGTCTCGAATGGCGTGCAGGTCGGCGAACCGGTCTCGGCCGTTGGCATCGACGTCGACCTGCGTGATGTTCCCGTCGCTGCCGCCTGGAAGCCGGGCATGCCGATCAAGGAAGCGCACAAGCGCCAGTTCTTCCCGCCCAACCAGATCAACACGGCGACTCCGGCGTGGATCATGACCGATCCGGACCGCCTGCCCGAACTGCAGAAACTGTGGGACGACAACGCATCGCCGCTGGCGACCCGCTACCGCGCCGAATCCCGGGTCAGCATCAACAACGGAAACACCGGCGTATCGCCCGGCGATCCGGTCGTCGACGTCAGCAACAGCCACATCATCTACGGCGTCAACGGCAGCGGCGGCACGACCTTCACGATCTACAACAAGTCCGGCACCAAGCTGGCAGGACCCACCACGTTCTCCTCGCTGGCACCAACCGGCGACGGTTGCCGCACGTCGGTGAGCGATCCGATTGTCCTGTTCGATCGCCTGGCCAATCGCTGGTTCCTGCTCGAGATGGGCGGCACCTCGTCGGCAGCCAAGATGTGCATCTACATTTCCAAGACGTCCGACCCGGTCAGCGGTGGCTGGTGGTTCTACGGCTTTTCGACGCCGACGCAGAATGACTACCCGCATTGCGGCGTATGGAACGACGCCTATGTCTGCACCGACAACGAAGGCCAGACCAACGTCACCGCCTATGCCTACGACCGCGCCAACATGCTCAACGGCGCCACCGCGCGCGCGCAGCAGCGTTTCGCCAGCGTGCCCAAGCTGGCCGGCTACGGCTTCCAGGCGCTGACCCCGGTCACCTTCATGGGTGACGCGGCGCACGCGCCTCCAGCCGGAACCAGGCAGATCCTCGCCCGCCACAACGATGACGAGGCGCATGCCGGCGCCGCCGCCAACACTTCGCAGGATTACATCGATCTCTACTCGATCAGCGTCGACTGGAACACGCCGGCCAACAGCGCCATCACCACCCTGCCGCGCATCGCCATCACCGAGTTCAACAGCTGGTTCCGCAACTATTCGTCGTTCGCCACGGTACCGCAGCCCGGCTCGACCTCG
>DAIMYT010000184.1:0-5949 GCA_036734345.1 Dokdonella sp. | reverse complement strand
AGCCGGTGCGCACGCGCATGCCGGCGCTGGCCGGGCTCGATTTCTCGCCGGTGATCGTCCTGCTCGCCATTTCGCTGTTGCAGGCGCTGCTGGTCGCCCCGCTGTTCGATCTCGGCTTGCGCATCGGTTGAGCAACGGACACCCCCTGCCCGGCCGCAGAGCCGGGGAAACGGGCCCGAATGGCCGGGATTCCTACCCGGTTCACGGCCCTCGCTTATCATGGCTGCAACCTGCTGCACCCGAGGAATCCACATGAACCGCTCGTTCCACGCCCTGCTTTTCTTCGCCCTGTGCGTCCCCGCCGCAACGGTCCAGGCCGATCCGTCGGCTGGCACGGAGAAATTCGGCGACTACCTGATCCACTACAACGCATTGTCGACCCAGGTGCTCGGCGCGGACATGGCGCGCCAGTACTCGATCGAGCGCTCGCCAAGCCGCGGCATGCTCAACATTTCGGTGCAGAAGGTGGCCGCCGATGGCACGGCCACGCCGGTCGCCGCCGAAATCAGCGGCGAGGCGACCAACCTGACCGGGCAGAAATCGCCGATCACGATTCGCGAGATCCCCGATCTGTATGTTTCATACATCGGCCTGTTCAAGGTCGTCGCCCCCGACACCTATACGTTCACGCTGTCGATCAAGCCGGCCGGTTCCGCGCAGGCCTACAACCTGCGCTTCAACCAGAACTTCGTTGGCGAGTAGAGGCGGGGCTTGAGCGGCAACGCGGGCAATGCCAGCGACTCCCGCGCCGCAGTTCGACAGCTTTTGTAGGAGAGGCATTCATGCCTCTCCTGCAATAAAAAGCAAGAAGCATCGCGCCTGAAGGCGCTCCTACAGGCGGGCAACCGCGGCGATGCGCCGGTGCAGTTCGTCGAGGCCGTCGAACAGGGCGGCCGGGCCTGGCTGCAGGATGATCGGCGACTTGATCTCGTGCAGCTGGCCGTTGCGCACGGCGGGAATGTCCTGCCAGCCCGGACGCGCGGCGACGCTGGCCGGACGGAACTTCTTGCCGCACCAGGAGCCGAGAATGAGGTCGGGCTGGCGACGCGCGACCTCCGCGGCGTCGGCGATGATGCGGTTGCGCGCCAGGGATTCCTCCGCCAGTTCCGGAAACACGTCGTCGCCGCCGGCGATGCGGATCAGCTCGGCCACCCAGCGGATGCCGCTGATCGGCGGATCGTCCCATTCCTCGAAATAGACGCGCGGCCGGCGCGGCAGGAGCGCGGCGGCTTGCCGGATCCGCCCGATGTGCGCCTGTGCTTCGCCCGCGTACCGGTCGGCCTTTTCGGCCGCTCCCACCATCGCGCCGAGACGCCGGATGTAGCCGAGAATGCCGTCGACCGAGCGATGGTTGCTGATCCAGACCTCGACACCGGCGCGGATGAGATCGCGGGCGATGTCGGCCTGGATATCGGAAAAGCCGATGACCAGGTCGGGTTCCAGTACGAGGATCGCGCCGATTTTTGCACTGGTGAACGCGGAGACCTTCGGCTTCTCCTTGCGCGCACGCGGCGGCCGCACGGTGAATCCGGAAATGCCGACGATGCGCCGCTCCTCGCCGAGCGCATACAGCACTTCGGTCGGTTCCTCGGTCAGGCAGACGATGCGTTGAGGAAAGGGATCACCCTTCGTCATCAGGGATACAGCTGGCGTTTGCGCCATTCGCCGTCGGCGAACTGGTAGCGCTGGCGCTCGTGAAGCCGGAATTTCGCGCCGTACCAGAATTCGAAGAGGTCGGGAACGAGAAGGTAGCCGCCCCAGTGCGGCGGCCGCGGCACGTCGATGCCGTCGAAGCGCTTCTCGATTTCCGCGACGCGCGCATCGAACACCTCGCGCCCGGGCAGTTCCTGCGATTGCAGCGAGGCCCAGGCGCCGATCTGGCTCAGCCTCGGCCGCGACGCGAAATAGGCGTCCGAATCCGCGGCGCCAAGCTTTTCGACCAGTCCCTCGACACGCACCTGCACCTGGTCGCGCAAGGTCTTCCAGTGAAAGGTGAGCGCGGCCTGCGCGTGCGCGGCAAGCTGGGTCGCCTTGGCGCTCTCGTAGTTGGTGAAAAAGCGCAGGCCGTCGTGGCCGAGACCCTTGAGCAGGACGACGCGCGAATGCACGCGGCCGCCCGCGTCGAACGTAGCCAGGTTCATCGCGGTTGGTTCGGGATCGCCCGCGGCAGCCGCCTCCTCAAGCAGACGGCGCAAGGTATCGATGGCCTGCTGGTAGAGTTCGCCGGCGGCGGATTCCGGGGGAGCGGTAGTGTTCATGAGACGAAATGCTAGCACGCAGCGAGGCTTTGGCCCCGACGTCGTCGAAGCGGTGTTCCGTCATTTGCATGCGCGCGGCGCAGATTCCCGCAAACCACTGCTGATCGGCCTCTCTGCGCTGCAGGGCAGTGGGAAAAGCACCTTCGCCGCGCAGCTGGTGGCGGTCGCGAACCGGTGCGGCATTTCAGCGCTGGCCCTGTCGATCGATGACTTCTACTACGGTCGGCGCCAGCGCAACACGCTCGCGCGCGAGGTCCACCCGCTGCTGGCCGTGCGCGGCGTACCGGGCACCCACGACATCGGCCTGCTCGCGCGCACGCTGGATGCGCTTGCGGTCGCGCAACCGCGCGCACCGGCCTGCCTGCCACGCTTCGACAAGGGTCGCGACACGCGCCTGCCGCCGTCGCGCTGGCGTCGCATCACCCGCCGCCCGCAATGGATCGTGCTTGAAGGCTGGTGCGTGGCGCTGCAGGCGCAGCAGCCCGCACAACTGTGCAAGGCAGTCAATCGCCTGGAGCGCGACGACGATGCGGACGGCCGCTGGCGAGGGTTCGTCAATGCACGGCTGGCCGGCGAATATGCCTGCTTGTGGAGGCGCATCGACCGCTTGCTGGTGCTGCAGGCTCCGGGGTTCGAGGTGGTCGGGCGCTGGCGCGACGAGCAGGAACAGGTCCTGCGCCGGCGCGGCGCCGCCCGCGCGATGTCCCGCGAAGGAATCCGCCGATTCATCGAGTACACCGAGCGGCTCAGCCGGCACGCTCTGGCGACCTTGCCGCGGCGAGCCGACCTGCTGCTCGAACTCGACGTCAATCGCGACGTGACGGCGTGCCGGTACCGTTCACGGCGCTGATCAGCGCGTGGCCACTGCGCGCTGCATGGCGCGCGAAAGCTGTTCGACGTTGATCGGCTTGGTCAGGTACTGGTTGGCGCCGGCATTCAGTGCCACCAGGCGCGCCTCCTCGGTGGGCGTCGCCGACAGCGTGATGATGTGCCCGCGATAGCCCTTGGCACGCAGGCGGAATACCGCGGTATTGCCCGACAGGCCCGGCAGTTCGACATCGACGACGAGTACGTCCGGCGGATCGGCCAAAGCCTGCTCGACCGCCTTTGTCGCATCGCCGAGGCTGCGTACGTGGAAGCCCAGATCGCCGAGCAGCACCTCGAGCAGGTGGGTGATATCCGGATCGTCGTCGACCACGAGCACCCGGTGCACGCCGTCGGCGCGGGCCACGGCGGCCTCCGGCATTCCGGCCGTGTGTTCCTGGTCGCGCATCGTCGCCAGGCTCGGCAGGACGATGCGGAAGCGCGAACCCGCGCCTAGCCTGGACTGCAGCTCGAGCGTGCCGTGCATCTGTTCGACCAGGCGCTTGACGATGCTGAGGCCCAGTCCGGCGCCGCTGCCGGCTGCCTGGCCGGTACGATTGAACGCCACGAAGACCTGTTCGCGGAATTCCTCGGCAATGCCGATGCCGGTGTCCCTGACCTCGATGATGAGGGCCTCGTCCTTCCACTCCAGCCGCGCGCTGACGCCGCCTTCGGCGGTATAGCGCACCGCGTTCGAAAGCAGGTTGACGAGGATCTGGCGCACGCGCATCTCGTCGAGGACGGGTTGTTGCCCGGCAGGAACGTCGACGCGGATGTCGAAGTTCAGCTTCCGCTCGGTGGCCAGTGGCCGGAACATGCCATCCATGTCGTCGGCCATGGCATGCAGGTCGGTGGCAACCGGGGCGAGCAGGCTCGAGCGATTGTCGCTGCGCGCGTACTCGAGGAGGTTTTCCGCCAGGGTGAACAGATAATGCGCATTGCGCTTCAGCGCGCGCAGCGAATGCCTCATCTCGTCATCGCCGCTTGCCTGCCTTTCGAGCAGGTGGAGATAACCGAAGAGCGACGTCAGTGGCGTGCGGAAGTCGTGGCTGAGCGTCGCGATCAGCGCATTCTTCAGTGCATTCGCCTCCTGCAGGCGACTGCGCTGCTGCTCGAGTTCGCTGCGGATCTGGCGCAGCTGCGCGATCGCCTTGCTCTTCTGGTAGCCGATCAGGGTCGCCTCGTTGCCCGATTGCTGCTGGGCCTGCTGGCGGTCGTGCTCACCCTGCGCATCGAGCAGCAGCACCTGGTAGCCGCCATCAACGACCATCAGGTGCACGTGCACGCTGCGCCCGTTCGGCATCTGCACGAATGGCAGGTCGATGGCTTCGTCCAGCGCCATGCCGAGGAACAGGTCCTGCAACTGACGAGCGCCGGCCTGCGCGTTGTCGACGTCGAAGCCGAAGCGCGAAGCATCGCCCTGCAGGTTGACCAGGTGCCAGGCCGCGTCGAATTCGAGCAGCAGCGGTTGCGCGCGCTTGAACAGGAAGCGCGCGATCTCGCGTTCCACCTCGGGCGAGAAGTCGGCCAGGTCGAGCGCTTCGTTCATGCGCCCACCTTCCGCGCCAGTTCGACGAAGGCTTCCTCAACGCCGGTGCCCGCGAGGGCGCTGGTCTCGATGACCGGCAGGGTCTTGCGCAGTTCGGCCAGGGTCGACGCGGCAACTTCCCAGCGTTCGACGAGGTCGAGCTTGTTGACGAGCAGGACGACCTGCGCTTCCGGAAGCAGGCTGCGCGACTGCAGCAGCAGGTCGATCGCCGCACGCATCGTCGATTCGCGGGTGCCATCGGCGACCAGCAGCAATCCGCTGGCGCCACGCAGGTAACTCATGTTAAGTGCATCGAGGATGCTATTGCCGGCGATGTCCCAGACCACGAGCTTGACCGTTCCGGCGTCGCCGCAATTGACTTCCTTGCTGTCGACCTTGACGCCAACGGTGGTCAGGTATTTGTCGGAGAACGTATTGCGCACGAAGCGCGAGACGAGGCTGGTCTTGCCCACGCCGAAATCGCCGAGCATGCAGATCTTGTGCGCACGCGGCGTCATGGCTCGTTCGCCGCGATGGCCAGGCGCAGACTCGCGCCGCGAAATTCCGAGTCGTCGTCCTGCACGTCCTCGCCCATTTGCGCATTCCGCAGCCAGTCGGCCGGGACCCCTGATTCACCCAGTCTATCGCGAAGCCATGCGGCGCGTTCGGCGCGCAGGCGGCGGTTGGTTTCGGCGCTGCCGCTGGCGTCGGTATGACCGAGGATGTGCAGGCGCAGGCTGGCCCGCGCCTCCCGCGCCAGCGTCCCGGCCTGTTGCAGGTCGGCGGCAATGCGCGCGAGTTGCGCCAGGCCCTCGGCACTCGGCTGGCTGTCGTCGACGAAGATCACCCTTGCCCGGGCCAGCTCATCGGCCAGCGCCACCAGTTTCGCGTGCGCGGCTGCCCTGGCCAGCGCATCCGGGTCCGGCCCGCTCGCGGCTGGCGCGGCAACCTGCCAGTCGACATCGCGCACGCCGGCAATCCAGGCCGCGCGTTCGCGAGCCGTGCGGATCCATTCGGCGTCCGCGCTGCCCTGCAGGGTGAGGACGCCCTGGCGCACGGCCAGACTCACGCCGGCAGGCGGATCGAGCAGGCGCCGGGCGCGCTTTTCGAGGATCGGATCGGCGCTCGAGACATAGCCCTTCAGTTCCCATTGCGGACGCACGCCGCCGAGATCAGCCGCAGCCAGCAGCGGCTGCAAGGGTTCGGCATCGGAATCGAGAACGCCGTGGATGACCAGGGACTTCCCGGGCTCGGAGTCGATCCCGGTCAACAGGAAGCCAGGCTGCGCGGCCAGCGTGC
>DAIMYT010000183.1:0-6039 GCA_036734345.1 Dokdonella sp. | reverse complement strand
GGCAGGCATCGCGCCAGGTGACGATGACGATGATGGCCGGATCGGTGCGCGGGAAGTGTTCGATCGCACAGGCCGGATTGGTGCAGCGCGCGCGGTGCCCGGCCCACTCCAGGGCGAGCGGGCTGCCGCAGGTTCCGCAGAAACGCGTTCGCGCCTGCCAGTGCGCGATGCCGCGGGCATAGGCGAACAACCCGGCCTCGAACGCCGACAGGCCAAGGGCGGCACGGCGCAGGTCCACGAAGGAAGCCGCGCACGCCGCGCCCATGCCGGCCGCGGATTCCTTGTCCGGGGCCAGGGCGAAATACGGCACCTGCCGCTCGTCCAGGCCGAGCAGGGTCGGCGCGCATTCGGGCAGCAGGCGGCTGCGCCGGGTGTTGTCGAGGAAATACAGCGAGGTCGCGTCGGCCGTGGTCAACCCGCGTCCGGCGGGATCGATCACGAGATAGCGCGCGGCTTCAGCGCGCTGCGCAGCGTCCAGCCACCCGGTGTCGAGGCGGCGCTCGCTGCAGCGATCGAGCACAAGGCCCGCGAACACGTTGTTGCGGCTTCGCCGGTCGGCGCTCATCGGGATCATCCGCGACCTCGCGGTCGCCGGCGGCAGGACGCGTGCACGGTCATGACGATCGGTGTCCTTGCAGCCCCGGCCCGCCCGCGCTCAGACGGTGAACGACGACCCACAGCCGCAGGTCGTCTTCGCGTTCGGATTGCGGATGACGAACTGGGCGCCGGTGAGCGATTCCGAATAGTCGATTTCGGCGCCGGCGAGATATTGCAGGCTGAGCGGGTCGACCAGCAGGAACACGCCGTCGCGCTCGATGGCGAGGTCGTCCTCGGCACGCTCCTCGTCGAAGGTGAAGCCATACTGGAATCCCGAGCAGCCGCCACCACTGATGTAGACGCGCAGCTTCAGGTCGGGATTGCCTTCCTCGGCAATCAGCTCGGTCACCTTGCCGGCGGCGGCGGCGGTGAACACCATCGGCGCGGTGGCGCTGTCGAGATAGGTCGGTATGGCGGAAGCGGTCATTGCGGAGTTGGCGATCCAGGACGCGGTGATCAGACTGTGACAGATCGAGGCTTTTCAGCCGGATTCAAGCATAACGGAGCGCCGGCGCCCTCGCATGTGCCGCAGTGGCTGCGCCCCGCGCGGCCTCAGGCCGCCTGGGTCGACTTGATCGGCCCGCCCTTGACCGGCTTGAACCCGGCCTTGGCCTCGTCGCGGACCTCGCCCTCTTCGGCGTCTTCGGCGTCTTCGGCCTGCGGCTTGGGCAGGCCCGGCCCGCTGAGCTGCCGCTGCGGCTCGGCCTGGTAGATCATCTTGCCGTTGAGCTGCGCGCCGGCAGCCATTTCGAGGACCTTGTAGTAGACATTGCCGTCGATGCGCGCGTTGGCGGCCAGTTCGAGGCGTTCGGAAACGATGATGTCGCCCCTCACCTCGCCGTTGATGACCGCGTTGGGGGCGCGGATCTCGCCGAGGACGCGCCCCTTCTCGCTCAGGGTCAGCACCGCCTTGTCGCCCTGCGCCGAGATCGAGCCTTCCACCGCGCCATCCATGTGCAGGCCGCCACTGAATTCGATGTCGCCGCGGATCGTCGTGCCCTCGGCCACCAGGGTCGTTATCGCCGCCAGCGTATGGTTGCGTCGCTTGTCACTGCCGAACATTGTCAGTCTCCTCGGCTTTCGCCGCATCGTCCCATGAAAATTCCTGGTCGCTCCGGTTGCCGCCACCCTCGGCGCTGGCGCGCACGCGGTTCGGCTCGAATCCTTCCGGGAGCATGATGGTGCCGCTTACCTGCTGAAAATACTTGAACGCATACTCGATTCCGGGACTTCCGGGCTGCTGGGTGAGGTCCTGCCATTCCAGCGTCCTGAGCTTGCCGTCGGCGATGCCGGACACCGACAGGGTCAGCCTGCCCCGCGTCTCCGGCCCGCGCTTGAAGTTCTGGGTCAGCGTGGCGGAGAAGTTCCAGGCCCGCGAATCGGGCACCGCCTTCAGCGACAACGCGTGCACGGCCAGGCCCTCGCGCTTGGCACCGCCGACGAGGCGCCCGTAGAACGCCAGGTCGGCACGCACGCCGGCGATTTCCTCCTCGCGATCGCGCAGGGTGCGCTGCAGGTCGGCCAGCGCCGCCTTGGCCACCTGCTCGGAGCGCTCGAGGACGGCGATGCGCATCTTCAGTGCCTCGGTATCGAGATTGTCGACGTGCACGGCGGCCTCGCCGGCCGGTTGCCGCGGCACCAGCAGCAGGCTGGTCGCGACCACGGCGAGGGTCAGCGATCCGAGCCAGACCAGCGCGCCGAAAAGCCAGACCCAGCGCGAACGCGTCGGATTGACCTGGCGAATGACAAAGCGGGGTGGGGCCATCGGAATCGGGCGTTCCAGGCAAGACAGCAGGCGGATAGGGATTTCGCTTATAGCCACCCCCGCGGAGCGGCGTCAAGCACGGCTATACTGCAATCATGTTACCGCGCAGACTCTCCGTGGACCGTGATGCCCGTTGCGGGCACGCCCGGCGAGGCCCGCGCCTATGCACCTGACCTTCCATCGACCAGCACAACGACCATGCGCATCTTTCCGGGCCTGCCCCCAGCACCACGATCCACGCCGCCAGCCCGTGCCCGAATGAATGTTGCAGTCCGCTAGCATGCTCTGGCTGAAGGCGTTCCACATCATTTTCGTCGTGACCTGGTTCGCCGGCCTGTTCTACCTGCCGCGCCTGTTCATCTATCACGCCGAAGCCAGCGAGACGGTCGTGCGCGAGCGCCTCAAGGTCATGCAGCGGCGCCTGCTCGTGATGACCCACATCGGCGGCACGCTGGCGGTCGTGTTCGGCCTTGCCCTCATGGCCTGGTGGATCCGCAATGCACCGGGCGCGCTGACCTCGGGCGGCTGGTTCCACCTCAAGCTGGTCCTCGTGCTCGTCCTGATCGGCTATCACGCCATGCTCGTGCGCCTGGTCCGCCAGTTCGCACACGACCGCAACACGCATTCCAGCCGCTGGCTGCGCTGGTTCAACGAAATCCCGTCCCTGTTGCTGGTCGCCATCGTCGTGCTGGTCGTGGTCAAGCCGTTTTGAGCGCGTTCAAGGACGGACCCATGCGCTGCTATAGTTCGCCAGGGATTCACGGGGGAACTCGTGCATAGGGAGACAACCATCAGGCCGCCGCGTTCGCGTGCCGCTCATGCCACCCAGATCCCGCTGCGCACGGGCGACCTGCGCCTTCGCGGCGAGCGGCTCTGCGAGGGCAACTGGGATGTCAATGCAGCGCTGTTGCTCGCCGAGGACGCCGAAGCACTGGCCAGCACCTGTCGCCTGCTGCGCAACCCGGCCACGGCCAACCGGCTCGAGGATTTCGCCGAATGCCTGTGGGCGCTGCTCGATCCGCCCGTGATGCCGGACAGTGCGGCCCTCGCCGGGGTCGCCACCCACCTGGCCACGCTGGACGGTTCGAACCGGCGCGAACCGGGAGCGGTCGGCGACTATGCCGGCGAGCAGACGACGCTGTTCGGCTACGCCGCCGCCGAGGACAACGGCTTCCCGTTGCTGGTGCGTCCACCGCCTGACTACTTCCGGCGCCTTGCCGCGATCCCGATGCCCGGCCGGCCGGCAGCACCCGCCGCCGAGGAACCCGCGACTGTCGCCCCCTTCGCGCCCTTCGCGCCCGCCGCGCCCGCCGCGCCCGCCGCGCCCGTTGCAGCGATTGCAGAACCGGCAAAGCCTGCTCCGGCACCGCTGCAGCCGGTCCCGGCCCCGGCCACGCCGGCCACGAAAGCGGCCGAGGCGAAGATCGAAGCGGAGCCGGCGGCCGACAGCTCGCGCCGCCGCGCCGTGCATCTCGGGGACGCCGGCGAACTGGCCACCGAGATCAACCTGCAGTTGCGCGCCCAGGGCTACGAGCTCGACCTGCCGGCCAATGTGGATGAACTGAAGAACGTACTGAGCCGTACTTCGCCATCGCTGGTCGTGCTGGGCGGTTCTTTCCAGCACGAAATCGACGAGATCGGCGCGATGGTGCGTTCTGCGCGCGCGCGCGCCGACCAGCGCGTGCTGCTGGTCGCCCTGACCACGGGCAAGACCGACCTCGCCGCCCGCCTGCGCGCGATGCGCGCAGGCTGCGATGCGTTCGTCGCGCAACCGGCCAGCGCCGACGAGGTGCTGGCCCGCGTGCGCGAGCTCAACGCCGCCGAACACGCCGATCCGTTCCGCATCATGATCGTCGAGGACGATCGCTCGCAGGCGCTCTTTGCCGAATCCATCCTGCGCAAGAACGGCATGGAGGCACTGGCGGTCACCCAAGCCTCCGCGGGGCTCGACAAGCTCGACGAGTTCCGTCCCGACCTGATCCTGATGGATCTCAACATGCCGGTGTGCAATGGCATGGAACTGACGGCACTGATCCGCGAACGCGAAGCCAACATCTCCACGCCGATCGTCTTCCTTTCCGGCGAGGGCGACACCGAGAAGCATTTCGCGGCGATCAGCGCGGGCGGCGACGACTTCCTGACCAAACCGATCGCGCCACGCCACCTGATCACCGCGGTGACCAGCCGCGTGCGTCGCGCCCGGTTGCTCGAACGCAGGCGGACGCCGACCGTCCGTGACGCCGTCAAGGGCCTGCTCGATTCCGCCAAACTGGCGCGCCGGCTGACCGAAATGCTGTCCATGGAAGATGCCGCGACGCGCGATGGCGGCCTCCTCTCGATCGAGCTCGATGCCGCACCGAAGCTGCATGATCGCGTCGGCGCGACGCAATTCCGCAAACTGGTAGAGCAACTGACCAACCTGCTCTGCGACCAGGTCGGCAGCAACGGCATGCTCGCCCGTTGTGGCGACAGCGGTTACCTGCTGCTCAATCCCGATCGATCCGCCAAGGCGCTCGGCGAGCTCGCCGACCGGCTGCGCGACGTCGTCGCAGGGGCCACCTTCGGTGACCATGGCGCGCCGCTGCCGGTCAGCATCGTGGTCGGCATCTGCCCGTTCTCGGCCGGCGCCGGTGATGCCAAGGCCATGATCGACGCCGCGCAGCAGGCCATGGGCAAAGCCCAGTCGGTCGACGGCCGCGGCATCCACATGGTCGAGGCGGCCGTCGACGAGAGTGCGCGCGATGTCATCATCGATGCGATCCGCCTGGCCCTCGAAGATTCCAGCTTCCGCGTCGTGTTCCAGCCCATCGTGTCCCTGCACGGCGAGGAAGAGGAACAGTTCCAGGCGCTGCTGCGCCTGTCCAGCGGCGAGGACCGCGTCTACGCCGCCAGTGAACTCGTGCCGGCTGCGGAAAGGGCGGGACTGATCGCCGAGGTAGACCGCTGGATGCTCGACAGTTGCCTCGGCACCATCGCCGAACACCTGCGCGACGGACGCAACCTGCGCCTGTTCGTCAGCCAGTCCTCGAGCAGCGTGCGCGATCCTGGGCGCGTGGAATGGATGCGCAACGCCCTCAACACGCATCGCGTGCCGGCGGCGCAGATTTCGCTCGAAATGCGCCTGGCCGATGCCTCCAGCGCGCTGGCCGAATACACGGCATTCTGCCAGGCCATGAAGCAGCTCGGCGTCAGCCTGACCCTGGCCGGCGTCGAGGCGGGTGCGCAGACCCGGGAAATGCTGGCCCACCTGCCGGTGGATTACATCAAGCTTTCGCCGCGCTACACCAGCGATCCGGATGAAACCCTGCGCAACGAATTGCGCGACCTGGTCGCGTTCGCCCATGACAGCGGCCGTCGCGTCATCGCCCCGCGCGTGGAGGAAGCGCGCGTCGCCGCTTCGCTGTGGTCCAGCGGCATCGACCTGATCCAGGGCAACTTCGTGCAGCAGGCCACGCGCGAAACCAGCTACGATTTCCAGGCGGCGAGCGGTTGAAACGAGCCAAATGATGCAGCGACCCACGCAGAACGAAATACCCGTTGCATCCCCGACACCGGCGCCCTGGCCGCTGTGGTCGACCATCGTCCTCGCCGTGGCCGGCGTCGGCGCGGGCCTGGCAGCCATTTTCCGGCCGGACCTGCCCGGCGCCTGGTTCGTTGTCGGGCTGGCAGGCATTTGC
>DAIMYT010000182.1:0-6112 GCA_036734345.1 Dokdonella sp. | reverse complement strand
CATCAGGTCGGGCGAGGTTCGCCTCGGTTCCATTGATCCCCGGCGACAATGCCATCAACGCCACGGCGACCGACGCGGCCGGCAACACCGGCGGTCCGGTGGCGATCAGCGTGCATGTCGAATCGGGCACCGGCGCCGAGTTGCTCGGCAGCCTGCAGCCGGCATCGGACGAAGTCGCCCATGGCAGTCCGCTGCAGATCGGCTTGCGCCTGGAGAATCCGGATGCGAACGCGCTGCCGCAGCAAAACCTGCGCATGCGTGTGCTCGACTCGAGCCTGCAAGTGCTTGGCACCTGGAACCTGCAACGCGCGTTCGCCGCCAACGAGATCTATACCGACACGGTCGAGTTCGACACGACGACCTGGCCGCTGTCCGCACTGAACCTGCAGCTCGAAGTCGAACGCGCCGGAAACTGGGTCAACCTCGATACGCGCATGGTGACCCTGGTCGACAGGACACCGCCGATAGTCGCGGTACTTGCACCGGCCGATGCGGCGGTGCTGCGCGGGCCACTGACCGTGCGCGCCAGCGCCAGCGATGTCCTGAGTCCGATCGATCTGGTTGAAACCCGAATCGATCAGGGCGACTGGATCCCGCTGAGTGCGGTGTCGGGCGCCGATGGCGAATTCGAAAGCGTGCCAGTGGCCGTCGACGAAGGCGACCATGTGCTGGTCGTACGCGCCCGCGATAGTGCGGCGAATGAAAGCACGAGCGCGTCCGTAGCGATTGCGATCGACATGACCGACCCGTTGATCACGATTGCCGGTGTTGCCGACGGCGATGTGCTCAACCAAAACGTCACCCCGGTCATCAGCATCAGCGATGCGCACCTGGCCAATTCGACGATCCGGCTGGATGGCCAGCCCTTCGTTTCCGGAACGCCGGTCGACAGCGGCGGTGTCCATAATCTTGATGTCGACGCCGATGACCTGGCTGGAAATGCCAGTGCGGCGCACATCCGGTTCACGCTCGATTTCGATGCGCCGCTCGTTGTCTTCACCTCTCCTGCATCTGGCTCGGTGCTGCCTGAACCATCGGTGGAAGTGACCGGTACCACCGAGGCCTCCGCACTCGTGCACTTGGGCAATGCGGGTTTCGTCGCCGAGGTCCAGGCCGATGGAAACGGAGTCTTCTCGGTGCCCGCAGTCACGCTGGTGGCCGGGGACAACGCTATCGTTGCCCATGCCGTCGATCCAGCCGGAAACCAGGGTCCGGATACCACCCTGAACATTCGCTACGAGCCCGCGGCAAGCATGCTGACGGGCTCGCTCGAAAGCGTTCCACCGAGTATGCCGCCGGGTTCGGATTTGCCGGTCCGCTACGGTCTCGCCAACATCGGCGTCGGCGATCTGTCGGACATCCCGGTTCGCCTCGAACTGCGGCCTGATGGATCGGGCACCCCCGCCGCTCAATACGATCGCAATGTCGATCTGGCGGCGGGTACGACCTTCGAGGAGAGCATCGATATGCCGACCTCGACGCTCGCGATCGGCGACTATCAACTGGTCCTGCTGGCCTATCTGGCCAATGGCCAAGGTCAATCCGACTGGGTCTCGCTGGCCTCGCGCAGCACCGCGATCCGGACACCGGGATGCGCTGGTCGTGGTCCGCCCGATCGCATCTTCGCCGACACCTTCGACGGCGACGCGGATGCGATCTTCCGCGATGGCTTTGAATGGTTCGCCTCGACAGGCGTGGATGGTTCAGACGCGGCTTCGTTGGCAGGCATCATGAAGCTGACCCTGCCGGGACCACTGCAAGTCTCCACGCGCGGTGTGCTGCGCCTGCTCGACGACCGGCTAATCCGGCGATCCGTCCAGATGGCCCTGCACCTGCCTGCTGAAAAGGGTCGCCAGCCCCCAGCCATCGCAACGGCCGTTCGTGCCAGCGCCGACGCCAGAACACACAAGCCGGAATTGCTTGCGCTGCTTGTACCGCGGCCCGGGTATTCCGCCATGGAGATGCATTGATGTTCACGTCACGGAGGACGCGCCGGTGATGCGCTGCCGATCCACAAAGACAATTGCAGCGGTCGCGGCGCTGATTTTCGCCACGACGCTTCCCGCAGCGACGCAGGAAGCCGCGAGCAACGCGGCTGCCGCACGTACGCAAGTCATCGAGGCGCTGCTGCGCGGCAGCGATGCCCGGGCGGCGATTGCGGACGCCCTGTCCGATCCGTCAGCTCGCCCAGCTTCAATTTCCCCCAAGGCGGCCGTCCAGGCCACGGCCGTTGGCGAGTACGCGGAAGGCCTCAGGCGGCTGTCGCGTGCATTGCGCGTGGCAAACAAGTCACGCAGCGACTCGAACAGTTTCGACCGTGCGGCGTTGACCAGCGCACTGGCCGATGCCGCGGCGCGCAAGTTGCTGCTCGACGAACGCCTTGCGCAAGGCGACAGGAAGCTGGCCGAACGTAGATTGCCTCCGCTTGCGCACCAGCGCTGGCAGCAGCATGCGCAAGCCGTCAGCGAACAGGTGGATCGCATCGATCAGGCCATCCAGGCCTTGCGCAGCACGCTCGATCGGGCGGGGTCATCGAATGCACAGTTCGAACGCGAGCGGCTTGCCGAGTTGCTGGATTCCGAGTCGCCATCCGACCCGATCTACGGCAGCGACCTGCTGCCGCTGGCCCGTCCGCGACTGCCGGCCCGCGACCCGGTCGAGTCGCCGCTGGTCGTGCCGAGCTATGCCAATGCCGATCTCGATATCGAACCCACCGCGGAAGACCTGGGCGGCGCCACCGGAGCCGTGCCCGCGCAGGAAATTTTGGTCAAGGCAGCGAGCCTCGGCCATGACTACACGCGCATTCTCGATTTCGTCCGCTCGCAGGTACGCAGCGAATTCTATGCCGGTGAACAGAAGGGATCGGCCGGTACCCTGCGTGCGCTGGCCGGCAACGATGTCGACCAGGCCAGTCTGCTGATCGATCTGCTGCGTGCCAGCGGCGCACCCGCCCGCTATGTACGCGGCGTGGTCGAAGTACCGCTCGCCGATCTCGCGGCCATGCTCGGCGTGCGCAGCGACAAGGTGGGCCAGGCCCTGGTCGCCGCCGGTATCGCCAATCGCCCGGTGATTCGTGGCGGGCGCACGGCGGCTTTCGCGATCGAGCACACCTGGGTCAGTGCGTACCTTCCCTACGCGAACTATCGCGGCACCGGCGCCGATCTGCTTGGCCGAACCTGGATACCCCTCGCGCCGGCTCTTAAGCCGCATCATTTCGTTCCGGCCAGCGGCGTGCTCACTCGCGCCGGCATCAACGCAGGGGCTTTCGTTGCCGAACAGTTGGCATCGATCCCTTCGGACCTGCCACTGGATGCGCTGCGCAATCGCGTGCAGGCCTACCTGAGCGGTCAGACACCCGCGCAATCCTATGCGGACCAACTGGCCGATCTTTCCGTATCGGCCGCTCCACTGGCCCTGATCCCGGCCAGTCTGCCGGTGCCCACGCTGGCCGTGACCGCCGAGTTCGCGAGCCTCGGCGAGGCCGACCGTCAACGCGCCCGCATCGTGGTCCGTGTGGACGCATCCGCGACTTCAGCTATCGCGCTAGACGCAACGATCCCGGTATCACAGCTGCGCGACCATCGTGTCACCGTAAGCTATCTGCCGGCCTCGGTGGAAGACGGCGTCATCGCCGATGCCTATGGCGGCCTCGGGTCGGCACCGCCCTACCTGATCCATCTGCGCGCACAACTGAACATCGATGGCCAGGCCGTCAGCCTCGGTAGCGCCGACATCGAGGGTGGTACCTCGCATCGCATCGAAATTGCTTTCGATGGTCCGGCAGGAAGCGTCTCGACCAGCCAGGTGCTGACCGCGGGAGGGCTTGCTGCCCTGGTAATCGCGACGCAGAACGACGATCCGCTCGAGCAGGCACTGGACCAGCCGCCGCCCGGTGAAAGCGAGACGCGCGCGGCGGCCCTGCTCGGCAACTTCGGCGCGCGCTACCTTGCCGAGTGGAATGCCGCACAAGACGAACTCGCCCGTCTGGTCGGCGTCGGAGTGGTGCGACCGTTCCCTGCGCTGGCCCTCGTGCTCAACCAGTATCGCGTGGAGCGTGTCGGCAGTCTCGTCGACAGCATGCGGTGGCGCGGCGTCGCCCTCGATGCCGCATTGCAGCCGGTCGAGCCATTCGCACAGATCGATCTGGCTTCGGCCGAATCGGACTGGCTCAAGCTGACGGCTTTGCAGGGCAGCGTACTCGAGCACTCGGTCTTCGAGCAGCAGTGGAACGTGCAGAGCATTTCGGCGGCCAAGGGCTTCGGCCTGGCCGCTGCACAGGGCATTCCGATCCTGACCTTGACCGCTGGAACCGGAACGACCGGCGTCAATCATCCTCCCGCCGTGCTCGATGCGATTGCCGCGCGTCTGGCGCAGGGGTACGTGGTCAGGATTCCGCGCGATCCGGTCAACCTGTCGGCATGGAGCGGGTCGGTCTGGACTGCCGAATCTCTCAGCACCGGCGAAGCCGGCTACTTCATTTCCGGCGCGCTGGCCGGAGGCTCAACCGCGCTGTCGCCCGAACTCTGGTACTTCCAGGATCTGGTCGGCATCCTCGGCAATCCCTACGCACTCGATCCGGATCTCGATCCGATGAGCGGCGCGGTGCTGGCACTCGATGCCACCACCCAGGGCCAGCGTGGCGTCGTCGGGACTGAACTTGCAATGCCTTTGCACGCCGTCGTCGTCACCGAAGCGGGACGCCCCGTGCAGGGCGCCGAGGTGACTTTCTCGATCTCGGGCGGCAATGCCACCCTGCTTGATGCCGGCGATCAGTTATCTACTCGGCTGACCGTGCTGACCGACCGTCAGGGCAACGCCTATGCGCGGCTCAAGCTCGGTGAGTCGAACAACAGTATCGGAAATTACGAAATGATTCCTGGCCAGCCCAATCCGCAATGGGTCGGCATAAGCACGATCGACGTCAGTGCGGCCAGCAGCTTGGGTGCTCTGCGCTCGGGCGAACCCTTCAGGGCTATATCGCTTCCTGGGTCGCCTGTGCGACTGAAATTACACCACGAGGTGCCACCAGGCTACGTCATTGCACCAGGCCTGGGTCCGCTTCTGATCACAGTTAAAGCGATGGACAGCTTCGACAACGCCGTCTCTAACGTCAGTACGGCGCTCTCCGCCGAGACGGTGTATCCGCCGGTGCCCCCGGGCTGTCCTTCGGACATGTATGCAGGGGCAAAACCGGCAACACTTTTCCTGCCCGGAAGTTGCCCCGCACAGACGCCAATCACGAGCGAGGATACCTGCAGTACCCCTTCGATCGAAGCGGTAACGAGTGCAGAGGCGAAGCCATTCTTTGGGGTTAGTCCGAATGTCAGCAATGCGCGCATGACGGTACGTGCCAGCGCTTTGGGAATGGCCGCCGATTCGGTTGATTTCAATACGTCCGGCGCCATAGAAGGCTGTCGTTCCAACGCCAACGACGCGGAGTACATTTTTCTCGATTGGGTCCTGCAACCGTTCGGCTACACGCTGGGCGGCGACGGTCCGCGGGCCATTGACGCCACGCGGCCAGGGGAACTGATGCCGATCCCTCGTGCCTTGTCGATATTGCGACGACTGACGTCCAACACCGATCTCGTCCAGGTCACTTGGCGCCCCTACGACCTTGTCAATCTTTCGTTTGATTTGACCAATGGCAGTGCCGAGAACTTGCGTAATGTCGGCGGCGGGCAGTACCTCTATGACCTGCGCGGTGGCGCACAGCCTGGACGCATCGAGGGATCGATCCTCAGTACCGTCGGCACGAACACGACGCGCTTTCCGTTGCTTGGCGCCTGGGTCGTCGATCTGCATCCGCCGCGAATTGAGCCGAGCCGGATACCGTTGACGCCGTTCGGGTTCAATGACACTGAGGTCATTGTAAGCGCCTCGATCGATCCGGCCGCCTACCTCGCCGCGCCATTGCAGCTACAACTCGTCAACAACGAGGTGGTGGTTGGCGAATTTTCCAGTGCCCTCGGCGGCAATGGCGTGCTCATGCAGTTGACGCGCGGCACGCTGCATATCAGCGAGGAAGACCACCTCGCCGCCCGTGTAGTGCTCAACGAAGGGACGCCATTCCGCATGGTCTCGGCGGATGCCCCGCTCAATACCGGGCAGG
>DAIMYT010000181.1:0-6123 GCA_036734345.1 Dokdonella sp. | reverse complement strand
CCGGACATGCAACCACTAAGAGCGGCAAAAACGATTACGGCTGCAAAAGGAGGCAAGTCACGACCGAATTGAATGGTCATCTCACTTCCCTCCTTTGGGCGCGGGTGCGACCGGCCTTCCGGTTGTCTTCGGAGCATTGGCCTGGTCGAATTCCGCGATCTCTTCATTGTCCATGTAGCGATAGGTCTTCACGGTGCCTTCAAGGGTCAGAGTGCCACCAGCCGCTGGAGCGCCCCGGCCCTTTGCTCCTCCGGGGGCGCCGCTTGGACGCAGCGATACGTCGTGCATCGTCAGGATCACCACGCGCGGCAAAGAAGCCACCTTGCTGATGAAGGCGCCAAACTCATGATAGGTGCCGACCATGCGCAACTGGATGGGCTTTTCCGCGTAGAAGCCCTTCATGACCTCGGCACCGGGTTGGAAAAGCTCGTTGGTAATGCCGGCGGCCAG
The DNA here is from genome assembly GCA_036734345.1 of Dokdonella sp. Lineage (GTDB taxonomy): Bacteria > Pseudomonadota > Gammaproteobacteria > Xanthomonadales > Rhodanobacteraceae > Dokdonella. The sequence goes on along the minus strand of DAIMYT010000181.1, from coordinate 5,673 downwards.
CGCGGCATTCGAGATTTCCTTGATCAACTTGGGCATTTCGGTCTTGCCGGGCAGCTGGTTGATCATCTGCTGCAGCTCGTCGGTCATGTCCTCGAGCTGCTTCTGATAGGCCGCCAGATTGACCACCTGCGCCTGCTTCTTCGAGAACTCGGCACGCAGGGCCGTTTCCTTGCCCTCGGCACGCTCGAGTTCTTCCTGCTGGGCGCTGATCTGGAACCACCAGCCGAGAAACAGGATGACGGCGACGATCAGGATGGCGAAGAACGCCTTGATCGACTTCGGCCAGCCGCCGACGTTGTTGCGGTCGAGGTTGCGGAGATCGTCGAAGAAACTCATGGCTTCTTCTCCTCGGCGGTCGCCTTCGTGGCCTGGTTTTTTCCTGCCAGCTGGCCGGCGGCGTTATTGAGCTGTGCGCCGAGATCTGCAGGCTTGGCTGCTGCCGCGGCGTCGGCAGCAGCAGGCTCGTCCGAGCCACCCGCAGCCGCATTGGCACCGTCGGCCTGGGCTTGTTCGTCGTTTTTCCTGGTATTGACCGACAGCGAGAACACATAGGGCATCTTGCTGTCCGCGCCCGGCGCGCCTTCCTTGCTTTCGATCTTGCCCAGGTCCGCGCCCTTGAACTGCGGCGAATTCTCCAGCATGCCCATATAAGTCGCGACGCGCGTGCTCGATTCGGCCACGCCCTCGAGGGTCAGCTTGTCGCCGGCCTGCTTCAGCGAGGTCAGGCGCGTGCCTTCGGGTATCGTCTTCGACAGCTGGTCGAACAGGTGGACCATCTGCGAACGGTTGGATTGCAGGTCCTCGATGATCTCCTTGCGTGCCAGCAGCTGCGAGCGGACCTTTTCCAGGTCCTTGATCGTCTCGATGTCCTTGTCGAGCAGCTTGATCTGGTCGGTCAGGTACTTGTTGCGGTCGTTCTGGTTGTCGATGCGCTGCCCCATCCAGTACGAGACGCACAGGAAGACGAAGACGGCGACGGCAGCCGAAGCCGCCAGCATCATGTAGAACTCGCGCTCGCGCTGCTTGCGCCGCTCGGCTCGCCATGGCAGTAGGTTGATTCTGGCCATCAGTCGAAACTCCTCATCGCCAGACCGCACGCGATCATCAGCGCCGGCGCGTCCTGGGCGAGTGTCTGCGCCTGCACGCGCGACGAGAGCGACATGTTGGCGAGCGGATTGGCGACCACGCAGGGCACGCCGAGCTGCTCCTCGACCATGTCGGCGACGCCGGTGATCGACGCACAGCCACCCGCCAGCACGATCTGGTCGACGCGGCTGTATTCGCTACCGGCAAAGAAGAACTGCAGGAGGCGGCTGATCTGCTGGACCATCGCCTCCTTGAACGGCTCGAGGACCTCGATTTCGTAGGATTCCGGCAAGCCACCCTGGCGCTTGGCCAGTCCGGCCTCCTCGTAGCTGAGGCCGTAGCGGCGCATCACTTCGTCGGTCAGCTGCTTGCCGCCGAACACCTGTTCCCTGGAATAGATGGTGCGCTGGTTGCGCAGCACGATCAGCGTGGTCATGGTTGCGCCGACGTCGATGACCGCCACCACCGCATCCTTGGGAACGGATAGCTGGTCGGCGATCAGGCGGAACGCGTTTTCCATCGCGAACGCTTCCACGTCCATGGTTTTCGCCCCGAGCCCGCCGAGGTCGAGGGCAGCCACGCGCAGGTCGACGTTCTCGGTGCGCGAGGCAGCGAGCAGGACGTTGACCATGTCGGGGTTGTCCTTGACCGGGCCGATCACCTCGAAATCGAGGCTGACTTCCTCGATCGGATAGGGGATGTACTGGTTGGCCTCGATCTGGATCTGCGCTTCCATGTCCTCTTCGGACAGGTCGGCAGGCATCGGCACGATCTTGGTGATCACCGCGGATCCGGCGACGGCGGCGGCCGCAAACCGGGTTTTTGCGCCCGATCGGCTGAGGGCGCGACGAATCGCGTCGCCCACGGCCTCCACTTCGACGATGTTCTTTTCGACGACGGCGTTCGGCGGCAATGGCTCGACGGCGTAGTGCTCAACGCGGTAGCGACCGCCAGCCTGACCCAGCTGCAACAGCTTAACGGCCGTTGAACTGATGTCGACTCCGATCAGAACCGGTGCCTTAGGAGTGAAGAGTCCCACTACTTTTTCCCCTTCCCACGCGCCCTTACGAGCGAAACATGTGTTTTCACATTAAATCTAAAACTTAACCAATTGGCAACAGGGAGCGCTCAAATAGTCGATCCCGTCGCTAAAACAGTCGGAATTTCCCCGCCCGGACCCTTGCAGCGACCCATGTGGCTGCCCGAAAACCGCATTGGACCTATACTCTGTCGCTTGCACACCGATCCTTCCTTGAATGCCATCACAAGTCGCGCCTGCTGCATGAGAATATTTCTTCGTCTGCTCCGTTACGCCCTTTATCTCGGATTGAGCGGCGCCATCCTCGGTTGCCTGGCCCTGGGCATAGCCTACTGGCTGATCTCCCCGCGCCTGCCTTCGGTGGAAACGCTGAAGGATGTCCAGCTGCAGGTTCCGCTCAAGGTACTGTCGGCGGATGGCAAGCTGATGGCGACCTTCGGCGAAACCCGGCGCATCCCGATCGACATGAGCCAGGTCCCCGACCGGCTCAAGTATGCGGTCCTGTCCGCCGAGGATGCCGACTTCTACAGCCATTCCGGCATCGACATCAGCGGCATCCTGCGTGCAGTGTGGCTGGTTACGACGACCGGCAGCAAGCACGTTGCCGGCGGCAGCACGATCACCCAGCAGGTGGCACGCCAGTTCTTCCTGAGCCCGGAAGTGACCTATACGCGCAAGCTGTCTGAGATCTTCCTGGCCTTCCGCATCGAGAGTGCCCTGAGCAAGGACGACATCCTGGCGCTCTATCTGAACAAGAGTTTCTTCGGCAACCGCGCCTACGGCATCGCCGCTGCGGCGGAGTTCTACTACGGCAAGACCCTCGACCAGCTGACCCAGGCCGAGTGCGCCATGCTCGCCTCCCTGCCCAAGTTCCCTTCGACCGGCAATCCGATCAACAACCGCCCGCGGGCGCTGTTGCGCCGCGCCTATGTGCTCGGCCGGATGCTCGATCTCGGCCACATTGACAAGGCGGGCTATGACCAGGCGATGGCCGAGCCCGACCAGTCCTTCGCGCACGAGCCGCCGATCGAGATCGAAGCCTCCTATGTGGCCGAGCTGGTCCGCCAGCAGGCCATCGAGCGGCTCGGCAACGAGGCGCTCAACAACGGATACGTGATCCGCACGACGATCGATTCCAGCGACCAGGAGGCCGCCAACCAGGCGCTGCGCGATTCGCTGGTGGACTACGACATGCGCCACGGCTATCGCGGCGCGGAAGGCCACGCCGAGGTTCCGCCCCAGGCCAGCCCCGAGGCCCTCGCCGGGCTGATCGAGGGCTACCGGACGTTCAACGGGCTGGTTCCCGGCATCGTCAGCCAGGTCGATGGCGAGGAGGCCCTGGTGGCGCTGGGCGATGGCCAGACGGCCGCGCTGGGCCTGGGCGCCGTCGAGTGGGCGCGACCCTACATCGACGACAGTCGCCGCGGCGCTGCTCCGAAACGCGTCGACGCCGTACTCAAGGTCGGCGACATCATCCGCGTCTCGCTCGACGATGAAGGCCAGTGGAAGCTGGCCCAGATTCCTGCGGTCCAGGGCGCCATGGTCGGACTCGATCCGGACGATGGCGCGATCCGCTCACTGATCGGCGGATTCAATTTCTCGCGCAGCAAGTTCAACCGAGCCACCCAGTCCAACCGCTCGGCGGGATCGAGCTTCAAGCCGTTCATCTACTCGGCGGCGTTCGATCATGGCTTCACCCCGGCATCGGTGGTCAACGACGCACCGCTGGTGTTTCCGGACGTGTCGCGTCCGAACGGCCTGTGGACGCCATCCAACGACGACGGCAAGTTCGACGGCCCGATCCGCCTGCGCGAAGCCCTGGTCCGTTCCAAGAACCTCGTGTCGGTGCGCCTGCTCGACGCGATCGGCGTGCACTATGCCCATGAATACGTGACCCGCTTCGGCTTCTCGCCGCAGCAGGTCCCCGAGAACCTCTCGATGGCGCTGGGCACGGCCGCGGTGTCGCCCCTGTCGATGGCGCGCGGCTACGCGGTACTGGCGAATGGCGGCTTCCTCGTCGACCCCTACTTCATCGCCGAGATCGCCGATCGCGACGGCAAGGTGATCTACCGCGCCGATCCGGTGCGCGCCTGCAGGGACTGCCCGCAGCGAGTGCTCGAGGACCAGCGCGAACGCGAGCTGATGGCGGCCGAAGAGACCACGGGCTTCAGTCCGATCGCCAGCGCCAACGCTTCGGCCAGCGTCCCGCCCAATCCCGGCGAACCACGCCTTGCGCCGCGCGTGGTCGATGCGCGCAATGCCTATCTGGTGACATCGCTGATGCGCGATGTCGTGCGCCGCGGCACCGGGTCGGGCGCCATGGTGCTCAAGCGCGGCGACCTGGCCGGCAAGACCGGCACCACGAACGAATATCGCGACGCCTGGTTTTCGGGATTCAACGCCCGCGTCGTGGCCACGGCCTGGGTCGGCTTCGATGATTTCAGCTCGCTCGGCAGCCGCGAATTCGGCGCCAAGTCGGCGCTGCCGATCTGGATCGGATTCATGCGTGCGGCCCTGAAGGACATGGAGGAACAGCCTTTCGACATGCCGCCGGGAATCACCACGGCACGCGTCGATCGCAACAGCGGCCTGCTCGCGCCGGCCGGTGATCCGGATTCGATCACCGAGTTCTTCAAGACCGAAGATGTCACCCAGCTGGCGACGCGGCCCGACCAGAAAGACGAAGAACAACGCGAAGCCTACGACGTCTTCTGATGCGCCCTTCGCGACCGCAACTTCGCGACACGGCCGCGAACATGCGTCGACGCATCGCCGTGGAAGCCGCGCGCCTGATCGCCGAACAGGGGCTGCGCGATTACCACGCGGCAAAACTGAAAGCCGCTTCTTATTTCGGTCAACCCGATTCGCTGCCGCTGCCACGCAACGCGGAAATCGAGGAGGCCCTGCGCGAACACCAGCGCCTGTTCCAGGCCGGATCGCAGCCGCTGCGACTGGCGCGGCTTCGCGATGCCGCACTCGAGGCCATGCGCTTCCTCGCCCGCTTCGAGCCCCGCCTGGTCGGACCCGTGCTCGAGGGGACGGCCGATGAATATTCCGCGGTCTGCCTGCACCTTTTTACCGACGACCCGGATGAACTGGCGATGTTCCTGCGCGCCAACGGGATTCCCTTCGACCAGCAGGAGCGACGCCTGCGACTCGATGCGGATCACACGGGCGACTATCCCGCCCTGCTCTTCAGCGCAGGCGGCACGCCGATCGACCTCACCGTATTTCCGCTGGATGGCCTGCGCCAGGCGCCGCTGGACCGCATATCCGAGCGTCCGATGCGCCGCGCCAGCGTCGACGCGCTGCGCGAACTCCAGCGCGGGCAGGAACGTTCCTGAAACGGGGCCGGCGGCCTGTCGGCGCCGGCCCGCCCGAAGACGCGGGTCAGCGCTTGCCCGGGGCCACGTAGTCGCGCTCGGCCGAGCCGGTATAGACCTGGCGCGGGCGTCCGATCTTGGCGTCCGGCGTAACCTGCTGTTCCAGCCAGTGCGCGACCCAGCCCGCGGTGCGCGCGATCGCGAACATCACCGTGAACATCTCGG
>DAIMYT010000180.1:0-6147 GCA_036734345.1 Dokdonella sp. | reverse complement strand
CGCGCCCTGCAGTCGGCGGGCTATGCCACCGACCCGGATTACGCGCGCAAGCTTGGCCAGGTCGCCGACAGCGCGCCGATGCGCGAGGCGCTCGCGGCCATCGAGCAGCCGCGCGCCGTGCCCAGGCCCCTGTCCACATTCGATCCGGAACAGAAGCCGCGGCTCCAGCTCGATGCTTCCGAACCATTCAAGTTTCCCGACCCGCCGCCGTCAGTCTGACTGATACGCGACGGCATCCCGTCACCGGAAGATCGCCATGCCCGACATCATGTCCACCGGAATTTCAGGCCTGCTCGCCTCGCAGATTGCCCTGAATACGACCAGCCACAACATCAGCAACGTCAATACGGCGGGCTATACGCGGCAGATGACCGACTTCGGCGCGCGCATTCCGCAGCGCTACGGTCCGGCCTTCATCGGCAGCGGCGTCGACCTGGTCGGCGTGCGTCGCCTGTACGACCAGTACCTGACCGCCCAGGTCCGCGAGGGCACGTCCGCACAGAGTCGCCTGGTCGCGCTGAACGACCTGTCCGGGCGCATCGACAACCTGCTGGCGGACACCAGCACCGGCCTGCAGCCCGCGCTCGACCGTTTCTACGCCGGCGTCAACGACCTGGCCAACCACCCGGCCGATACCTCCACGCGCCAGGCCCTGCTCGGCCAGGCGAATGCCCTTTCGACACGGTTGCATACCTTGGCCGGGCGCATGGACAGCATGGGTCGCGAGACCGAGCAGCGCATCGGCGACGAGGTCGGCCAGATCAACCAGCTCGGCGCCAGCATCGCCCGCCTCAATGTGGAAATCCAGCGCGCCGGTGCCGCGGGCGTTCCGCCCAATGACCTGCTCGACAAGCGTGACGAACTGGTGCGCCAGCTCTCCGAACATGTCGGCATCAGCGTCGTCCCGCAGGATGGCAACCAGCTGAACGTCTTCATCGGCAGTGGCCAGACCCTCGTGCTCGGTGGCAACGCGAGTACGTTCAAGGCCGTGCAGAACGCCTACGACGCGACCCGCATGGACATCGCCGGGCCCGGCGGCACCGTCATCACCAGCCAGGTCAGCGGCGGCAGCCTCGGTGGCCTGCTCGATTTCCGTCGCGACGTGCTCGATCCGTCGCGCAACGCTCTGGGCCGCGCCGCAGTGGCGCTGGCCAGCACGTTCAACGAACAGCATCGCGCCGGCTTCGACCTCAACGGGCAATTCGGCGGCGACTTCTTCGGCATCCCTTCGCCGAGCGTGCTCGGCAATCGCAACAACACGGGCACGGCGACCGTGAGCGCCAGCATCGCCGACGTTTCCGGCCTGACCACCTCGGATTATCGGCTGCGCTACGACGGCAGCGCCTGGTCGGCCACGCGCAGCGATGGCACGGCCGTCGCCCTGAGCGGAACCGGCACGCCCGGCGATCCGTTCCTGGCTGACGGGCTCGCCTTCGTGGTTGGTGGCGGCGCCGCTGCCGCCGGCGACAGTTTCCTGATCCGGCCGACGCAAGCCGCCGCCTCCGGCATCAGCGTGCTGATCACCGACGTCAGCCGGATCGCCGCGGCATCACCGCTGGCCGCCTCCTCGACATCGACCAACATCGGCACCGGCACGGTCAACGGCGTCAGGATGACCGATGCGAGCAACCCGAACCTGTTCGGTCCGTCGACGATCCAGTTCAGCGACCCGACCACCTACACGATCTACAACGCGAGCAGCGCCACCACCAGCGGGCCGTTCACCTACACGCCCGGGACGCCGATCGCCGGCGCCGGCTGGGAGCTCGATCTCGGCGGGTCGCCGCAGGCCGGCGACCAGTTCCAGGTGAGCGCGAATACGGCCGGCGTCGGCGACAACACCAATGCGCTGGCGCTGGCCGCCATTGCCACGCGCGGCGTGCTCGACGGCGGCAACAGCACGATCACCAACGCCTACGGGCAGCTCGTCGCCGGCGTCGGCACGGTGACCCAGCAGGCGCAATCGGGGCTCGATGCACAGACCGCGTTGCTCAACCAGTCGCTGCAATCGCAGCAGAACATCTCCGGCGTCAACCTCGACGAGGAGGCCGCCAACCTGATCAAGTTCCAGCAGTCCTACCAGGCCGCTGCCCAGGTCATCAATGTCGCCAGCGCGTTGTTCGACTCGCTGCTAGCCGCCGTCAGAGGACGCTGAAATGCGTATCGCCACCAACTGGATCCACCAGCAATCGGTCAACGCCATGCTCAACCAGCAGTCCTCGCTGGCGCACACGCAACTGCAGGTTTCCACCGGGCGGCGCATCCTGACCCCGGCCGACGACCCGGTCGGCGCGGCGCGCGCGGTCGACCTCAACAGCTTCGTCAACGCGAACGAGCAGTACACGCGCAACATCGATTTCGCCAACAGCCGCCTGGCCAACGAGGAAAACGCACTGACCGCGGCCGGCGACCTCGTGGCGCGCGTGCGCGAGCTGACCCTGCAGGCCGCCAATGGCACGCAGAGCAATGAGTCGCGTGGCGCCATCGCCAAGGAGCTTCGCCAGCGCCTGCAGCAGATGGTGCAGATCGCCAACAGCCGCGACGGCAATGGCGAATATGTGTTCGCCGGCAACGCCACGCGCACCCAGCCGTTCGCGCAGACGCCCACGGGCATCGTCTACCAGGGCGACCAGGGCACGCGCGCCATCGAGATCGCGCCGGGCCAGACCGTGGCCAGCAACGATCCGGGTTCGCGCGTCTTCCTCGATATTCCCGGCGGCAATGGAACCTTCCAGACGGCGGCTGCCGGGACCAACACCGGCAGCGTGATCGCCGGCAACACGTCGGTGACCAGCGCCGGCGCATTCGTGCCCGACACCTACCAGATCACCTTTACCTCGCCGACCACCTACGACATCACCGGCACCGCATCCGGTGCGATTGCCAGCGGCACCTTCGACCCGGCCGGCACGACGATCGCCTTCAACGGCATCCAGCTCGATCTCAGCGGGATCGCCGCCACGGGCGACCGCTTCGACATCGCGCCCAGCGCCGGGCGTTCGGCGTTCTCCACGATCGAGGACATCGCGCGCGCACTGGAGGCTCCGGTCGCCACCGCGCAGGACCGTGCGGCGCAAATGAACATCCTCAATCGCGGCCTGGAAAACCTCGACCAGGTCTCGGCGCGCATGATCGACACGCGCGCCTCGGTGGGCGGGCGCATGAACGTGCTCGATCAGCAGGCCTCGGTCAATGACTCGCTCGGCGTGCAGGTCAAGGCGACCCTGTCGGGGATCGAGGATCTCGACTACGCCAGCGCGGTCGCCAAGCTCAACATGCAGATGCTCGGCCTGCAGGCAGCCCAGCAGGCCTATGTGAAAGTCCAGGGTCTGTCGCTGTTCAACTACATCCGCTGAGGCCTGGCCAGGCCCGATTCCTGACGCCCGAAAATTTTTTCGGCCCCCGCGAAAAAAACCCTAAAGTTCTCCGAAATGAAGCCGATTCCTTCTCCTGAGGCGGCCAGCATCCTACCAGGGACGGTTCGCCGGTTAGCACCACGAACCGCCTTTGATGCGGCCCAACCGATCCACGCAGGAGAATAGTCATGTCGCTCACCATCAACACCAATGTCAACTCGCTGAATGCACAACGCAACCTCAGCTCGTCACAGAATGCCCTGTCCACTTCGCTGGAGCGTCTCTCGTCCGGCCTGCGCATCAACAGCGCCAAGGATGACGCCGCCGGCCTGGCCATCGCCAACCGCTTCAGCACGCAGATCCGTGGCCTCAACCAGGCCGTGCGCAACGCCAACGACGGCATCTCGCTGTCGCAGACGACCGAATCGGCCCTCGGCGAGGTCAACAGCAACTTGCAGCGCATCCGTGAACTCGCCGTGCAGTCGGCCAACGGCACGAACAACGCCGCAGACCGCGCCGCGCTGAACTCCGAAGTCCAGCAGCGCCTGCTCGAAATCAACCGCATCGCCACGCAGACCAGCTTCAACGGCACCAAGACGCTGGACGGCAGCGCCGGCCAGCTCAACTTCCAGGTCGGCGCGAACGCCGGCGAGACGATCGGCATCAACCTGTCGCAGGGCGTCGGCACCAACCAGATCGGCCAGTACAGCCGCACCACGGCAACCGATACCGGCGTATTGGGCATTGGCCCGCTGACGACACTGACCTTTGGCGCGGATCAGTCCATCGTTATCGGCACTGGTGCGAACCAGAGGACCGCCACGGTCACTGCCGGCACCTACTCGGAAAGCACGCTGCAGTCGGCGATCAATGACGCCTTCAACAACGCCGGCATCACCAACGCCACGGCCACGGTCGATTTCACCGCCGGCACGCTGCAGGTTGATACGCGCCTCGGCCAGGGCCAGGCCGCCGGTTCCGCTGACATCGGTGCGTCCGGATTCGGTCTTGCCGGTGCGGCCGCCACCACGGCGCTCGGATCGACCCTCGACACGCTCGATGTGAGCACGGTCAACGGCGCCAATGACGCCCTGGCCAGTGTCGACGCGGCCCTGACCACGGTCAGCAACCTGCGCAGCTCGTTCGGTGCGATCCAGAACCGCTTCGAGTCGACCATCTCCAACCTGCAGGCGGTCTCGCAGAACCTGGACGCCTCGCGCGGCCGCATCGAGGACGCGGACTTCGCGGCCGAGACGGCCAAGCTGACCCGGGCACAGATCCTGCAACAGGCCGGTATCTCGGTGTTGTCGCAGGCCAACTCCCTGCCGCAGAGCGTTCTCAAGCTGCTCGGTTGATGAGCAGTCGCGACACGGACGTCGCAACGATTGAAGAGTTCAAAGGCGCCCGGTTGATCGGGCGCCAGCGACAGGGACGTCGCACCTGGACATGGGTTTCAAGGCGGCTCGGCTGATCGAGCATGCGCGACACGGACGTCGCAACGATTGAAGAGTTGAAAGGCGCCCGGTTCAGTGGACGCCAGCGACACGGAAGTCGCAACCATGGATGGCTTCAAGGCAGCCCGGCCGACAGGGCAAGCGCGACAGGGATGTCGCATCGTTCCAGGGAATGCAGATTTGCCCGGATCCCCGGGCACCCGCGACAGGGATGTCGCATCGAATGCCCCGGTCCTGGACTGGGAAACTGGAGCCGCCCGGCAACGGGCGGCTTCTTCAGAGGAAAGCCGGACGGCTGGAGAGATACGATCATGGCAGGACTCAGCGCAGCGGGACTCGGATCCGGCCTCGACATCAATTCGCTGGTCAGCCAGCTGGTCGCCGCCGAACGTGCGCCGCAGCAGACCACGATCGATTCGCAACGCAGCAAGATCACCACCCAGGTTTCCGCACTGGGCTCGCTTAAATCTTCGCTGTCGACACTGCGTGATGCGCTGGCCGGGCTGAAGTCCGGGGCCGCGTTCCAGGCGCGAACCGCCGTCTCCGCCAATACCAGCATCCTCACGGCCAGCGCGACCAGCGCTTCGAGCGCAAGTCGCTACGCAATCGAAGTCGTGCAACTGGCCGAGGCCGGCAAATCGGTCTCGGCCAGCTACTCCGGCAGTTCGGCGGTGGTTGGCACCGGCACGCTGAGTATCAGTGTCGGAACTGCCACACTCGATTTGAACATCGACAGCGGGTCAAACACCCTGGCCGGCATCCGCGACGCGATCAACGGCGCGAGCAACAATCCCGGCATCAGTGCCAGCATCGTCAACGGTAGCGGCGGGGCGCAACTCGTGCTCAGCGCCAACCAGAGCGGCCTCGCCAATGCGTTCAGCGTGACTGCCAGCGGCGGCGACGGCGGCCTGGACACGCTCGTCGCGGGCCTGACCCAAGCCAGGCCCGCCCGCGACGCTATCGTGCGCATCGACTCGGTCGAGGTCAGCGCGGCGACGAACCAGATCAGCACGGCCATCGACGGGGTAACTCTGAACCTGGCCCAGGCTCAGCCGGGGCAGACGGTTGCGCTGGAAGTCGCTGTCGATCGGGGCGCCATCCGCAGTTCTCTCGACAGTTTCGTCAATGCTTACAACAGTTATGTCGCCCTGCGTTCGCAACTGACCTCCTACGACGCCAGCACCGGCAAGAAGGGTGCCCTGCTCGGCGACGCGACTTTTCGCTCGATCGATGCCTCGATCTCGCGCACCCTGCAGGCGACCGGTTACGGTGCGGGCGCCAACCCGCTGGGCACGCTCAGTGAACTCGGCGTCCGTGTCCAGGTCGACGGCAAGCTG
>DAIMYT010000179.1:846-6330 GCA_036734345.1 Dokdonella sp. | reverse complement strand
ATGTCGCGTTCCTGTTGCTGGCCCTGATCCTCGCGACGGCGCTGTTCGCCCGCCGCATCAGCCTTCCGGCGCCGGTCCTGTTCGCCACCGTCGGCATCGCCGGGGGCGCAGCCTGGCACCTCGTCCCGGACCTGCCGCCCGTGCGCATGCCGCCCGACCTCGTCCTTTTCGCCTTCCTTCCGCCACTACTGATGACGGCGGCCTATGCGCTTCCGCTGAAGGCATTCCGCCGAAACCTCCTGCCGATCGCCTTGCTCGCGGTCGGCCTGGTCCTGGCTACGGCAGGCGTCGCGGCCGTCGTCGGCCACGCGCTGGTTGGTTTGTCCTGGGCCGCGGCCTTCGTGCTCGGCGCGATCATCGCACCGCCGGATCCCGTGGCGGCCACTGCTGTTGCGGGCAAGACAGGGCTCTCGCACCGCCTGGTCGTCATCCTCGAGGGCGAAGGCCTGGTCAACGATGCCGTGGCGATCGTCGCCTACGGAATCGCCGTGGAAGCGCTGGTGTCGGGGCATTTCGCATGGAGCGACGTGCTCTGGTCGCTGTTGCGCGAAACGCCCACCGGTGTCGCCATCGGGCTGCTGATCGGTGCTGGCGCGGCCATGGTTCGTCGACAGGCCGACAGCGTGCCGCTTGAAGTCGGCATCTCCCTGGTCACGCCATACCTGGCATACCACTTTGCGGAACGGTTCGGCTGCTCGGGCGTCCTCGCCGTGGTGACGCTCGGTTTCATGCTGCGCTGGTCGAGTTTCCGCGTGTCGTCGCCGGTCGTGCGCCTGGCCGCCCGGACGGTGTGGAGCTTCCTGCGGTATGCCAGCACCGCGCTGGTCTTCCTGCTGCTTGGCCTGCTGATCGGCGAAATCGCGGTCGACTGGCCGGGAAACGACGTGATCGTGGCCGGCGTGGTCCTGTCCGCTGCGATCGTGGCGATCCGCATCGCCTGGATGCTGCTCGTGCCGCGCCTGGTTGCTGCAATGGGGATCGGTCGCACCGCCGAATCGTCGACCGCCGAACAGGTGGTCATCGGCTGGGCCGGCATGCGCGGCGTCGTCTCGCTGGCGCTGGCGCTGGCGCTGCCATTGAGCCTTGGCGATAACGGGCAGGTCCGGCACACGATCGTGTTCCTCACCCTGGTCGTGATCATTGCGACGCTGGTCGTGCAGGGCGCCACGCTGATGCCCCTGGTGCGCTGGCTCAAGGCGGGCGATCCCGTGCGCGAGCGGCGCGAGGAGCGGCGTGCACGCCTGAAGGCGCGCCGCGCCGGCCTGGCGGCCATCCGGGAGGCCGGCAGGGCGACAGCAGGCCCCGATGCCGAGACCTGCAGGATCCTCCTCACGGAAATCGACGAGGGAACGCTCGGCATCGCCACGGCTTGCCCTCGCGACACCGCGCATCCGCGCAGTCGTTTGCTTTTGCAGGCGCTCGACGCGCAACGCGAAGTCGTCAATCGCCTGCGCGATGCGGGACGCATGAGCGGCGAACTGGCCGAGCGGCTGGACACCGAACTGGATCTCGACGCGATGAGTGCGCGGGGCGAAGGCAGGCGCCTGACTGGCGGTGGCGATTGAGTACCGCACGCAACCGATGCCGCGCAGGCAGGGGCGCGGGGCTTGTTTTTGCCATGACGCGCAGCCAGCTATGTTCCGACGCCTGAGCGCCGAATCGATAACGAGGATGCCTTGTCCGACCATGCAACGCCGCCGTGGCAATACACGGGGGAGTCACGCCCGCCCTTTGCCGAGACGCCGCGTGCCGGCCAGTTGTCGGTGTGGGATTTTCCGCGGCCGCCTGCGCACTCTGTCGATCCGCGTCGCGTCGTGGTCAGGGTCGGTAGCCGCGTCGTAGCCGAAAGCATGCGGACCCGCCGCGTGATCGAAACCGCGAGCCCGCCGACGTTCTACCTGCCACCTGCCGACGTCGACCCCGGCCTGCTGGTCGCTGCGCCGGGTACTTCGATCTGCGAATGGAAGGGTCGTGCGGCCTACTGGTCGGTCTGCATTCCCGGCCTGCCGGCGTTGCAGGCCGTTGCCTGGAGCTATCCCGAACCGAGGCCGGAATTCGCCGCGATCGCGGGCTGGTTTTCGTTCTACCCGGGGCGGCTGCATTGCGAAGTGGACGGCGAGCGCGTGCGGCCACAGCCCGGCGGTTTCTACGGTGGCTGGATGACCGACGAAATTGCCGGTCCGGTCAAGGGCGGGCCTGGCAGCTCCAACTGGTAGGGGGTGATGATGGATCTGGTTCCGGGAATGCCGCCGGTTGCCGGGCTCGACGTGCCCGCCCATGCGCTGGTTTGTGGCGCGAGCAGCGGCATCGGGCTGGCCATGGTCACCCGGCTTGTCGGCAACCGCGAGGTCGGCTCGGTGTGCGCGGTCTCGCGTTCGGCCACCCGCTCTCCCGCGCTTTTGGAGTTGCACAGGGCAGCCGGCAAGCGACTCTTGCTGGTCGACGCCGACCTGACCGACGAAGCTGCGATTGCGCAACTGGCGGACACGCTGGAGGCACGCGGCGTGCCCCTGCACCTGGTCGCGCACGTGGCGGGCCTGCTCCACGATGGCGAGGTCAAACCGGAGAAATCGATCGCTCAGGTCAACCTGCATGCCTTGCAACGGGTCTTCGCGATCAACGCGTTCGCGCCAATCCTGCTGGCCAGGGCGCTGATGCCGTTGCTGGCCCGGGGCCAACCCGTCGTGTTTGCTTCCTTGTCGGCGCGGGTGGGCTCGATCGGCGACAACCGGGCAGGCGGCTGGTACGCGTATCGTGCGTCGAAGGCCGCGCAGAACCAGCTGATGAAGACATTTTCTGTCGAACTGGCGCGGCGCAATCGTCACGCCTGCTGCCTGCTGCTGCATCCGGGCACGGTCGACACGCCGTTGTCGGCACCGTTCCACGCGCGCGTGGCCGAGGGCAAGCTGTTTTCCGCGCAACGCGCGGCGGCGCAGTTGCTGGCCATCATTGCCGCCGCCACGCCGGCCGACAGCGGCCGCTTCGTGGCCTGGGACGGCTCCGATGTGCCGTGGTGAGTCGGTGTCGCCGGCCCCGCGCGGTGCGGGGGCCGGCCCGATTCGGTGCGCCGGCGGGGCGGGCGGAGCGCCCGGCAGGGTTGGCTCCGTCCGCTTGTCGTGCCGGATGAGTCTGATCAGTCGTTGGCTTCGCTGATCACCGAGCCGTCGTCGGGGTCGACCAGCAGGTTGACTTCGTCGCCCTTGCCGTTGTCGGCTTCGGCCTTCCAGATTCCACCCTTGAAGTCGACGTCATGGACGTCCTGGTAGCCCGCTGCCGTAACCTTGGCCTCGATATCCTGTGCGTTGAGCGGCGAAGGCTTGCCTTCGCGGAATACCTTGCCCGTAATGGGATGGACGTAGACATCCACCCACTCCTTTTCACCGCCGCGGGCATCGGCTTTCCAGATGCCATTCTTGAACGACAGCAGCCGGAATTCGGTGAAGCCTGCGGAAGCGATGCGTCCTTCCACCTCGGCCTGGGTCAGGGCCATGGCGGGCACGCTGGATGTATTGCTGGGTTCGGTGGTCGGTGCGGTGTCGGCCAGTGCAGGACCGGACAGCAGGGTGGCAAGTGCGAGAGCGAGGGGCAGGTTGCGCATCGGGGTTTCTCCTTCGTTTGTTGGAATGTTTGTTGGAAACGTCGGGAGACAGTGGTGCGCGGCCCCGCAATAGCGGCTGAACCGTCGATTCGCGCGACAGCCGCGATTAAGCCGCCGGGCGGTTGCCGCGATTCAGCACGAGGTCACCAGCGATGCCGGCATGGAGATCGCCGCGCCGGGTCGTGGCCGTTCCGGCCAGGCGCGTGGCGCGCTGCTCAGTGCATAGTCCAGTTGAGATTGACGCCTATGGAACGTTCCGGCGCAAACGTCGAAAGTTCGTCGGCCGTGGCGTAGTACTGCCGGTTGAACGCATTGCGCAGGTAGAACTGCACGTTGAACGAAGGCGTGAAGCGATAGCGCGCATCGGCATCGACGAGGTCGACGGCGCTGCGTTCCAGTTCCTCGAAGCCGGGCCGGTCCATCTTCCAGCGATGGGTGTAGCGCGCGCCGATCTCGAACTTCGAGGCACGATAGCGCGCTTCGAAATCGGCCGTCACCGGCGGGATCCCATACAGTCGCTGGCCCGCGTCGTCGCTACCGCGAACGATCGAAATACTGCCGCGCAGGGTCAACTCGTTGGTCGGTGTCCAGCCGAGCACGGCTTCCGCGCCATGCAGTCTTGCCTTGCCGACATTGGTGAATCCGTTGACATCGGGGGCGAGTTCGATCAACTGGATGAGATCGTCGACGCGGGTTCGCCAGACGTGGATTTCCCCGCCCCAATCGCCCGAATGCAGGGCGTAGCCGAGATCGATTCCGCGCGATTGTTCGGCGCCGAGGTCGGGGTTGCCGACAATCTCGCCCTGCGCAGTGACGCCCGTGTAGAAGCGCTCTTCCAGGGTCGGGAAGCGATAGCCGGAGGCCAGGTTCAGCGTCCATCGACCCAGGTCGCCCGGGGTCCACACCGCGCCTGCGGTCAGCGCGCTGGCCGAATCGCTGGAACTTGCCCCGGCCTGTTCCTGCCCGATCGAGGTCACCCGTCCGCCGAATTCGAACCCGAGTAGCGGAGTGGCGCGCCAGTCACTGATGGCGAAAAGCGACCACGAATCCTCGCTGCCGTCCTTCAGGCTGTAGTTGCGGTTGAGCACGCTGCCCGACGCGTCGTAACCCTCGACGTCGCGTCGCCCGAGGTACTCCACGCCGATATTGCTGGTGGTCGCGCCATGCGTGAAGGTCTGTTGTGCCGTCGCGCCGAAATCGGTGCTGCTGACCGCGGAGAACGTGTCCTCGCGCCCAGGTCTCCGGTTCCAGGTACCGAGGTACTGGTCGTGGGCGTGCGCGGTCGCCTCGAATCCGCTGGAATGGCGCAAGCGGAAGCGGCCCAGCGTGTGGCTGTCTTCGGGATAGGTCGTGTCGCGTCCGGGAAAGCGCGAGTTGGACTTGCCGATGTTTTCCGTACGTGACGGCAGCAACAGTGCGTCCATCTCGAATTCGCCTAAGCGAGTCCGGTATTGCAGCGCCGCGCTCTCGCGCTGGTAACTGGAGTTGAGCGGCGTGCGATCGGGCGCCTCGCTGTCCCCGGCCTGGTGGCGCGCGACCGCGACCGAGAAGTCCGCCGATCCGGTTCCGGCCGCCAGCGAAGATTCGTTGCCCGATGACGCGTAGCCGCCCTGCATGAACGGGGCATCGAACCAGCGCGGCTCGATCGAAACCGCGCCGCCGAGCGCGCCGGCGCCGAAGTGGACGACCGCGGGCCCGCGCGTCACGTTGATGTCGCCGAGCAGGATCGGCTCGACGAAAGCAACCGGCACGCCGGCCCGTCGCCAGAGATCGTCGATCGAGGCAGAGGGCCGGTCCTCGCGTGCGGCGACGATCGCGGCCGCGTCGCGGTTGGCGAGGCCGTTGACCTGGCGCATGCCGAGACGGACGGCGAAGCGGGTTTCGTC
>DAIMYT010000179.1:0-836 GCA_036734345.1 Dokdonella sp. | reverse complement strand
GGCCGGTCCCTGGGCCGTTATCGGCCTGCCGCCGACCAGGATCAGGATGCCGTTGGCCCCGCTGCCGCGGATCGAAAATGTCTCGAAGATGCCGTTCTGTCCGGTCGCGCCGACCCCCGGCACGCGCGTGATCAGATCCTGGAAATCGGCAGGCGCGGCGATGGCATCGTCGTGGGTCACCACGTCGGTGGCCAGGGCCGATGGCCAGTCATTGGCGGTGCCCCTGGCGGTAACGCGGATCGACTCGGTCGTCCACGGCGCATCATTGAGGAGTGGATCACCTTTGCCGGCAGCAGCGGTGGCCGCATTGGCGCGCCGTTCGGCTTCGCTTTCGGCGATCGCCAGCTCCTCGGCGAGGCAAGGGGGTGCAACGAAAGCGGCAATGCTGAGCGCGGCAGCCGACACGCGGCGCTGGAAAACTCGTGACATGGAGATCCGTGGATGGCCCGGGCAGGTGGAGGATTCGCCGAACCTGACAGTCTAGATAACCCCGCCGGCATGCAAAACCCGTCGCAAGGCGGAGGTGGGGTAGGTCTGCAGGCCCGGCGACTGGCCCGTGCGGTTGTCTTGCAGGCGCCGGGCCGCCGCGGGTGGTTTCGGCAGGCCGGATTGCCCATCATGGCGTTCCTGCTTCGCATCAGAAGGTGACTTAGGCGATGAACAAGATCCTGGCCGGCGTCTTTCTCCTCCTCGTCGCGACGACGCCCGTTCACGCCGCGCAGTCACCCGCGGCGCGCACCATCGTCGTGGTGCGCCATGGCCACTACGTGCCCGTTCCCTCCATGGATGAAAAGCCCGGACCCGGCCTTTCGCCACTGGGAGTCGCGCAGGCCCGC
>DAIMYT010000178.1:0-6407 GCA_036734345.1 Dokdonella sp. | reverse complement strand
GCGACGTCCCTGATGAACTGGAAGGCATCGGCATGCTTGGCATAGTTCTCCGGCAGGTCGGCCGCCATCTGGATCGGGCTGTAGAGCACGACATAGAGCGCGAGCTGCTTGGCCAGCGTGGTCTGCACGGCCTGGCCGCGGCCTTGGAGGCTGAGGATGCCCGGCGTGAAATCCATCGGCCCGGCGAGCATGCGCGTGAAGACCAGATTGGCTTCATGCTCCGGCGGATTCGGCGGGTTGCCCCAGGCCGCATACTCCATGCCGCGCGCGCCTTCGCGGGATACCCAGTTCGGATACGTGCGCCGCAGGCCGGTGTCCTTGATCGGCTCGTGCGGGTTGAACGCGATATGGCGCTTTGCCGCTTGCTCGACCACGTGCAGGTGATGGCGCGACATCCACTGGCCATCGTGCCACTCGCGACGGACGATGCCGTCGCCGTCATTGCGTTCGATCTGGCCGGCATCGGCGACATAGCCGGACTTGACCACGTCGATGCCGAGGCGCGCGTAGAGGTCGAGCGCGGCATCGAGCTGCTTCTCGTAGTGGCTGACCGCGCCGCCGGTTTCATGATGGCCGATCAGGTGCACGCCCTTCGACTTCGCGTAGGCGGCGAGGCCTTCGAGATCGAAGTCCGCGGTCGGCGTGGTGAAATCGAAATCGTTGCCGTTGCCGAACCATTGCCCGTCCCAGCCCTTGTTCCAGCCTTCGACGAGCACCCCGCGGAAACCGTTGTTCGCCGCGAAATCGATGTAGCGCTTCGTGTTGGCCGTGGTCGCGCCATGCGTCGGTCCGGTCGCCCAGCTGGACTTCTCCAGATGCATCTCCCACCAGACGCCCACGTATTTGGCCGGCGTGAACCAGCTGACGTCGCCGAGCCGGTTCGACTCATTGAGGTTGAGTTCGAGGTTCGACTCGTAGAGCTGGGCGGCGCTGTCGGCAATGACCAGGGTTCGCCAGGGCGTCGTGAACGGCGCCTGGCGGCGGACCTTCCAGCCTTCCGACGCCGGCGCGAGCTGTGCCCTGAAGCGTTGCCCCTCGACCCGACGCAGCCACATCCCTGCATAGTCGACCAGGGCCGCTTCATGGAAGGCGATGTGCAGGCCATCGTCAGTACGCACGGTCATCGGCGTGTGGGCCTGGCCGACCTCGTCGAGTGGCGTCCTGTTGTAGAGGTACTCGTAGCGGTTCCATTCGCCGCCGGGAATCCACCACGCGGTCGCCTTCGGCGCCACCGCGAATTCGGTCAGCTCGTCGTCGATGATCACATCGGCCAGGTTCTTCTGCTGCGGGAATTCGTAACGGAAGCCGATACCGTCGTCGTAGACGCGAAACACCACATCGAGATCGCGCTTCAGCTTGACCTGTTCGCTGAAGCGCGTGCGCAGTTCGTTGAAGCGGTTGCGCACGAAACGGCGCTCGCCCCAGGGCTGTTCCCAGGTCTCGTCGACGCTGCGCGTGGCCTGCGTGGCAAGGGCGAAATTGCGCTCGAGCTTTTCCGTGTTGCGCAACAGGAAACCGAGCCGTGACGGCGCGATGACCGGCTTGCCGAAGCGCAGCACGGAATAGCTGATGCGGCCTTCATCGAGGCTCAGCTCGACGCGCAGCACCTTGCCGGGCGAGTCAACGGTGGCGACGAGCTGCGGCGGTTCGGCGAGAGCCGACGCCGACGCGACA
Organism: Dokdonella sp.; assembly: GCA_036734345.1. GTDB lineage: Bacteria > Pseudomonadota > Gammaproteobacteria > Xanthomonadales > Rhodanobacteraceae > Dokdonella. The sequence continues at coordinate 4,733 of DAIMYT010000178.1, read as the reverse complement.
AGCAGTGGGAACAACATCAATGCGACCAGCTTTTGCATAGCCAACTCCCGCGGATCAATTCCCTTCAATAGAAGATTGCGGCGTCTATCGACGCGTATTTACATCGACCACCCTCATCCGCCCTCCGGGCACCTTCTCCCGCCAGCGGGAGAAGGAAAGCCTGGCGAGAGCCGCTCCTGGGGACCTTCTCCCGCCAGCGGGAGAAGGAAAGCAAGGTGGGACGAGTTTCAACTGCGGCGCACACGCGCTCGGTCGAATATCTTGCAGTTCCGCAGGCGCGAGCCTGGCACTTACCCTTCTCCCGCCGGCGGGAGACAAAACGGCAGGACTGCCGTTTTGAGCAGCGAATGCTGCCCGCAGGGCGAGCGCCATGGATGGTGCGAGTCCAGGTCCCGCAGGGGGATGACGAGTCCATGGATGGACTCGGTAGAGCAACGCATGGAGCAGTTGCCGAGGGTGGGCTTGCGATCTCCATGAACCCGACATCAACCAGCGCGGCAATGTTTGGCGATGAAGTCGGCGTGCATCGGCATGGCCGCGGCGGCGCGATCGAGGACCGCGCGCGTGCCTTCGACCACCTGCACGATCTCCGCCTCGCTCAGCATGTCGACCATCGGGTGGTAGCGCTCGGGGACGATGCCCTGGCCGATCATCACCTGCAGCCAGGCGACTTCGGTGAACAGCTCCTCGTTCTCGCGGAAGATGCGTGCGCTGCTGCGGAACAGCTCGATCTTCTGCGCCAGCGTGTCCGGGATCGACATCTCGCGGCAGCGTTGCCAGAACGGATCGTCGCGCTGGTTGGCCTTGTAATGCAGGATCAGGAAATCGCGGCTGCGCTCGAATTCGAAGCGGGTCTGGCGGTTGTAGGCATCAATGGTCGCGCTGTCGAAATGGCGGTCGGGAAACAGCGCAACGAGCTTCGAGATGCTCGACTGGATGAAGTGGATGCTGGTCGATTCGATCGGCTCCATGAAGCCGCTGGCCAGGCCGATCGCCACGCAGTTGCGGTTCCAGAACTGGCGGCGCATGCCGGTGGTGAAGCGCAACGGTCGCGGCTCGGCCAGCGCCTTGGCATCGAGGTTGGCCATCAGGATGGCGGCCGCCTCGTCGTCGCCGATGAAATCGCTGCAGTAGACATGGCCGTTGCCGGTGCGGTGCTGCAACGGGATGCGCCATTGCCAGCCGGCCTGGCGCGCGGTCGCGCGCGTGAACGGGGTCGGATCGGGGACGCTCTCGCAGGGCACGGCCATGGCCCGGTTGCACGGCAGCCAGTGGCTCCAGTCCTCGAAGCCCGTCTTCAGGGCCTGCTCGATCAGCAGGCCGCGGAATCCCGAGCAGTCGATGAACAACTCGCCCTCGATGCGCTCGCCGCTGTCGAGGACGACGGCATCGATGAAGCCGTCTTCTGCGCGCAACACCGTGTCGACGATCTTGCCTTCGGTGCGCACGACGCCGAGCTTCTCGCTGAAGTCGCGCAGGAAGCGCGCATACAGGCCGGCATCGAAATGGAAGGCGTGGAAGACGTTGGTCAGCGGCGAGTTCGGCTGGCCGGTGCCGCGCATGAAGCGGCCGAGGCGGGCGGCCACCTGGTTGAACGTGTAGCTGCCGAGGTCGGCGGCCTTGCCGAGCTGGCGCAGCTTGAGCCAGTACTGGTAGAACTGGACGAGGCCGAGATCGCGCCCGCCGACGACGCCGAACGCGTGCATGTAGCGATCGCCGGGCCGGGTCCAGTCGACGAACTCGACGCCGAGCTTGAAGGTGGCCTGGGTCGCGCGCATGAACGCGTCCTCGTCGATGCCGAGGGTGGCGTTGAACAGGCGGATCTGCGGAATCGTCGCCTCGCCGACGCCGACGATGCCGATCTCGTCGGATTCGACCAGGCGGATCGATACGCTGCGACCGAGCAGCTTGGACAAGGTGGCGGCCGTCATCCAGCCGGCCGTGCCGCCGCCGACGATGACGATCTTCTGGATACGGTCTTCTTCGCTGCTCACGCGGTCTCCGTTTCGATGGCATGCACGCCGGTGCGGACGCCCTTCATTCGATCACAAACACGACGGCACTGCGTGCCGGGACATGGAAGCGTCCTGCGTCCCGGTCGTAGGAGGCGTCTTCGCGCACGCGCGCATCGGCCGCCGCTGCACTGCGCTGCAGCGGATGCAGGACCCAGGGTCTTTCGGCCTCGCCGTCGGCATCGAAATCGACCGCGCGCGTATCGACGTTGACGAACACCATGAGCTCCCCGAAGTTCGCGCCGGCGAGACCGCGGCCATCGAGATGCTCGACGACCAGGGTGGCGACCTGGGCGGGCCCGGTGTTGAGGAAATGCAGGCGCTGACTCACGTCTTCCGCGCTGCGCAGGCGGAACAGGCTGGAACTGCGGCGCAGGCGCAGCAGGTCAAGGAAGGCATCGCGCGTCCAGCGCATGGTTTCGGCATCGGGCTTGAGCGCGGGATCGGCCAGCAGCGGACGCAACAGCGGCCAGTCCTTGCCGTTGTCGGCCGCGGGCGGCAGTCCGCTGCCGAATACGCTGTCGCGAAACGTCCAGTCGATGCGGTTGAACCAGTCGCCCGAATCGAAGCTGTTGCGATCGAGCGACTTGCTGCGCAGCCCTTCGATGCCGGCGTGGTAGTAGGCGATGCCCTGGCTGAAGGCCGTGATGGCGGCGGCGAGGACCTGCACGCGTGCGCGCTCCGCCATCGAGGTCGCCAGTGGCAGCTTGAGCACGTTGATGTCGAACAGGGTCGGGTTGTCGTGGTTTTCGACGTAGTTGACCACCTCGCCCGGTGTGCTGGCGTAGCCGGCGGGCTGGCCGGCGTAGTCGATCTTCGCCAGCGTCCGGGTTGCGCCGGTCGCCGTCTGCATCGGGTAGTCGCGCAGTGTGCCGGCGAGGCCGACGCGGACAAGGTCGGCCGCGCGCAGCAGGTCGGCACGCGTGGCGCGATCGCCGGCATGCGCGTTCGGCGCATAAAAGAGACCGTTGAGGTAACCCTGCCGCGCGAACAGGTCCGCGCCGCTGTCGCAGCAGCCGCCGCCGCGTACGGCATCGCGGGCGCGGTCGCTGAAGGTGGCGATGCCGCTGCCGGCCAGAGAGAGCTGCGAGGCCTGCACGAAGCGCGCGCCATCGGCGACTTCACCGAAGTTCCAGCCTTCGCCGAGCAGGACCACGTGCCGGCCGCGCGCCGCATCCGCCGCCGCCTGCACGGCCTCCATCGCCGCGCGCGGCTGGTGGCCCATCAGATCGAAGCGGAATGAATCGAGGTGGTAGTCGCGCGCCCAGGTCGCCACCGAATCGCGCATCAGTCGCGCCATCATGCGATGTTCGGTCGCGGTGTTTTCGCAGCAGGTCGAACGTTCGATGCGTCCGTCGCGGTCGAGGCGGTGGTAGTAGCCCGGCACGATGCGGTCAAGCACGGATTTTTCGTCCTGCCCCGAAGCGCTGGTGTGGTTGTAGACGACGTCCATGCCGACGCGCAGGCCGGCCGCGTGCAGGCCCTGCACCATGCGCCGGAATTCGCGTACGCGCACGCGCCCGTCGCCGGCATCGCTGGCATAGCTGCCCTCGGGCGCGGTGTAGTGCAGCGGCTCGTAGCCCCAGTTGTAGCAGTCGCGCGCGTGGGTCGCGGCGATCAGCGCCTGCTGCGCCTCGCTGTCGGGCGCGCCATTCGGTGCAGGCGTCACGCAGCCGGTTTCCGGAATCGTGGCGATGTCGAACACGGGCAGCAGGTGGATATCGGTCATGCCGGCACCGGCCAGCGCACGCAAGTGGCGCATGCCATTGGAGTCGTGATCGGTGAAGGCGAGGTATTTGCCGCGGTGCTCGGGAGGAACGCTGGAGTCGCCGACCGAGAAATCGCGCAGGTGCAGCTCGTAGACCTGCATGTCGGTCGCGGCGGCGACCGGGGCCGGGCTGCGATCGGCATCCCAGCCATCGGGCTTGACGTCCACCGCATCGAGCGAGCCGATCCAGCTGCGCCGCGAATCGGCATCGAGGCTCAGGCTGTAGGGATCGGTGACCCGGTTGCGCACGATGCCGACGCCGCGCACGAAGACATCGACCAGGTAGGTGTAGTAATCGTTCGCGTGATCGCCTTGCAGGCGTGTCGACCAGATTCCACTTGCCGCATTGCGCTGCAGCGGCTCAAGGCGGACGGTGCTTGCTTGCGAGCTTGAGTAAATGCAGAGCGAAACCTGCCGTGCCGTCGGGGCCCACAGCGCAAACCGTACCTGCGCAGCTGCAATGCGTACGCCAAGTTCGTGTGCGTCGGCAGCATCAGCGTAGAGAGCATCGAGCGCAGTCGCGGACTGCAAGTAGGTCGCATCGAGAATCGTGTCGTCGGCGGCCAGCTCGGCAAGCACGAGCTGGCCGAGCAGCAGGTCCGGCAGTCGCGCTGCGTCGGAATTTCCGAGTTGCAGGATCGCGCCTTCACCGAGATAGCTGAAGGAGCGTCCGCTGCTTGTTGATGTTGTGTCGGCAACGGGATGGAATTTCGAGTCATCAGCATGGATCCCGGCTTTTGCCGGGATGACGGTGAGGGGCTTCGGATTGTTCTCGAGATTCAGTTGATGATCGGCTCCCGCGGCGTGCTCGCCGATGGTGGCATCGATGACCCCGGTTGCCGAAGCGAGCAACCTGTAGCGACCTTGCACGGACTTGCCGGGCCAGGTCAGTTGTCGGCCATCGAGCCAGGCCGCGCGCGCGTCGGTCGGCGCGCCGGCGCCGGCCTGCAGCA
>DAIMYT010000177.1:5714-6501 GCA_036734345.1 Dokdonella sp. | reverse complement strand
AGCGAGATACGGTACTCGACAAGATGCATATCGTTGATGCGCACACGGACGCCGGATTCTGCATTTGCATGTGCGCCGGCAGGCTGCAGGAAATCGATCGCAGGAGCCGTGTTGTCGACGGTCACCGAGAGCAGTACGGTTTCCGGTGGCCGAACCCCTTGTGGATCTGCGGCGTGAATGGTGGCGACGTAGGCCCCGTCGGCAACGGTTGCACCGCCCGCATTGCGACCATCCCAGTCGATAGTCAGTGTCCCGGGCGCAACTCCATCGAATAACACCCTGCCACCTACGTCCAGTGTGATCTGGGTGGACGCCAGCAATCCGACCGTGACTCGAGACGTGTCCAGCACCTGGTCGGCGTTTGGAGAAAACAGCAGCGGCTGGATCGATGCAAATTCGATCAAGCGCGCGGTTCCGGCGAATTCGACTTCAACGGTGGCTTCGCTGGTATTTCCGAGCACATCGGATGCGCGAAGCCGGATTCGTGCCGGCCCTACTGCATTGCCGCGCTGCCACTGGGCGAGTACCCGCGGCATCGAGGATGCATCGGACCCCTGGGCAAGGCGGTCCCACGAACCTGAAGTAGTCGAGCTGGCGACATCGAGAGTCCAGCTCGCGAACAGGGGGTCGTCGGTCGTACCTGAAATCTCCACGACGCCAATCGATATCAATTCGGTTGGCTGCGGTGATGTGATTTCGACCACGGGTGGAGTTGCATCGACATAGACGGCGTACTGCAGCGCCTTGGTATGCGCGCAGCCATCGGACGCACCGATTCGAACGCCGT
>DAIMYT010000177.1:0-5704 GCA_036734345.1 Dokdonella sp. | reverse complement strand
GCGACTTTGCCGTCCCAGCTGACGTCGAAATCGCCATTGGCGCTGGTCAAATCGCCGATGATCCCCAGCGCCGGCTCCTCAAGCGCGAGTTGTCCATACGAGTCGATGTGCGCCCGGTGCACCTCCGCGTGGACGACGAGTTCCTCGTCGGCACGCAGATAAAAGGTCGCCGTTGCGTATCCACCGTTTTCGTTCGGGCCAATCCCGACCGCTCCCGAATATCGATCTTCCAGCCGCTGGGTCGGTGGACTTCGTTCTATCAGCTCGGCGATCGAATCAACGCGCACCGTCGCTGCTGTGCACATGCTTCCGCCGGACCAGTTGGTCGCCTTGAGGCGCAATGACGCGAGTCCGTTGTAGGACTCGAACCCGCTCCATCGCCGAGGGATTGGAGCGGATGTGACATGTGCCGATGAACCCAGGAACCGGATGATGCCGGCTCGATACCACGGACAGACATCATGTCCTTCGACGACTTCCGGCTGATCGAGGTCGGAGTTGTAAAAATTCTCTCCGCTAGAAGTAATGCATTCCCAGTCGAGGGGTGTTTGACCCTGACCAATCTCCAACCTGTAGCCCACCGCTCCGGCGGATACGACGTCGAAGCCGGCCAACAAGGTCTGAATGGGCTGGCCGGAAACCGGATCCACGGTATCAACCGCGCAGACCCGCTCGCCGGCTGCCGGGCTGTTGAGCGAAACCAGGGGTGGCGCAGTCTCCACGGTGAAGGCTTTCGAATCAAGGGGGACGTAGCCGGCGCCGAAGTCCGCCTCGATCATCGCGTCGTAGCGCCCTTCCGGCCAGCCGCCGATCGGAATGTTGAATGAACCGCGCGTTTCACTGCTTTCGACTGCCGTAACACGAAGCAACGTGTTTCCATCCACATAGCTGACTCGCGCGGAGCGCAGATCGGTTGCGTTTACCCTGTAGCTCAGGCCGATCTCGCCGGAGGGAATGCCGTCGCACTGATCGCGCAGAATGGGGAAGAACGTGATGAAGCCAGTATGCGAAATGTTTTGGCCGTCGTCGCCTGGCGGAAGAACGTGCAGGGGAACTATCCGTATTTTTCCAATGTTAGACAACACGATGGATCCATCGGCGCGGGAACCACGCAACCGGACCAGGTAGTTCCTGTTGTCCTCCAGCAGGACGGTACTGATGGGCAAGTTTAGGGAGCGCTGACCCGCGGCATCGGAAATCATGCCGAAGGTTTGCGTCGCATATTCAATGGGGTAGGTTCCCCTTTCGGTCCATAGTTCCGGTTCCGCTTCCGGCGCGGTCTCGACGGATACCTGAGCAAGACCCAGGACACCGTCCGCAGCGACCAACCAGTGGGATTCGCCCAGCTTGAATACCGGATTCGGCACCAGGCCGAGCGCCGAAGAAACGTCGTCAAAGGGTTGTAGCTGGTACTGAAACCGGGGAATTGCATAGCCTGCGGCCGAACGAAGATTGGACTCGGCTTGCAACCACAGGCCCTCAGCGGCATCGCCCAACGCCAGGATTCGCCGATTTCCCGCCCGATCTGCCGCGACAAGGCGCAAGCGACGACCGGCAAAATTCTCCAGTTGGACCGTGCGGTCCAACCAGATGCTTTCATCGGTTACCGGGTGATTGTCCAGCTGGTTCTTTTTCAGCAGTCCCGAAGCGTCATTCCAGTCGTTGGTCCCGGGCAATGCGGATTCGACTCGAAAGACGTCCATATTCAGTTCGTCAATGGCATAACGAACCGTCGGAGCGACAAGTACCCGGCAGTCATCCACGCCATTAACTCTCGCACACTGCTTCCGATAGGCTTGGACAAGCACACCGGCAGTATTCGGATCCGTATTGTCCACTACCAACCAGACTGCAAATCCGGCGACGCGCAATCGGTAGCGTCCATCTGGAACGAGCGCGCCTGCATCGTCGCGTCCATCCCAGCGGAACTCGCGCGCTCCCAGGTCGGTTGCTCCATAGGTCAGATCCAGCGACCTGATCACCTGCCCGTTTGGCGCTTCAATCCGGAAATCGAGTGTTGTCGGCTGTCGAACGCGGAACCTGGCGATCGCTTCGTCCTGGATTCCGTCGCCGTCCGGCGAGATGTACCGGGGCGTCACCCCGAAGGCCTCGATGGGCGAGACTTCGAACGACGATGCGGTGGTGGTCGCGACCGTGGCGTTTCCTGCGCGGTCGACCACACGCAGCCGAATCCTGAATGTGCCCGGTTGCGGCGGTACCCAGGTGAGGAACTCTTCAAGAAGTATTTCGTCGGAACTGGCAGGACTCAGTACGTTCCAATGATCGGGATTGTCGATGGGCGCCCAATCAAGCTCGTAGTAGGCGAAGTTGCGGTCGGCGGCGATTCCGGAGAGCTGTATGCCGCGGCCGAGGCCCTGCGCATTCAGCACGGCGCTGCCGTTGAGCAACGAAGTGACGACCCGGTTGTTGCTGAGTATCAAGCGCGAATCGTCGGGCCACACCTGTTGGACGAGCTTCGCAAACGGCCATGGATTTGACGAGACTCCACCCGACAAGGTGGAGATACGGCCATCCTGACGGATGCGCGCACCATCCGCGAAGATCAGCAGGGGCCAATCGGCTGCGTGGTCATCCGGACAACCCGGCACCAGCGGAAACCGTGCGGTGTCTGACTCAAGCTCAAGGGCAAGATTGCTGCCGGAAAACTCAATTCTTGGGATACCGCCAAACAGCTGCAGGCTAAGATCGTCAACTACTCCATTTCTTTGGCGCAAATAGTTGCCTTCCCCGAAATCGAGCGTCGCGACTTTTTCGCCAAGGCCCAAATACAGCCGACCATTGGTGGGGTCGTAGGCTTGGCGCTCTACGCCAAATCCTCTGCTTGTGGCATAGCGCGAACAGTCTTCGTCCGAATAATTGCCAGTAGCGAGATTCCAGTTGTTCCCGCGTGGTGCCGGGACTGTTCCTATGACCGCGGCCTCGGTTGGATCGATGTAGTTCCCAAGCCTGCCAAGAGCGCCCATCCGTTGGTCGCCTACCTGCTGGCCGCTCGCGTTGAATGTCTTCAGTTCCCGATTCCGGCCATCGAGAATGACCAGTAGTCCTTCACGCTTCAGCCATCCGAATTCCAGCAAAGTCGGCCGCACCCAACTCGACGTTGCTCGGGGATCGGTGAAGACCGACGAAGCCACGTCAAGCAGAATCGTGCGCTGGCCACTTGCGAAGTCCACGAACTCGATAGCCTCGCGGCTCTCGGAACGCACATGAAGGGCGATAGCGCGCTTGTCCGGTGATAGCTCATGTGCGGTTTCAAGACCGATCTCCTCGTGCCCCGGATCCAGCAGCAATCCGGGCCGACTTGAATCAAAGGAATAAAACGACAGATCCCCTTGCTGATTGGTGATCAGAACGCCATCGGAAATAACTTCGAGTTCTTGTATCGAGTCTGGCGTTGTGTCCCTGAAAGGCTGTGTCGATCCACTGGCGAGATCAACGACCATCAACGGACCACCAGGACTTCCGTCTCGAAGCAAGACACGGGCAGCATCGAGGAAAGCCAGTGTGGAAGTCCCTACGACGGCTGGCGGCTGCAATGGCACTCGGAAAGGCCTATCGACTTGATCCACGCCGGTAGTCCATAGAGATCTCTGAATCGAGCTGCCTGTCGTGTCGGTCAGTACGAATGCAATCATTCGACCATCGGCACTCAGTGCCTTTGACTCGATGGCAGTGGAATTCGCGCCAAGATTGAGTCGTCTGGCCCTCACCCAGGCTACGGAGACAATCGGCTCGGGCGTACGAAAAAGCGTATCTGCACGATAAATCCCGCTGTCTGTCGTGCCGTCTATCCAGAGGCGACCCCAGATTTGGCCAAAACGAGGGCTTGCAGGCGGAAATAGTTCAAATTCAGCTATGCCAGGCATAAGCCCGATTACGGCATGGGGTGTATCAATCGCCTCCAGAACCGACGATCGGTTGTTGTCGACGGTGACAACTGCGCTTCCCAGAACCTGCTGGCTGGCCGAAAACGCAGTCACCCGATAATCGCCATCCGGGGCAATCCGCCCGCGATCGTCGCGGCCATCCCAGACCACTTGTCCGCGCAACGCGCTGTCGATGCTTACCGCGCCAAAATCCCGCACCACGTACTGGGCGCCGTTGAGCACGCGCATGCTGACCGGCTCATTCTGTTCGAGCCGGACGACGACGGACGTCGCGTCCTTGATGCTGTCGCCATTCGGCGAGATGTAGCGCTCACTGGCAAAGAAATTCGTGTTCTGCACATCGAACGGCAGCATGGCGAGGTTGTTGTCGGTGCTGCCTTCGCGAACGGTGCCTTCGCCGTCGACGACCACGGTGACCTGCCGGGCATTGCTGGCGAGACCCAGCGTCCAGTCCCAGACCAGTTCAATCGACGCACCGGCCGCGAGGCCGGGAACGGTTTGCGCAGCGGGGACTTCGGCACCCGTAGCGGCTTCTCCTTCGTACAGCCTGACGCCGAAGCTCGCTGCGTCCTGCGCGCCCAGATTGCGCACCGTCACTCGCGCCTGCACCGGCTCGCCCGCAACTGGCAACGCTGGTGTCAAGGTGATCCCTGCCAGGGAGACCGCGAGATCGGGCAAGGCCAATGAGCGCAGCAACTTGACGACGCGATTGTTTTCTTCGTCGCTTTCGGCAATCAGGGAGGCTGCGTCGACAACGAGGAACAGGTTGGTGTCGCCGGACAGCGGCCAATCGGGGACGTGCAGCATCACCGGTGTTTCGGTACCGGCGCCCAGGCTCGGTACCTGTACTTCGGCGAGCGGCGCCGCACCCAGGCGGGGATCGCTTGCATACAGGCCCACGGCGAAAGGCTGGGTCAGGTCCTGGCCGAGATTTCGCACGTTCAAGGTCGCGGTCAGCGGCTGTCCCTGCAGTGCGACCGCAGGAGTGAACGCGACCGAACTGCTGACGATGGTCAAGTCGGGTTGGGTCGCGTCGGCAATCGTGAAGTCGAACTGTGCGCCGTTGTTGTCTTCGCGCGTTTCGACGAGTTGGTTGAGAGGATCGATGGCGACCTGCAGCTGCGCGCTACCCGGCACGGTGGGTCGCCAGGTCACAATCCTCACGACGGATTGGCCCGCCGGCACCTGAGCGGCACTGACTGCCAGCGGGTAGCGCGTAGCGCCCTGCACGATTTCAGCCTGGATCTGTACCGGCGGCGAATCGATGGTGCCTCGGTTGTGCAAATGCATGGCAAGACGCATGTCTCGCCCAACCATCGCTGGCGAGCCGGGATCGAATCCAAGATCGGCGTCGGTCACTTCCAGATCGAGCGAAGGGCCATAGGGAAGTACGAGCGCAACGCTGTTGTTGTCTTCCGAACCTTCGGCAATCTCCTGGTCAGGATCAGCCTCGAGGATCAGTTGCAGTGCTTCCGCGGTCGTCGCGTTGAACGCGAGCTCGATGGGAACCTGTGATTGCGGCGGCACGTCGACGCGCGCTTCCGCCAGTGCGGTTCTCTGTCCGTTGCGCACCACCGAAAGGCGGACCAGGGCGGCGCTCGCAGATTGCAGTCCGATATTGCGCAGCGAAGCGCTCAGTTGCACCGGGCTTGGCAGCGAAGTCACCGATCCTGGCGTGAAGTGAACGTCGTTTTCGTCAAGCGTGAGATCGGGCTGGGATGACGGCGACTGGACCGTGACGACAAGCTCGGCACGGTTGTCCAGTTCGCTGGTTTCCTCGACCAGACCGGTCGCGTCGA
>DAIMYT010000176.1:0-6517 GCA_036734345.1 Dokdonella sp. | reverse complement strand
TCGTCGGTCGCGCCGTCCTGCACGCTGCCGATGACCACGGTCATGCTCGGCGCCGGGTCATCGTGGCAGCCGGCGAGGACCGCGAGCGCGATGCACAGCCCGCTATTGCGGAGCCAATCGGACATGCGCCTCCTCCAGTTCGTAGTCGCCCGGCGACGCCGGGCATCCGGTCATTTCGACGCGTTTCGACGCCGAATCGTCGTAGCGCAGGCTGAAACTCCAGTGTTCGCGCGAGGCCATGCGCGAGAGGTCCAGCGAAGCCGAGCCATCGGGCGTGACCAGCTGTGAATCGGTGACGCCGCCCGCCCGCGTCACATCGACGACGCGCGCCGTCTTCCCGGCAGCGGTCGATCGCACGCTGAGCGTGAGCAGGCAGTCGCGCGGACGCGTCAGTTCCCAGACGCCGGCGGCGCCGACCGCGAGAACAAGCACCACGGCAATCGCTGCCCGGGCGCGATTCGAAACCAGCGGCTCCCGGGTCGGCGTCGTCGGCCAGGCGTTGCGTCGGGTATCGAGGGCATCGCGGATATGGGTGATCGCGATCGCATTGCGCTGCATGGCCATGTCATCGGCCGCGCGATGCAGGCCGACCAGCGCACCGTTGCGGTCGAAGATGCCGCCGCCGCTCATGCCCGGGCGCGTCTCGTCGACGCCGGACAGGCTCAGCATGCCGGGCTCGGGCGTGCGCTGCTGGCTGAAGGGACCGCAGGCAAGGTTCTCGACGATGCTGCCGTTGACCCACGTTCGGGTCCCCGCTACATGCCGGGTGAGGCCGGCACCACCCGGATAGCCGACGATGCGAACCTCCTCGCCATCCTCGATGTCGCTCCAGCGCAGCGGGCGGCCTTCCTTCTGGAACGCGGCATCTTCGAATTCGAGCAGGACCCAGTCGTGCGGACCGTCGCGCAGTTCATCTGGCAGGACATCGGGCCGGCCACCGCAGGGCGAGAGCGCGCTGAGCGTCGCGCGATAGATGTCCGGATGCTCGCCGATGCGCCGCTTGTCCGCGTAGGTTCGCGTGTAGCCCTGCCCCGGCCGCCAGCAGAGGATCTCGTCATAGACCGGGCCGCCCCAGTCACCCGATCCGGCAAGCTTGCGGCGCACCACATGCGCGCAGGTCAGCAGGTAGCGGCGCACCTTGCGCGGTTCATCGCGATGTTCGATCTCGACCAGCACGCCGCTGCCCATCGACGCGGCATCCGCGGATGCGTAGTCGCCGTCGCCTCCGGCGCGGGCCTCGATGTACCAGACACGGCGCCGGATATCGGAAAGGAGGCTGCTCAAGGTTTGTGTCCGCGTTCGATCCTCGTGGTGTCGACGATGCGGGTCTGGCCGCCGTCGACGTAGCGTTTGAGGTTGGCCGGCTGGTAGGCGCACCTGGCGTCGTTGAAGCGGTCGATGGCGGAACGGTGCACGGCCTCGCCATGTTCGCGGTGGGCGCCGATCTCGCGGATGTTGCGACCCATCATGCGATAGGCCGCGGTCATCGAATCCTTCAGTTCCGAGTAGTAGACCGGCGCGAAGAAATTGAGATAGGCCGAGTTGAACTGCAGGCCAAGGCCTTCCGCCTTCTCGATCATCCAGTGCAGCGCTTCGTTGGCCAGGCCGTCCGGCGTGTAGCCGCCACCGATGTTGCTGTGCACGCCGGCGAACCAGGCCTGCTCGAGCTGGCCCTGCCAGTCCGCTGGGCGCTTCCAGAGGTCGGGCGCAAACGGCGAGCGCTGCTCGTCGATCGCCAGCGCGTGGTAGGCGTTGGCGACGTGCGGATTCAGCGTGATGTCGTGGTATTTGTACTTGCCGCGGTTGACCAGGCTGCCGAGCAATCCCGGTGCGCCGAGCGAACCGACCGTGTCCCAGACGCCGATCATGCGGATCGGCGGGCATTCGCGCCGCGTCTTCACGTTGTGGAAGCATTTCACCCAGCGATCGGAGCCGGGCTGGTCGTTGCTCTCGTAGCAGGAGAAGACATCGGGCACGTAGTAGTCATCGCCCTTGTCGAGCAGGCCGACGCGATTCATGAAACCGGCCAGGGTGCGCACCGTGAACGCGCCGCGACTGAAGCCGAACAGGTAGATCTCGTCGCCCTGTTCGAAGTTGTAGCTGAGGAAACGATAGATGTCGCGCACGTTGCGTTCGATGCCGCGCCCGAACGCTCCGCCGGTGACCTTGTCGAGTCCGCCGCTGGTGCCCACGCCTTCATCGTAGAAGACGATCTGGTCGACTCCGTCACGCGCCCGTGGCAACACGGCGCGGGCCAGTTTCGTCACGTTGGTCGGGCGTCGCTTGCCGGTCGCCTCGTCAAGCTGGTCGCGAACGTTCCACGTGCCATCGGCACAGATGACGATCCGTTTCATGCGTTCCTCCTATTCCGGCCCGGCTCGACTCCCGTCGAGGGACCGGCCGAATACGAGTGCTGCGAAATCGGTCAGTTTCAGCTGTCTGGAATATACTTTTTCAGTTGCAAAGTCAAACCCGGCGACTCCCGGCGATCCGCCTCATACGCAATCCGTGGATTCGGGGCGGCTGCGCGGTCCCGTCTTGCACGCCTTGCGGGGAATGCTGCCGCCAGAGTGGCCTCGCTGCGGTATTCAGGGTTCTTCGCGAAAGGAGCGCTGCTTGCGCGCCGCCCTGCCGGCGCTGCCAGGCAACCCGTCAGGCCACCTTGCCGCGTATTTCCTTCTGGCGCTCGCGGAACCTCTCCAGCGCGTCGCCGAGTGCCTTGGCGCGATCACGGAACTGCAGCATCTGCTGGCGGGTCTGGATGACGCGGCGGACCAGCGCGGCGCGCTGGCGGATCTGCTCTTCGGTCATCGGCACGTTCAGCGGCGCCAGGTCCGCGCAGATCGAGCCGATCGCCTGCAACGCCTCGACGGCGGCTTTGGCATTGGCTGACGCTTCTTTCATGCTCATGGATTTTCTCCGACCCATTGGCATTGGGATTGCCGCCTGGCGGGAAGATAACCCATTCCGCGGCAGGCATGACCCGAAGCTTGCGCGGCGCACAGGCGCAAGGGACTCATGCCGCGACGATTCCGTGATCGCCAATGTAGGGGCAACCGGTCGAATCCGCGCATGCCGCCATTATTGTTTGCACTCATGAACGCAAGTCCGCCTCGCTGGATCGAAATCGTCGCCGCGCGACCTGCGCGACAGAATCTCCCGATCCGGGCGCGCAAACCGTGACGCCGCGTCCGGATTCTTAACGGGGATTTCACAAGCCGGGCGGAGGGAGCGGCGCGCGATCACTTTTTTTGTCATGAATCCCCGCTAGGATGCGGATTGTCGACGTGCACAATGCGAAACGGCCGTTTGCATCCTGAACCGGAAGCGGTCATACCCATGTCGTACCAACTCTGTTCATTCGCGATCAGGGAGACTCGTCGGCGTTGGCTGGATGGTAGGGAGCATAGACATGAACGTAACGATCCTCTTTGGCGATCGCGAAAAGAAATACTCGCTCGATGAAATCGTGCAGCGTGCCCATGCAGCCGTCGATACGGTGCTCGAGCGCTTTCGCAGCTCATTCTCCCACGGGCAGGCGGTGCGGCCGGTCTGGCACAGCGTGGCCATGCAGATCGACTGTGCGGAAGAATCCGAATATGCCCAGCTGATCCGGGCCATCGAAGTCAATTGCGCCCTGCGCCGGATCGCGATCATGGGTGTGCGCCGGGCCTGACCCGGTCCTGCCCGGGCGCGGACACCCGCACGCGAATCGCTGGCGCCTCGGCGTTTCCCTCGTTGTTGATGACAGGCATCGCGGCCTTCGCTAACTTGTGCGATCGCCGCGTTTTCGGATGCCTGTGGAAAAGCAGCTCGACACCATTGCCCAGTTGATCGGACAGGGGCGCCCGGATCTGGCGGCTGCGCTGGCGGCTGAAGCGCGCGCGCAATTTCCGGCAGCGGTCGAACCGGCCCGCCTTCACGGCGTCGCCCTGCTCGGCATGGGCCGGCTGGACGAAGCCATCACCACCCTGCGCGAAGCCAGCGCGCTTGATCCGGGCTCGGTGGAAACCCTGTGCAACCTCGGCAGTGCCCTGCTCGCCCGCGGCGATGCGCGCGCCGGACTGCTGGTCATGGATTCGGCGCGCCTGATGGCACCGGAGCATCCTGCCGTGCTCAACGGCCTTGGCAATGCACGGCGCGCCGTCGGCGACGCAACCGGCGCGCGCGATGCCTACTTCGCCGCCAGCCGCGCTGCGCCCGGCTACCTCGGTGCCTGGCTCAATCTGGCCGCGGCCGAGCTGGCCCTCGGCAATGCGGCCGACTGCGAGCGCATTGCACGCATGATCCTCAAGCAGACGCCACATGCGCAGGCGAGCCTGCTGCTGGCCCAGTCGCTCGGCGTGCAGCGGCGGCTGCAAGAAGCGGTGGCGGCCTGCCTGGAAGGCGAGCGTCACGCGCCGGACAATGCTCGCCTGCCCTACCAGCGCGGCCAGATCGCCGACGAACTGAAGGATCCCGAGCAAGCCGCGCAGGCCCATGCGCGCGCGCTGGCGATCGACCCCGGCCTGAGCGGCGCACTGGCCCAGCTCGTGTTCACGCGGCGCCAGTTGTGCGACTGGGAAGGCCTGGAAACCCTTTCCGGTCGCTTGCGCGCGGCCGTTTCCGCAGGCGCATCGGACATCGCGCCGTTCGGATTCCTCGCCGAGCCGGCGAGCGCGGCCGAACAACTGAACTGCGCGAGGAATTTCGCCGCAGGCGTGCAGCGCCGCGTCGATCCGCTCGGAGGGGGCGCCGGGTTGCCGAACGTGCGGCGCCCGTCCGGCGCGCCGCTGCGAGTCGGCTTCGCCTCGAACGGCTTTGGCTATCACCCGACCGGCCTGCTCACGGTCGCCTTCTTTGAGGCCCTGTGCCGGCGGCCGATCGAATTGCACCTGTTCGCCACCGGCGAAGCCGATGGCTCAGGTGTCCAGCAGCGCCTGCGCGCCGCGGCAACGCACTGGCACGAGCTGGCCGGATTGATCATGCCCGCGATGGCCGGGCGGATGGCGGCCTGCGAGCTCGACATCCTGTTCGACCTGCGCGTCTGGGGTGGCGGCAACATCAGCGAGGCCTTCGCCCTGCGGCCGGCGCCGGTACAGGTCAACTGGCTGGCCTATCCCGGCACGTCCGGCGCCGACTGGATCGACTACGTGATCGCCGATCGCGAGGTCTTGCCGGCCAGCTTGCGCGAGTGCTTTTCCGAAAAGGCCGCCTGGCTGCCGCGCTGTTTCCAGCCGTCCGATCCGGGCCGCCAGATCGGCGAGCCGCCATCGCGCAGCGAATGCGGGCTGCCCGAATCCGGCACCGTCTATGCCTGCTTCAACAACAGCTACAAACTCGATGCGCGCAGTCTCGGGCGCATGTTCGCCATCCTGCATAAGGTACCCGGCTCGGTGCTCTGGCTGCTCGCAGGGCCCGGCGACAGCAACCGCCGCCTCGCCGCCATCGCCTCGGCGGCCGGCATCGAAGCGGGACGGCTCGTCTTCATGGCCAAGCTTCCGCATGAGGACTACCTGGCCCGCTACCGGCACGCCGACCTGTTCCTCGATACCGCCACCTACAACGCGCACACCACGGCTTCGGATGCGATCTGGGCGGGCTGCCCTGTCCTGACCAGCATCGGCCAGACGTTTGCCTCGCGTGTCGCGACGAGCCTCAATGCGCATCTCGGCATGGGCGAACTCAATGTCGCCGACGATGCCGCCTTCATCGATTTCGCCGTCCATGTGGGTCACGATCGCGGCGCCCGCGATGCCCTGCACGTGCGACTTGCAAATCAACGCGCCCACAGTGGCCTGTTCGACATGGAGGCCCTGTCCGGCGATTTCCTCGACCTTCTGGAGCGCATGGCGCAGCGCCATCGTGATGGCCTGCCACCCG
This sequence comes from Dokdonella sp., assembly GCA_036734345.1. Taxonomy (GTDB): domain Bacteria; phylum Pseudomonadota; class Gammaproteobacteria; order Xanthomonadales; family Rhodanobacteraceae; genus Dokdonella. Next base: position 655 of record DAIMYT010000176.1, on the reverse strand, counting down.
CGGCTATCGACTGACGGCGATCCGCCGCGCTAGTCTCGGCGCATGAACGCACCCGCCGAATTCACCCCGCTCACCCTTTGCGTGCTCACCGTGTCGGATTCGCGCACTGCGCAGAACGACACTTCGGGTGACTATCTGGTCGAGGCCCTGGTCGAGGCCGGCCACCGGCTGCACGAGCGCGACATCGTCAGGGACGATCGCTACCGCATGCGCGCCGTGGTCTCGCAATGGATCGCCGATCCGGCCGTGCACGGCATCCTCGTCACCGGCGGCACCGGTTTCACCGGCAGGGATTCGACACCCGAGGCGATCGAACCGCTGCTCGACAAGCTGATGCCCGGTTTCGGCGAGATGTTCCGCACCATCAGCATCGAGGAAATCGGCACCTCCAGCCTGCAATCGCGCGCATTTGCCGGCCTGGCCAACCAGACCTTCATCTTCTGCCTGCCCGGCTCGACCTCGGCCTGCCGCACGGCCTGGGAAAGGATCATCCGCAGCCAGCTCGACGCGCGCACGCGGCCCTGCAACCTCGCCGGCCTGCGCCCGCGCCTGGGCGAGCGCTGAATCTTCCGGCCCTGGCATTTGCCCCGCGGAGTTCCTGTAGGAGCCCCCTTCAGGGGCGATGCCCTCCGCCACGATCACCAAAAGCCTCGCG
>DAIMYT010000175.1:0-6551 GCA_036734345.1 Dokdonella sp. | reverse complement strand
GCGAACTCGTGCTGAAGGGATTCGAGACCCTCGTCGAGGCCGGCTACCGGCCCGAGATCGCCTATTACGAAGTGCTGCACGAACTCAAGCTGATCGTCGACCTGCTCTACCAGGGCGGCATCACCAAGATGCTGACCTATGTTTCCGAGACGGCGCAGTACGGCGACTACGTCAGCGGGCCGCGGATCATCGACGCGGCGACCAAGGAGCGCATGAAGGACGTGCTGACCGATATCCAGGACGGCACCTTCGCCCGCAACTGGACGGCCGAATACAAGGCCGGCCTGCCCAACTACAAGCGCTGGAAGCAGGCCGACATGGATCATCCTATCGAGAAGGTCGGCGCCGAACTGCGCAAGAAGATGACCTGGCTCAACGAGCCGGCCTGAGACCCGGCCGGCCATGAACACCCGTCGTCCCGGCGCAGGCCGGGACCCAGTGACCCGGCCCCGAAAGCCGCGCGCGAACGATGAACAAGAATTGTCTGGAGACATCCCAATGAACGCCATGCTGCAGGAAGATTCCGGGCGCGTGGTCGAAGCCGCCGCCCACGCGCTTGCCGGCCAGGAAATGAGCGGCGCCGAAATCGTCGTCCAGGTCCTTGCCGACGAGGGAGTCGGTGTCGTGTTCGGCTATTCGGGCGGCGCGATCCTGCCCGTCTATGACGCGGTTTTCCGTTTCAACCACGATCACCTGAACAAGGACGGCAGCGAACCGCTGCCGCTGATCGTGCCAGCCAATGAACAGGGTGCCGGCTTCATGGCGCAGGGCTATGCGCGCGCCTCCGGCAAGGTCGGTGTCGCGCTGGTCACTTCGGGACCGGGCGCCACCAACACGGTCACGCCGGTGCGCGACGCCATGGCCGACTCGATCCCGATCGTCGTCATCTGTGGCCAGGTGCCGACCAGCGCCATCGGTACCGACGCGTTCCAGGAGGCACCGGTCAGCAGCATCATGGGATCCTGCGCCAAGCATGTGCTGCTGGTGACCGATGCCAGCCTGCTCGAGTCGACCCTGCGCACGGCCTTCGAAATTGCAAGAACCGGACGGCCCGGCCCGGTCGTCATCGATATCCCGAAGGATGTGCAGAATGCGACGCTGATATTCGAGGGCAGGGGACAGTTGCCCATTCCGGGTTACCGCGCGCGCCTGAGGGCCGTGGAGAAAGCCAGCCTCGACGCCGATGCCTGCCAGCGTTTCTTCCACGCCCTGTCGCGCTCGGAACGTCCTCTGCTCTATGTCGGCGGAGGAGTCATTGCGGCGGAAGCGACGCAGGCCCTGCGCAGGTTTGCCGAGGCCTTCGGCATCCCGGTGACGACCACCCTGATGGGGCTGGGCGCCAGCGATACGACCGAAGCGCTCTCCCTGCACATGCTCGGCATGCATGGCACGGCCTTCGCCAACTACGCCGCGGTCGACTGCGATTTCCTGATCGCGGTTGGCGCGCGCTTCGACGATCGCGTGGCCGGCGTGCCCGAGACGTTTGCGCAGAAGGCGCGATTCATCGCCCAGTTCGACGTGGATCCGGCGGAAATCCACAAGGTCAAGCGCGTCGACTGGCATCATCTCGGCGATCTTTCGTGCGCGCTCGACGCGCTGCGCGAATTCGCCAACCGCAACGGGATCGATCCGCGCGGGCAGGGCCGTTTCGATGCCTGGCATGCCCATGTCGCCGACCTCAAGAAGACCTACGCGATGGCGTTTGATCGCGACAGCGCCCTGATCCAGCCGTATGCGGTGATCGAGGCGATCAACCGGATCACGCGCGGCAATGCGATCATCTGCACGGGGGTCGGCCAGCACCAGATGTGGGCGGCGCAGTACTTCGATTTCACCGAGCAGCGGCGCGGGCTGACCTGCGGATCGATGGGCAGGATGGGATTCGGCCTGCCCGCCGCGATCGGTGCGCAGTTCGCCCGGCGCGACCTGACGGTCATCGATATCGACGGCGACGCGAGCATCCGCATGAACCTCGGCGAGCTGGAGACCGTGACCACCTACAATCTGCCGATCAAGGTCGTCGTGCTCAACAACTGCGGTGACGGCATGGTTCGCCAATGGCAGAAGCTGTTCTTCAAGGGCCGTTTTTCAGCGACCGACAAGAGCCTGCACAAGAAGGACTTCATCAAGGCCGCCGAGGCGGACGGTTTCCCCTATGCCGTGCGGCTCGACCGCCCCGAGGACCTGCAGCGGGTGATCGAGGAGTTCATCGCCTTCGACGGTCCTGCCTTCCTCGAAGTCATGATCGATCCGGATGCCTGCGTCTATCCGATGGTCGGTCCCGGCATGAGCTATGCGCAGATGATCACCGGCGAACACATCGCTTCGCGCGATGCGGTCGTTGCGGAGGAATCCGGTCCCGTGGAGATGTTCTGATGCGCCACATCATATCGATTCTGCTGCAGAACGAAGCCGGTGCCCTGGCCAGGGTCGCCGGCATGTTCGCCGCACGCGGCTACAACATCGAGTCGCTGACGGTCGCGGCGACCCACGAGCCGCTCGTATCCCGGTTGACCATGGTCACTTTCGGTGACGATGCGGTCATCGCGCAGATCATCAACCAGTCGCGCAAGCTCATCGACGTGCTCGAGATTGCCGACCTGACCAGCCGCGATCATCTCGAATCGGAACTGCTGGTGGTCAAGGTAGCATCGGGCGAAAACAACGGCGCCGCGATCGAGCGATTCACCGAACTGAACTATGGCGTCGTACTGGATGCGAGTGGAGATACGCGGACCCTGCAGTTCACCGGCCGCGGCTCGCACATCGGTGCCGTCCTCTCCGAACTGACCGGTATCACTTCGATCCTCGAACTGGCACGCAGCGGAACCGCGGCTCTCGAGCGCGGCCACAATGTGCTGGCGATTTCCACGGAGACCGCGCCGGCCTGACGGTGTCGCCTCAGGGTTGCCCGGCTGATTGCGGTCGGGCGCCCAGGCGGACCACGCGGGTCACGTCCTGCTGGCCCCGGCGCACGCCCAGGGTGACGGCCTTGCCGGCGGCATCGAGCAGCATTTCCTGGAAAGCGCCGCGGTCGCGGATCGGTTTGCCGTTGAAGCTGACGACATAGTCGCCCGACATCAGGTTGGCCTGCGAGGCCGGCGTTCCGCCCACCACCGAGCCGATCTGCACGCCGCTCTCCACGCCCAGTCGCTGGCGTTCGCTGGCAGTCATGTTGCGGAACGTGGCGCCGAAAAGCAGCTTGAAGCGCACGTAGTAGGCAACGAGAAACTGGTCGGGTGCCTGGGCCTGGTCGTCATCGCGGTGGTGCGGATAGAGCAGCATGCGGTCCGCGCCGACGTCGCGACCCAGTTCGATGGCCAGGCGCATCGTCCCGGCGTCGACCTGGGCATAGCGGCCGTTGCCGATTCGCACATATCCCTGCGAGGCCAGTTCGCGCTGGTCGCCTAGTTCGCTCTTGCCTTCGACCACCTGCGGTTGCCCCGGGGCAGGTTCGGCGCGCAGGGCGTCGATGTACTCCGGGCCGCGCTGGATGATCGCCTGGTAATGCGTATCGAAGTCCGGTGCGGCTGCCGCGGGTGCCGGTTCGACCGGCTGCCCGGTCCGCTGTGGCGCCGAAGCGCAGCCGGCGAGCAGCAGCCCGGCCAGGCATGAAGCAGCGGCTGCACGTATCGTCTTGTCCATGCCGGCAGCATACCGCCGGCGAAGTGAATGCGCGCAGGCTGGCATCGGACAGGAGGCTTGCGCACGGGTCCGGCTTTGTCGAGTATCCCGGGATGAGCGTCCAGCCCCCGTCCAGCCTTCGCGGCATCCTGTTCATGCTCGCTGCGGTTGCGGCTTTTTCCCTCATGGACGTGAGCCTCAAGCTGCTCACGCCACACTACCCGGCAATGCAGGTGGCCGCGCTTCGCGGCCTGTCCTCGCTGCCGCTGGTCGTGCTCTGGATCATGCTGACGGGAGGGTTCCGCCTCGTATTGACGAAGCGCTGGACACTGCATCTCCTGCGCGGCGTGTTCGCCGTGCTGATGCTCGCCTCGTTCGCCTTCGCGCTGCGCACGCTGCCGCTGGCCGAAGCCTACTCGCTGTTTTTCATCGCGCCCCTGCTGGTCACCGCACTGGCTGTTCCCTTGCTCGGCGAGCGAGTAGGGTGGCGCCGCTGGGCAGCCATCGTGGTCGGGTTGGCAGGCGTGCTGATCGTGCTGCGACCCGACGCGACCCGCATGGCCACGCTCGGCAGCGTGGCCGTATTGCTGGCGGCGACGCTTTATTCGCTGTCGGCCGTCACCGTGCGCCTGCTCGGCCGCACCGATTCAACCCAGGGCATGGTGTTCTGGATGATAACGCTGTTGAGCCTGTTTGCAGTCGCTGCCGCCTGGCATGAATGGGTGGCGATCCAGCAAGGGCACTGGCTGATCCTGGCCGGACTCGCGGTCAGCGGCGCGTTCGGCCAGTACGCCGTGACCGAAGCCTTCAAGCACACCGACGCCTCGATCATCGCGCCGTTCGAATACACCGCGCTGGGCTGGGGCATGGGCCTTGACTGGCTGATCTGGAACACGTTGCCGGATCGAATGATGCTGGTCGGCGCCGGCGTCATCATCGCCAGCGGCATCTATCTGATTCGCCGCGAACGCCATCCATCCTGAATCCCCGCGGTCTTGAACATGAACGCTGCTTGCTGCACGAGGCAGGCATTTAGATGCCGTGCATGCGCGTTTGGTCAAAGTGGAAACACGCGGAACCGGTCGTCCGATGACGGCTCAGGCCAGCGCTTCGGCACGCCGGTTCGCGATATCCCCAACGGAGAAAAACCGCATGAACGAAGATCGCATCAAAGGCAAGTGGAAACAGGTCAAGGGCACGATCCAGGAAAAGTGGGGCAAGCTCACCAACGATGATCTGGACGTGGCCGAAGGCAACACCGAGTACCTGGCTGGCAAGATCCAGGAGCGCTACGGAATGGCCAGGGACGACGCCGAAAAGGCAGCAAAGGAATTCGAAAGGTCGCTGTGAATGCGAGTTCCAGATGCAGTCAACGGAAAACCCCGCCTCGTGCGGGGTTTTCTGCTTTCGTGATGGACAGTTTCTGCGGTGCAGCGGCAAGAACCCGGCGCCAACGCCGTCGGCCTGTCGCGGCTGTTCAGTCCAGCGAGAGGTTCTGTACGAGATGGGTGAAAACGGTCGAGACGCGGCGCAAGTGCCGCGATTCGGCGTGCGTCAGCAGCCACAGTTCGGTCTGGCATTCATCCAGCACCTCGGTCAGCTGGACCAGATCCGTCCTGGCGCGGGTCAGGAAAGTCGGCAGTATCCCGATGCCGAGGCCCTGACTGACGAGTTCGGCGACCGTCAGGATGCTGTTGACCCGGTAGGCGGGTACGACCCGCGGATAGTGCTTCCTGCGCCAGACCACGGAGGGGTGCTCGGGCAGGGCGTCATCCGGCGCGATCCAGCTGGCTGCGTCGGCGGCGTCCTCGTCAAACGCGGAGATACCCCCGTGGCGTGCCGAGAACAATGCCACGCGAATCGGTCCGATGTGCTTGCCGACGAGATGCTGCGGTGGTCGCATGGTCGCCCGCACCGCGATGTCGGCATCGCGGCGGGTAAGGTTGGCCAGTTCATTGCCCGCATGCAGGTCAAAACCGAGCAGCGGATGGCGGTCATGCAATGGCTTGAGTGCCGGTGCGATCAGTCCATGCAGGATGGTGTCCGTGGTGGTGATGCGCACGGATCCGGAAACCCGTTCGGGATCCATCTGCGCGGCTGAGCGCGCGCCTTCGAGCTCGGCCTCCAGGCGCTCGGCGTGGCGGGCCAGTTCCTGCGCCAGTTCGGAGGGCAGGTAGCCGGATCTCGAGCGCGCGAAAAGCTGCTGTCCCAGCCCCTTTTCCATTTTCTGCACGCTGCGGAACACGGTGGACGCGTCCACAGAAAGCCGTTCGCCGGCTTTTGCCAGGGTACCGGTACGCACCAGGGCGAGAATCACTTCGAGATCGGAAGCCCCGATCCTGTATTGCGTTGATGCATTCATTGATTGCGCCCATGCGTATTTTCATTGCGTTGGAGAAATCATAGATTGACCTCGTTCCCAACTCAATGGAGTACCGCAATGAGCCACACGATCCAGTCGACAAACCCATCCCTCCCTCCTTATGGCCTGACGTTGCTGCGCATCAGCCTTGGCGTCATGTGGATTTCCCATGCGCTGCTCAAGCTGCTGGTGTTCACCTTGCCAGGCACCGTCGAATTCTTTCAAAGCGTTGGTTTCCCGGGCTTTCTGGTTTATCCGGTTTTCGCCGCTGAACTGGCTGGCGGCACGGCCCTGGTCCTTGGCCTGTACGCACGCCAGGTATCGCTGGCCCTGGTGCCGGTCCTGATGGCAGCCGCCTCGGTCCATATCGGCAACGGCTGGGTCTTCACCAGTCCGGGCGGCGGTTGGGAATATCCGGTCTTCCTGATCGTCGTGTCGCTGGTGGTCTGGCTGGTGGGCGACGGCGCGCTGGCGCTGCGCCGCAGCGATCGTTTCGTGCCTGCGCACTGAGGATCCGGCCATGCATCCACGACTGGTACTGATCAGCCATGCCTTGTGCCCATAT
>DAIMYT010000174.1:3135-6685 GCA_036734345.1 Dokdonella sp. | reverse complement strand
GAGGCCGACCACGGTGTCGTAGCGATGGCCGGGTTCCTTGCGCAGGCAGCGCGCGACGATCGCATCGAGGTCGCCCCTGATCAGGCGCGGCGCGACCGGTGCCGCCGGATTCGACGCGGCAACGCGGCTCGGCGAAGGCGCGTCGCGCTCGAGCAGCAGCTTGAGCGCCTGCGCGGAGGGCAGGCCGCGCGTGCGCAGCGGCCGTTCGCCGCAGAGCAGTTCGAACAGCAGCACGCCGAGCGCGAATATGTCGGTGCTGGTGGTCACCGCCTCGCCGGTCAGTTGCTCGGGTGCCGCATAGTCGGGCGTGAACGGCGCAATCGTGTGATCGCCGGCGCCCGGTTCGCCGGCGATGTCGATCAGTTTGGCGATGCCGAAATCGAGCAGCTTCACCGTACCTTGCGGCTCGATCAGGATGTTGTCGGGTTTCAGGTCGCGGTGGATCACGAGGTTGCGGTGGGCGAATGCGACGGCATCGCAGACCTGCATGAACAGCGCAAGGCGTTCGTGCAGGTTCGCGCCGCGCTCCCGGCAGTAGCGGGTGAGCGTAACGCCCTCGACATATTCCATGACGGTGAACGGCCGCCCGTCGCTGGTCGTGCCGCCATCGAGCAGGCGCGCGATGCCCGGGTGTTCGAGGCGGGCCAGGATCCGCCTTTCCGCGTGGAAGCGTTCGGCCTGCGCCGCGGCTTCGTGGCGCAGCAGCTTGAGTGCGGCCCGTTGCTCGAACGCCTCGTCGATCCGCGAGGCCATGTAGACCTCGCCCATGCCGCCACGCCCAATCAGCGTGCCGATCTGCCAGGCACCGAGTTTCGAGCCGCCGGGCAGCGAGGGCGAAGCATCCCGTGGCGCGGGTTCCGGCGCACCATCAAGCGGACCCTGCGCGTCGTGCGCGACCAGCAGCGATTCGATTTCGGCACGCAGGTCGGCATCGCCGTCGCACTGGCGCGCAAGGAACGCGCCGCGCTCCGCTGGCGGCAGCGAGAGTGCTTCCGCGAACAGGCTTTCCAGCCGCTGCCAGCGTTCCGGGTGCATGGACCGGACCCCTTTTCCTCGTCGCGCTGATTCTGCGCCCGGATGGCACCTGCGGCATACAGCAAAACGCCGCCCGGAGGCGGCGTTTTCAGGATGACCGGGCCGGCATCCGCCCGATCACTTGGCCTGGCTGATCATCCACTCGACGGTCGCCTTGACCTGCTCGTCGCTCAGCGAGGGATTGCCGCCACGGGCCGGCATCATGCCAAGGCTGCCGGTGTAACCCTCGGTCGCATGCTTGACCAGCGTGTCGAGGCCAAGCGCGATGCGCGGGCCCCAGTGCGCCTTGTCGGTCAGCTTGGGTGCGCCGCCGGCGCCGGTCTCGTGGCAGGCATGGCAGAGGTTTCCGAAGATGGTCTTGCCGTCGGTGGTGCCGCCATAGGCGACCTGGGATGCGGCGGCCGCCTTGGCCGCTGCCGCGGCGGCTTCGATGGCCGCGCGACCGGTATCGCCGGCATAGACGCCGCCCACCGGGGCGATGCGTTGTTCGATCACCTTGCCGATTCCCGGATTCTGCGGCGACGGGTGGTTGCCGTAGATATGCCATCCAAGGCCGATCAGCAAAATGCAGACCAGGACCAGGAAGGCAATCAGCTGGGCGAAGTGCTTGAGAAAGACCGCATCGGTCTGGGGAACAGGATTGGTCACGAAGCCACCTCATGCGGGCGCTCCGGCCAAGCGCCGGCGCGCCAAAAAAGACGGTCAAGTATAGCCAGCCCGGGCAGGTCGCGGAAGACCGTCCGCCGTGCGCGCCCCTGCCCGGCGTGTCGCCGCCTGCGGCAAGGGGTCGCGGCGCCGGCCGGGGCGACGGGGGGCTTGATGCGGGTCAAGGGTGTGCGCGGCGGTTGCGCGCATCATTCGGCCAATGCCGGCCCGATGCCGGAGATCCCGAGGATCCGCGAATGTCCCGCATGTCGACCGTTTCCACTCCACGCATGATCGTCACGGCCGTGACTCTCGCCCTGCTCGCAGGCATTCCCCTCCAGGGCGCGGCCGAAGAGGCGGCCCACACCGGCCCGGTCATCGACGTGCGCTACCGGCACGAAAGTGTCGACGACGACGCGTTCGCGCGCAGCGCCGAGGCCGACACGCTGCGCCTGCGGCTCGGCTATCGCTGGCTGTTCGCGCCGGGCTGGCAGCTGTACGTGGACGGCGAACACGTCGAATCGCTGTTCGGGGACAACTACAACAGCACCGCCAACGGCAGGACCACCTATCCGGTCGTGGCCGATCCGGAAGCCGACGAGGTCAACCAGGCCTGGATCGGCTACAGCGACGAGTCCTTCAGCGCCGCGCTCGGTCGCCAGCGCGTCATGCTCGACAACCAGCGCTTCTTCGGCAATGTCGGCTGGCGTCAGAACGAGCAGACCTTCGATGCCTTCTCGACCGGCTACGCTTTCGGCAATGGCGGGCCGAGCCTGCGCTATGTGTACCTGGATCGTGCGCTGCGCGTGTTCGGCCACGAAAATCCGAATCCGCTGCTGCGCGAGTGGTCGCTCGACGGTCACCTGTTCCATCTCGACCAGGCATTGCCGCTGGGCTCGCTGGCGGCCTATGCGTATCTCGTGGAAAACAACGACGTGGCCACCCTTTCAACACGCACGCTTGGCGCGCGCTGGACCGGCAAGCACGCCTGGAGCGGCGCAACCCTCGGCTGGAGCGTGGAATGGGCCGACCAGTCCGACTACGCCAACAACCCGGTCGCGCTAAGCGCACGCTATCGGCTCGTCGAACCGAGCATCGAAGTCGGCGGCATCACCATCAAGGCCGGCTGGGAAGTGCTCGGCGGCAATGGCCAGAGCGCTTTCAGCACGCCCTACGCCACCCTGCATGCGTTCAACGGCTGGGCCGACCGATTCCTGACCACGCCGGTGAATGGCCTCGATGACCGCTACTTCGGCGTCGGCGGCAAGATCGGCAAGGCGGCGTGGTCGGCGAACTACCACGATTACCGTGCCGATCACGGCAACCAGGACTATGGCCACGAATTCGGCGCATCGATCGGCTACCCGTTCAACAGCCACTTCAGCGGATTGCTCAAGCTGGCCGACTACCGCAGCGACGGTTTCGGAACCGACGTGCGCAAGCTCTGGGCGAGCGTCGAGTACCGCTACTGACGGCTGGCCGCGGCGGAGCGCGGCATCGCGGTCACAGCAACCACAGTCCGCACACCAGCGCCAGGTTGATCACGGCGATGCCGGCGATCATCGGCCGCGCATAGGCCATGCCGCCGGTGGCGAACGCGGCGATGCACTTGACCAGCGAGTTGGTGGCGAACGCGGCGGCCAGGGCGATGCCGGCTTCGCCGACCGGCAGCGCCGAGGTGGCATTGAGCTGGCCGAGCGACACGGCCGCCGCATGCACATCGGCCAATCCGGCAACGGCGGCTGCGAGGACCACGCCCCCACCGCCGAGCCAGGCGCGAAGCGCCGCCGACAGCAAAAGGGCAACGGCGATGATCGCGGCAAACAGCAAGGCATGCCCGAGATCGAAGGGGCGCCCCGCGGTCGTCTCC
>DAIMYT010000174.1:0-3125 GCA_036734345.1 Dokdonella sp. | reverse complement strand
GCAAGGCGACCAGCGCGGTCGCGGCGGCGGCCACCGCGAGGGCCGGTGCAACCTCGCGCAGCAGATCGACCGAAAGCGCCGCGAGGATGACGACGAGCTGGATCACGGTGGCGACATTCGACATCAGGCCGGCCGCTACCGCCGAGTCGCGCGTGTCCGGCGCCGCCCGTGCACGCTGGCCCATGCTGCCGATCGTCGCTGCGCTCGACACGAAGCCACCCAGAAGACCGGCAAGCAGCAGGCCGCGGCGCGCGCCGAGCAGGCGCAGGGCGACATAGCCGGCCGCGTTGATCGACATGACCAGCACGACGAGCAGCCACAGCTTGCGCGGGTTGAGCACGTCGAAGGGATCCACGGTGCGGTCCGGCAGCAGGGGCAGGATGATGAGCACCGAAGCGGCGAGCAGGAGCAGGTCGCCCAGTTCCGCTTCGGTGAGCACCTGGCGGGTGAAGTGGTGCAGGGCCTGCTTGAATGCGAGCACGATGGCGACGACGACGTACAGCGCCGCGGCGACCTGCGGCTGTTCGGCGGACAGGGCGCCCAGCAGGAACACGAGATACAGGGCCATTTCGCTGGTCAGGCCGCGGTCCTCGCCGTTCGAGCGCAGGTAGCCGGCCAGGACCAGCGCGGCAATGGCGAGGGCCGAGAGAATCAGCACGCCAGTGCCGATCATCGCGCTGATCGCACCGATCAGGGCCGCCAGGGCGAACGTACGCACGCCGGCGGGCTTGCGTCCCGGTCCGCTGCCCTTGCTGCGTTCGCGCTCGATGCCCACCAGCAGGCCACCACCGAGAGCGGCCAGCAGCTGGGAAACCATGGTCATATCGAATGGGGGCATGCGGGTGCGTATGCCTCAGGGCAGGAATCGGGCGAAAACGCCCCAGGGATTGTGCGCGATTGCCACGGTGATGATGAAAGCATAAACCAGCAGTGCGGCGATGAGGCTGGCCACCTGCGCCTGCCGGGTGCGGCCGCGCCGAAGTGCAAGAACACCGAGCACGATGTAGACCACCAGCAGCAGCACCTTGACCGTCAGCCAGGCCTGCACGAACGGATACTGGTGCAGCATCGTGATCAGCATCAATGCCGCGGTCAGCAGGGTCGTGTCGATCGCATAGGAAAGCATGCGCAGCGCGACATGGTTGGTGTACCGCGAGTGCGCCAGCATGAGGATTCCGCGCAGCGCGAACAGGCTGCCGGAAAGGATCACGCAGAGGATATGGACGAACTTGATCTGCGGGTAGAACTCGATCATCGGGACAGGATGCGCCGTGGAAACATGAGGGTGAAGATTACCCGCGTGCGGAGGAAATCGCCCGGTTCGATGTTCGATCGGGCCGAAGCGGCAGCTGCGCGACGCGCGCGACGCGTCCGCTCCAAACCGGACACCAGTCCGCTCCGGGGTACCAGCCGGCTTCGGCACGCAGCGGAACGCGGATGCCGTCGCGCACGGCATAGTCGAAGTAGTGGCCTTTCCAGGCGACCGCGCGATACCCGCCCTTCTCGCGCATCCAGCGCGCCGGCGTGAAAACGCTGGCGACTTCATCCTGCGCATTGAAACGGAATTCCAGCGAGACGCGGGTTTCTCCACAGGCCAGGGTCGCCAGCGCGCTGGCATCGTCGATCGCGGTCCAGGTGACGCCGGCCTCCGGCAACAGCGCCGCCGGCGACCATACCGCCTCGGCGAGAAAGCGCTGCAGGGCAGCCTCGTGGATCTGGCGGTTGCCACGGTCCGCGCCAAGCCGGACCAGCGAGCACAGGCGCAACTCGCTGCTCGCTTCGCCGTCGACCAGGCGATCGCAGACTTCGAGCGTGAGGCCGGCGCCGATGCCGATGCGGGCCAGCCACTGGAATCCCCGCGAACGGGCGGCGATGACCTGTTCGGCATCGAATTCGAGCCAGCGCGAACTCGTGCAGGACGTGCGCAGTCTGCCGTGCTGGCTCAGGCAGGTGACCGCGGGCAGTTGCCGGTCCCCGGGCAGCACGTGGCGGAAATATCGCCTGACCGGCGCCGGCAGTCCATCGATTCCAACAGCGACGATGCGATCCCCGCCGCCGGCCTGCAACTGGCGCGCGCAGCGCTCATGGTCGGATCGGATCGCCGTGCGCCGCCGCTTCGCGACCAGGCCCAGGGCGACCAGCGCAAGCGCCGCGGGAGCGGCGAACAGTTTCCAGTCCATGGCGGAAGCCCGTCGCTATCCCGGCCGGCCGTCGACGCGCGGCGTCAGGAAGATCCACAGCGAGCGCACTACCCATGGCAGCAAGGCCACGAGCCAGGCGATCGCCGCGAATACCAGCCAGCGCGGCGTGTCCTTGGCAAATTCGGCGAAGATGCGGATGGCCACGACGCCCTGCAGGAGGAGGAAGGTCAGCCACGGAATCGCACCCATCTCGAGCGGTCGGCCCGAGTGACCCTGGGTGACCCGGGTAACCATCGCCACCAGCATCGAGCCGAAGAATCCGATGGTCAGCGCGTGTACCGGCGCGCGACCGGGCAGGACGCCGTAGTCGAGCCAGGCGAGCAGGCTCTGCAGCGTGTAGAGCATGAAGGCAACCGGCAGCCAGGCAAACGCGACATGCAGGACGAGGAGCAAGCCGGGCCGCGTGCATTTCCACGGCTGCCAGGCGAGGCTGTGATAGAGGAATACGGCCGCCAGCGGCAGGTCGGCCAGCCACAGCAGTTCCTGATGATGGAATGCGTCCAGGCCCAGGTGCGCCAGCAGCAGTGTCCATACCACCGGCAGGCTCCACACCGGCCGCACCGGCCGATAGTCCGTGCCGATCGCACTGGCGCTGAAGAACGGCACCATGCGATGGCAGACGGTGAAGAAGATCGGCAGCAGCAGGCCAAAGGTGCCGAGCTTGATTGCCAGTTGGGCGAACTGCCATGGCGCGCCGAGCGTGAATGCGGCGAAGGCAGCCAGGCCGCAGGCGCCGATGAGCAGCGCGCAGTAGCAGGAAATGGCATGCATGTCGCGTCCCCGGTGCGCGACCAGGACGCGACCCAGGGCGATCAGCGCGGCGACCCAGCCGGACAGCATCAGGCCCAGGCCGACGAGCAGCAGCGGCTTCATGTCGAGCAGGCCGAGATGGACCAGCAGGTAGCCGCCGAACACGCCGATGAA
>DAIMYT010000173.1:0-6710 GCA_036734345.1 Dokdonella sp. | reverse complement strand
GCGAAGCCGTCGAAAAGCTCAATGCCGCACGCCTCGCCGCCGACGTGCTCGGCGTGCCGACCCTGCTGATCGCACGCACCGATGCCGAAGCGGCCGACCTGCTGACCAGCGACATCGATCCCAACGACACCGCCTTCGCCACCGGCGAGCGTACCGTCGAAGGCTTCTACAAGACGCGCAACGGCATCGACCAGGCGATCAGCCGCGGTCTGGCCTATGCGCCCTATGCCGACCTGGTTTGGTGCGAAACCGGCAAGCCCGATCTCGAATTCGCGCGCAAGTTCGCCGAGGCGATCCACGCCAAGTTCCCCGGCAAGCTGCTCGCCTACAACTGCTCGCCCTCGTTCAACTGGAAGAAGAACCTCGACGACGCGACCATCGCCAAGTTCCAGAAGGAAATCGCCAGTTACGGTTACAAGTTCCAGTTCATCACCCTGGCCGGATTCCACGCGCTGAACTACTCGATGTTCAACCTCGCCCACGGCTATGCGCGCAAGCAGATGAGCGCCTTCGTCGAGCTGCAGGAAGCCGAGTTCGCCGCCGCCGATCGCGGTTTTACCGCGGTCAAGCACCAGACCGAGGTCGGCACCGGCTACTTCGACCAGGTCACCCAGGCCATCAAGCAGGGCCAGTCCTCGACCACGGCACTGAAGGGATCCACCGAGGAAGAGCAGTTCGAAGGCAAGCACAAGGCCGCCTGAGGCCGGGCAAACGCAAGGAGGCGACGGGAACCGGCCGGGTGCGCAAGACGCCGACAACGGAACTGTGGGGTTTGGGGTGGGCCCGGTGGGAGGCCGGGCCGGAAGTTCCGATGTCGGCGCTGCGCGGGAATCGGGGCAAGGCCCGATACCCAGGTGCCGATCCAGAGGGGCTGGCCGGCAACCCAGCATCGCACTCCCGGTAACCGGTTACACGTGACGAAAGTCACTACCCGCTTCACGTCCTGCAGCGCCCGTTGGGTTAGGATAAGGGGTTGCAAGGGAGGCAAGCCGTGTCGAACAAGCAGTCCAGCAGCAACGTCACGCCGATCGCCGGTTTCGTCACGCGTGTCCGCGCGCCGTTGCTGCCGCGCGAACTTTCCGACCGCGAACTGGCGCTGTTCGTCACTGCCAGCGACCGGCGCGAGGTCAAGCCCGGCGAGATGATCTTCCGCCGCGGCGAGCTTGGCCGCAGCATGTTCATCGTCGAGAGCGGACAGATCCGCCTCGAATTCGGCGACGGCATGCCGGACAAGCTGATCGGTCCGCGCGAGTTCTTCGGCGAACTGACCCTGTTCATCGGCGACCACACGCGCGTGGCCAACGCCGTAGCCACCACGGCTTCGGTGATGCACGTCATCGAGCAGCAGTCCTTCGACCAGCTCCTCGACAGCGAGCCGCGCCTGCTTGCCCAGTTCATGCGGCGCTCGTTCTCCTACCTGGTGGCCAGCGAACAACAGCTGATCTCGAGCCTGAAGCGACGCAACGAGGACCTCATGGTCACCCTCGATTCGCTGCGCCAGACCCAGACCCAGCTCAGCACCGCGCAACGCCTCGTGCAGACCGACGAACTGACCGGCCTGTGCAACCGCCGCGGCCTCTACATGTTCCTCGAACACCTCGCCGATTCGCGCCTGCAGGGCACCGAGCTCGGCCTGCTGCTGATCGACATCGACCGCTTCAAGCAGATCAACGACCGCTGCGGACACCTGATCGGCGACCAGGTGCTGCGCGCGATCGCCGAGGAAGTGCAGGGTGCCGCGTCGCCCTGCGACCTGCCGTGCCGGCTCGGCGGCGACGAATTCGCCCTGCTGACCCAGGTCACCGGCGCCGAAGAATTGACCGCGCGCGCCACGCAGATCATCAACGCGGTGCGCGCCCTGCGTTTCCCCGGCTGCGATGGCCTCAGGGTCAGCGTCAGCATCGGTGCAAGACTGTGCACCGAGACCACCGACTGGGCGATCTGGTACAGCGATACCGATTGCCTGCTCTACGAGGTCAAGGGCCGCGGCGGCGACGGTTACCGCGCACCGGACTGAGCGGATGCGGCAGCGCGCCGGCTAGTCGAAGCCGTTCGCGAAAATGCGGTCGCCGGTGCTGATGCGACCGATCTGTCGGCGCCCGTTCTCGGTGAACCAGAGGTTGCCGTCCGCGCCGGCGACGATGTCGAGCGGCTCGGCGCCCTGGGTGATGCCGTCGGCAAACTCGGTGACCACGCCGAGCGGCGTGATGCGGCCGATGCGGTCGGCAAAGGTTTCGGTGAACCACAGGTTGCCATCCGCACCGGTCGTGATGAAGGTCGGCCGGGCGAGGGCGGTGATGCCGGCACTGAACTGGGTGATGGCGCCGGCCGGCGTGATGCGGCCGATGCGGTTGCCGAACAGCTCGGTGAACCACAGGTTGCCGTCCGGGCCGGCGGTGATGCCATGCGGTCGCGCACCCGGGCTGATGCCGACACTGAATTCGGTGACCTCGCCGAACAGGGTGATGCGACCGATCCGGTTGCCGTTGTCCTCGGTGAACCAGAGGTTGCCGTCGGGTCCGGCAGCGATATCGCGCGGTTGCGCATCCGTGCTGATGCCGACGCTGAATTCGGTCAGCAAACCGGTCGTCGTGATCCTGCCGATGCGGCCAAATACCGGCTCGGTGAACCAGAGGTTGCCATCCGCACCGACAGCAATGCCTTCGGGCCGGATGCCGGTGTCGATCTCGCTGGCGACCTCGGTGATGTCGCCCTGCGGCGTGATCTTGCCGATCGCACCAGGATTCTGCTGGGTGAACCAGAGGTTGCCGTCCGGCCCGGCCACGATCTTGAGCGGTCGCCCGGCTTCGCTGAGGCCCGCGCTGTATTCGGTGACGATGCCTTCCGTCGTGATGCGTCCGATCGCGCCATCGGGCTGGGCTTCGGCGAACCAGAGGTTGTCGTCGGGGCCACGAGCAATCCCGTAGAGGATGGCCTGCGCGCTGATGCCGTCGCCGTACTCGGTGACCACCTGCGCATGCGCAGCACTTGCCTGCAGGCCGGGCACGGCGAGCGCGCCGGCCAGCACACGGCGGCACATCGCAGCGGCGAACGCCATGCAATCCGCAAAACGATTCCTCGTGAACATCGGCAAGTCCTCGATGACGATCCGCGCAACGGGTATGGATGCGCTGCCATCGGGATAAATGCCGGGAAGCGCAACAAGCGAACGCAGCACACGGAGCGCACGACCGGCGGGCCGGGAGTGCACGGAACAGACGGGGTCGTGCAGCCTAGGGCCGGGCGTAGCGCTCCAGCCCGCCGCGTTCGTCCGCCGTGGCCAGCAGTTCGCTGCGCTGCAGTGTCGCCTGCGCGAGGGCACGCGCGGCCGGTGCTTCCCCCGCTTGCGCATGCAGGCGACACCGCAGCAGCACCAGCGAAGCGTAGCGCTCGGCGATCTGCGGCTTGCCGGTCCAGCGCGCGAGCAGGTCGTCGGTGATGGCGGCGGCTTCCTTGCGCCCGGACGCGGATTCCGCGAGCGCACTGGCGAGCTGGAAACTCCAGTCGAAATGCCCGTAGTGATCCTTGCCGTAGGTCTTTTCGATCAGGCGCACGGCTTCGCGCCAGAACGCGACGGCGCCCTGGAAGTCCTTTTGCAACATGTACGCATTGGCCTGACGCATCGCAATCATCGCGTTCTGGTAGGCATCCGGACCGAGCAGCTTGCGAATCTCCGCCGCCGATTCGGCGAGCAGGCGATGCGCTTCGGCATATCGGCCCTGCATGGCCAGGGCGGTGCCGACCTGGGCCTGGGAAAACCAGGTCAGTCCGCTGCGCAGGTCGCCGGCCGTGCGCCGCAGTTCGAGGGCCTTGCGGTAGTCCGCCTCGGCGCGCGCGCCGTCGCCGAGCTCGATCCGGATGCTGCCGCGCGTATTGAGGATCTGCGCGTGCGCCGCCTCATCCTCGCCGGCCGCCAAGGCCGCTTCGGCTTCATCGAGCACGCCGATGGCGCGTTGCATCTGGCCGGCGTCGCGCTCGACCCCGGCGAGCCGCACGAGGATGCTGGATACCTGCGCATTGCGCTCGCCGAACTGGGCGCGCGCGATCGCGATGCCACGCTGCAGCATCGCACGTGCCCGCTCGAAATCGCGCGCGCGGCGCAATACTTCGCCGAGGGTCTGCAGCGGAGCGACCAGGCGTGCGTCATCGGCGCCGAAACCGGCCTCGATGCGGGCGATAGCCGTTTCCAGGGTTTGCCTCGCCGCCGCGTCGTCTCGCAATTGTTCCTCGATGATGCCGAGGGTGACCAGTGCGTCGATGCTTTCGCGGTGCTGCGCGCCGAGCTGCCCGGCAAGCACGCGCTGGGCGTGGTCGACCGCGCCGCGGGCCTCCTTGAAACGACCCAGTGCGACCAGGCTCAAAGCCTGGCGCGCCTCGATGCGCGCGGCTTCGAGGCTGTCCGCGCCGCGCAGGCGCACCGCGGTTTCCAGGGCGCTGGCAAATAGCGCTTCGGCCTGGTCCTGGTGCAGCTCGCGCAGGGCCAGCGCGCCCCGCAGGGCATCGATGTCGGCGCCCAGCAGCGGATCGTCCGCGGCCTGTGCGCGCGCGGCTGCCTGGTCGAGCGTGGCGCCCGCCGCTTCGAGCTCGCCGAGGTTGAACTGGGCTTCGCCGAGCACGCGCAACAGGCGCGCCGCCGACGGCGCATCATTGCCGAGCTCGCGTCCGACGCGCAGCACGGCATCGGCGAGGACCCGCTGTGGTCCGCCGAGCATGCTGCCGGTGCGGCTCAACGGGTCCTGCTCACGGTAGAGGGAGCCGAGGAAATCCGAAATCTGTTCGGCGCGCGCAAGCTCGCGCTGCGCCGACTGTGCGGCGAGTTGTGCGCGTCGCGCCTGCTGCAGCGAGACGATCGTTCCGGCGATGAGCACCAAGGCGGCAAAGATGCCGAGGCCGAGCGCCAGCCGGTTGCGCCGCGCGAAGCGCGCGAAGCGGTAGCGCCGGGTCGGCGCGCGCGCCAGTACCGGACGCGATTGCAGGGCGCGCTCCAGATCGGCGGACAGTTCCGCCACCGAGCCGTAACGATCCCCGGGGCGCGCGCGCAGCGCCTGGGCGACGATCGCATCGAGGTCGCCGCGCAGCGCACCGGGCGGATACGGCAGGGCCGGCGATGCCTCCGCCGCGGTGACGCTCGGACGCTGCGTTTCCTCATCGTCGATACGGGCGAGCACGGCGGCTGCATTGCCTGCGCGCCGGGTCGACGGCAAGGCGCCGGCCAGCAACCGGTAGAGCAGCAGGCCGAGCGCGTAGACATCCGTCGTCGTCGATACGGCCTCGCCGCGCAACTGTTCTGGAGCGGCGTAGGACGGCGTCAGTGCCGCAACGGTATCGCCGTCGGCAGCGTCGTCGAGCAGCTTGGCAATGCCGAAATCGAGCAGCTTGGGCTCGCCGTCGGCATTGACCAGGATGTTCGCCGGCTTCAGGTCGCGATGCACGATCAGGTGGCGATGCGCGTGCTCGACCGCCGCACACACCTTGGCGAACAGTTGCAGGCGCGCGCGCAGGGACAGCGCCTGCTGCTCGCACCAGGCGGTGATCGGCACGCCCTCGACATACTCAAGCACCAGCCACGGCGAGCCGCGTTCATCGACGCCGGCATCGATGAAGCGCGCGATGTTCGGATGTTCAAGCCGGGCGAGCAGGCGTCGTTCGCTGAACAGGCGTTCGCGGACATCACGCGATTGCACGCGCACGCGCTTGATGGCAACGCGCTGCTCGACCACGTCGTCGCTGCGCTGGCCAAGCCAGACTTCGCCCATGCCGCCGCGCCCGAGCAGGCGCAGCAGGCGCCACGGTCCGAGCTGGCCGGGATTGACGGGTTCCGCTTCGGGCTCCTCGGTGAAGCGGCGGTCGAAGCCATGGGCGACGCGCGACAGCGCCAGCAGGCGCTGCAGGGTCGGGTCGGCGCGCAGCTCGTTCGGGATCGATTCGGCATCGATCGCCTCGCCGGCGCCAATGCGCGCGATCAGCGCCTGCAACGCATCCTCAGCCGGTTCGTGCATCCGCGCCCGCCATGCGCGCCAGCGCGCGGTTGACCTTCATGCGCACGCCGTCGCTGCTTTCGCCGAGTTCCTCGGCGATCTCGACGAAGCTCATGCCGAATTCGAAACGCATCAGCACGAGGCCGCGATGCTCGGGCGAGAGTCGCTCCAGCGCCTGCTCCCAGGCCAGCCAGTCCTCCATGTCGACGTCGCTGGCGACGAGATCGACGTCGAGCCCGTGGCGCAGCGGCGAGCGCGCGTCGCGGCGCAGCGATTCGCGCAAGGCATTGACCAGCATCGCGCGCAGATAGGCGAAGAACGCGCCGGGCTCGCGCGCCTCGATCGTGTCGAGCTTGTCGAGCACCTTGAGCCAGGTCAGCTGGACCAGGTCAGAGGTGTCTTCCTGGCAGCGCAACTGCGCCGGCAGCCGACCGCGCGCAAAGCGGCGCAACAGCGGTTCGACGCGGGCGACCAGGTCGCTGCGCGCCTGCATGTCGCCTACACGGATCCGGTCGAGCAACCAGGCGGTCGTGTGCTGGCCGTGAGTCGCATCAGACATGGGCGGCGCAATCCCGGAGGGCGGCACGCGCATTCTAGCGCCGGACCGGCGCCTTTCTTCAACCGGGCAGCGCCGGCCACGGCCGGGCCTCGCCAGCGAAGCCGACGTCGCCCATGTCGTCGATAACCGCCTCATCGCGCATCCCGATGCCGAAACCGTCCGCAAGGGAATGC
>DAIMYT010000172.1:1164-6920 GCA_036734345.1 Dokdonella sp. | reverse complement strand
TAACGAGATACCGGTGCGGCTGGTGGAAAAAGAGGCCTGTTGCGGCATGCCCAAGCTGGAACTGGGCGACCTCGACGCCGTGGCGCGGCTGAAGGAAACCAACATCCCGCATCTGGCCAAGCTGGCGCGCGAAGGTTATGCGATCCTCACCGCGGTGCCTTCGTGCACCCTGATGTACAAGAAGGAGCTGCCGCTGATGTTCCCCCACGACGCCGACGTTCAGGCGGTCAAGGAAGCGATGTGGGATCCGTTTGAGTACTTGATGGCGCGCAACGTCGACGGTCTGCTGAAGACCGACTTCAAGCGTCCGCTCGGCAAGGTGTCCTATCACGTTCCCTGCCACCAGCGCGTGCAGAACATCGGCAACAAGACGCGCGACGCGCTGCAACTGGCCGGCGCGACAGTGAATATGGTCGAGCGCTGCTCGGGCCACGACGGCACCTGGGGCGTGAAGAGCGAACATTTCGCCAAGTCGATGAAGATCGGCAAGCCGGTGTTCCGCCAGATGGCCGAGCCGCAGCCCGATTACGTGAGTTCCGACTGCGCGATCGCCGCGCGTCACATCCTGCAGGGCATGGGCGAAACGGCCACCGCGCAGAAGCAGCACCCGATCACGCTGCTGCGCATCGCCTACGGCCTGGAATGAATCGTTGAACAAGGAGAATACTTATATGCCGCAGATCACTCGTGACAGCCTACTGACCCTGGAGGGCTACGCCAAGGTGCGTCCGCAAATGCGTGCCGAAGTGATGGCGCACAAGAAAAACCGCATGGTCGAGCTGGGCGCCCACGTCACGCTGATTTTCGAGGACGAGCAAACCATGCGCTACCAGATCCAGGAAATGCTGCGAGCCGAGCGCACCTTCGAGGACGCCGGCATCCAGGACGAGCTCGACGCCTACAATCCGCTGATTCCGGACGGCACCAACTGGAAGGCGACGATGATGATCCAGTATCCCGACCCGGACGAGCGCAAGATCGCGCTGGCGAAACTCAAGGGGATCGAGGACCGCGTGTGGGTGCAGGTGGCCGATCAGGCGAAAACGTTCGCCATCGCCGACGAAGACCTGAAACGCGAGAACGAGGAGAAAACCTCGGCGGTGCATTTCCTGCGTTTCGAGCTCGACCCGGCCTCGTTCGCGGCCGCCCAGGCCGGCGGCCCGGTTCGCATGGGCATCGATCTCGCTGCCTATGCGGTGGAAGCGACGACGCTGGCGGAAAAGACCCGCGCCGCACTGGTGGTGGATTTGGCCTAAAGTCATTAGTCAGGCGGTAAAACCACGACAACAACGTGCCGCCGTCTTTGAGAGGAAGGCGCGATGCTGAATCAATTTCTGGTTCATCAGTTGCGGCGGCGGGTGGAGGCCTCGGGTCTGCCGTTCGCCGTCGAATTGTGGAATGGCGAGCAGGTGGGCGCTGTCGCCGAAGCCGTGGTGCGGGTGCGGCTGCATCAGCCATCCAGCCTCAAGGCCATGGCTGACCCCAGTCTGGGCACGCTGGCGCGGGCCTATGTGGAAGGAGGGCTGGATCTCATCGGCGACGCTCGCGACATCCTGGCGCTCGGCGACCGTCTGTGCAACGCCGGCGACTGCGCACCGAAAATCGGCTCGGAGGGTTGGGAGTGGTGGCGCCACACGCGGGCCAGGGACCGCAGGAACATCCAGTATCACTACGACGTTTCCAACGATTTCTATGGCCTGTGGCTAGACCGCCGGCGGATCTATTCGTGCGCCTACTTCAGGCAGCCGGACATGAGCCTGGACGCCGCGCAGGAAGCCAAGCTCGATCACATCTGCCGCAAGCTCGACCTGCATCACGGCGAGCGCTTTCTCGATATCGGCTGCGGCTGGGGCGGCCTGATCCTGCACGCGGCGGAACGCTATGACGTGCGGGCAGTGGGCATCACCCTGTCGGACGACCAGCATGCCTACGTCAGTGAGCAGATTGCCGGGCGCGGCCTGGGCGGCCGGGTCGAGGTGCGCAAGATGGACTACCGCGACATGGACGAACCGGGCGGCTACGACAAGATTGCCAGCGTCGGCATGTTCGAGCATGTCGGACGTGTAAATCTCGCTGCGTACTTCAACAAGATCATGGATTTGCTCAAGCCAGGCGGACTGTTGCTCAATCATGGCATCACCGCTGCCGCAACCGAATCCGGCGGACTTGGCAGCGGCATCTCCGAATTCATCGACGATTATGTTTTTCCCGGCGGCGAACTGGTGCACGCCGCCGACGTGCTGCGCGCCGCTGCAGGCAGCGGCCTCGAATGCCTCGACGCCGAAAACCTGCGCCCCCATTACGGCACAACCCTGTGGCACTGGGTCACCCGGCTGGAGCAGCATGCCGACGAAGCCCGCCGCCTGATCGGCGAACAGAAATACCGCATCTGGCGCATCTACATGGCGGGTTCGGCCCACGCCTTCGACCATGGCTGGCTGGAACTGTGGCAGGTGCTGGCGGGCAAGGGCGTCGGCGGCGGCCAGCCTAATTATCCGTTCAGGCGGGATTACATCTATCGCGGCGAATGAGCCGCCGGCCCTGCGCGGGGGGCCGGCCGGGCGCGTTTTCAGGCCGGGCCGGCGCGGTCCCAATAGGGTTCGCCTGCCAGACGCGCTGCCACGAAGTCGATGAAAGCCCGCACCCGGCTGGAAAGATGGCGCGTCGGCGGATAGACCGCGTAGGCTGAGAGTTCCGGCCAGCTGTGGTCGGCCAGCACCTGAACCAGCTGGCCGGTGCTCAGGGCCGCGTGCAGGTAGAAGGTGGGGTGCATGATCAGCCCTTCGCCGGCAATGGCGGCACGCAGCAGAAAATCGCCGCTGCTGGACGCCAGGCGGACCGGCACCCGCACGCTGCCGGGCTGGCCGTCCGGCGCGTGGTACGACCACAGACCGGGATGCTCCAGATTGCTGTAGGCCAGGCAGACGTGATGCGCCAGTTCGGCCGCTGTCCTTGGGATGCCGTGCCGTGCCAGGTAGTCCGGGCTGGCCGATACCGCATGGCGGATCGGCGCCAGGCGGCGGGCGATCAGGCTGGAATCGGCCAGCGTGGCGATGCGAATGGCCAGATCGAAGCCTTCCTGCATCAGATCGATCTGGCGGTCGTTGAAATCGAGTTCGAAGCGCACCTGGGGATGCTGCGCCATGAATTCCTGGATGAGCGGGGCCAGGTGCAGCAGGCCGAATGCATGCGGCAGCGCCACCTTGAGCCGTCCCTTGAGTGCCTGGTGGGCCAGGGATACGGCGGCTTCCGCCTCGTCCAGGTCGGCCAGGATGACGACGCAGCGATCGTAATAGGCGCGGCCGCTGTCGGTCAGGTTGAGCCTGCGCGTGGTGCGATGGATGAGGGAGACGCCGAGACGCGATTCGAGTTCCGCCAGGCGGCGGCTGACGGCTGATTTGGCCACGCCCAGACGCTCGGCCGCGGCGCTGATGCTGCCGGTTTCCACCACGCTCACGAACATTTGCATATCGGCGAATCGATCCATTTGTTGCCTAATAAAGAACAATGATTTCTAATTTTTAGCCTTTATTCTTTTATTTGCAAATCAGACAATACTTCCATGGCGCCAATCCGGTGCCGGACAGTACAGGAGAGCATTGTCATGCAAGCAAGCCCAACCCCTTCCCCTGCCACCCAATTGCGCGTGCTGCGCGTCGATGCCAGCGCCCGCGCCGAGGGCTCCGTCAGCCGCCGGCTCGCCGACCAGATGCTTGATGAACTGGGCAAGCGCCTGTCCGGCCTGGCGCTGGTCCGGCGCGACGTGGCGCCGGGTCTGCCTCTGGTCGACGCTGCCTGGGTCGATGCCAACCTGACCGAGCCCGAGGCGCGCACCGCAGTCCAGCGCCAGGCCCTGGCGAAATCGGACGAGCTGGTGGGCGAGCTGATGGCGGCTGACGTGCTGGTGATCGCCACGCCCATCTACAACTTCGGCGTGCCGGCCAGCCTCAAGGCCTGGATCGACCAGGTCGCGCGTGCGCGGCTGACCTTCCACTACACCGAATACGGCCCGGAAGGCCTGTTGACCGGCAAGAAGGCCTATATCCTCGCGGCCAGCGGCGGCACCGAAGTCGGCAGCGCCATCGATTTCGCCACGCCCTGGCTGAAATTCGTGCTGGGCTTCCTCGGCATTGCCGACGTCGAGGTGATCGCCGCCGACCGCGGCATGGCACGCGGCGACACCGCACGCCAGCAGGCGTCCGAACACATCACCCAGGTGCTGGAGCGCGACTGGCCGGCGCTCGCCGAGGCGGTTTGAAATCCGGGTCGAGCCAGACCATCATGCATAGACAGAGCAAGGAGGCTTCCATGAACACGCGCAACATTCGCCAGCTTGTCCCCGCTATCGAAGTGACCGAAGGCGCTGGGGTCACCGTTCACCGCAGCATTGGCACACCGGCACTGAAGAATCTGGATCCCTTCCTGATGCTCGACCACTTCGGCAGTGACAATCCGGACGAGTATATAGCCGGCTTTCCGGAGCACCCGCATCGCGGCTTCATCACCTTCACCTACATGCTCGACGGCCACATGGAGCATCGCGACAGCATGGGCAACCGCGGCGATCTCAAGGCCGGCGGCGTGCAATGGATGAAGGCGGCCAGCGGCGTCATCCACTCGGAGATGCCGCAGCAGACCAACGGCCTGATGCGCGGCTTCCAGCTTTGGATCAACCTGCCGGCCCGCGACAAGATGTCCGATCCGGCCTATCAGGAGTTCTCGGCGGCGGCAATTCCCGAGGTGGCGCTGGACGCGGGCCGGGTGCGGGTGCTGGCGGGCGGATTCGGCGGCGTGCGCGGCGTGATCGAGGATCCCGCCACCGACGTTCTCTATCTCGATGTCAGCCTTGCCGCCGCTGCGCGTTTCAGTCTTCCGCTGAGTGAAACTCACAATGCCTTCGTCTATGTTTTCGAGGGCGCCGGGCGCCTGGCCGGGCAGGAATTGCAGACGCACAGCCTGGCGGTGCTGGGGGCAGGCGATGCGGTGGAAATCGCGGCGGGCGAGGAGGGCGCCCGCTTCATCCTGGTGGCGGGCCGGCCGATCGGCGAACCCGTGGTGCAGTATGGCCCCTTCGTCATGAACACCCGCGAGGAAATCGAGCAGGCTTACGCGGATTATCGCGATAATCGGCTGGTGCGGGCGCGGGCGGCGATGAGCGGACATTGAATGGCGCGCGCGCAAGGCCCGGAACAGCCGCAACGGCAATAAGGCCAAGGGGTTTGCTGGCCAGGAGTAATACGCAGCGGACAATCATCGCCGGACGATGGCGCATCGGAGCCGGCCAGCGCCGCTGCGCGCCACGCTGGGTGCTTACCGAATTGGGTGGCATTGCTGGCCCATCCGGGTTGCCGGCGTGCCCTAAAAACCCCACATCGAATGCCACTCACATGGCCACACCACGGTATTGCAGTAGCATAGTGCCATCATGCACGAAACCCTCCAGCACGGCAGCCTCCCCGGACCCAGGGGTATGGCGGGCGTCCCCGACTTGATCCGACGAGGTGCCGGCATTCTGCCGGACAGCCTTATGTTCCGCGCCGTGGCCGGCCTACTGGCCATACTGGCCATGATCTCGGCAGTCATGTTTTACGGGATCGACGGCTTCGTCAGCCAGCAATTCAGCCGGTTGCACAATGAGCGTGTGGCCACTCAGAACAGCCAGATTCAGCAATTGATCCAGGATGACCTCACCACTTATGAGGCGCTTGCCCAGCTTGTGGTGACCGACTCCGATTTACGGCAAAGCGCGCAATACC
>DAIMYT010000172.1:0-1154 GCA_036734345.1 Dokdonella sp. | reverse complement strand
AAGCGTTTCGTCTGGAGTGGCTTGCAGTCTGGGACACCTCGGGCAGACTCGTTGCGGCGGGCAATGAAGCGCTGGCCCCTATGCCTAAAAAAAGTCAGACTGCTCTCAAGCCTTGGGCTTCCCTGGCCTGGATCGACAAAAAACTCTGGGTGATTTCCTCCACGCCGATCATCGTCGGCGACGACATTATTGGCTGGATTCAACTGGGCCGTCAGACCAGCACGCGGGGGAGCGCGACCATTCTGTCCGACGAGCGCCTGACCCTGCTTCCGGCTCAGGCTGGCGCGCCGCAGCCGCCATCGTCGATACGCATTCCGGTCTGGTCTCCGGAAAATGACATCCAGGCGCTCGATATTGTCGTCACCGATCCGGCACGCGAGGTGCTGGCGCACACCAAGCGGCTGATTGTATTGACCCTCCTGGCTAGCGCCGTGCTGCTCGCCCTTGCCATCGCGATTTATCTGCATCGCGTGTTGATGCCGGTCAGGCAATTGACCGCGGCGGTTGGCCAGTTGCCGGAACAGATCAAGACGGATCAGCTCAATCTCCTGAAAATCGGTGGTCATGGAGAGGTTCGGCAACTGGTCAATGCCGATATGATTCGCCATCTGTCACGCCTGCGACAGATGGAAGCCGAGATGCATGCCCAGGAAAAGCTGTCCGCGGTGGGAAGGGTGGCAATGAGGGTGGCCCATGATCTCAACAACCCGATGACGGTGATCAAGAACACCGCCCATCTGTTGAGGCCGGAGTTCGTCAACCAGCCCGAGGTGCTTGCAGAGATCGACCTCATCCTGCACTACTGCACCCGCTGTACTTCCACCATCGACAATCTGCTGCGCTTTGGCAAGCCTGCCAAGCTGAAGATCGAAACCATCGAGCTCGGCGCTTGCGTGCTTGCCTACCAGGAAAGGCGGGAGCACATGAATTGCGAAAAGAAGATCAATCTGATCCTCCAGCCGGGCGGCCCCTATTTCACCCGGGGCGACCGCTATCAGCTCGAGCAGATGGTTGACAATCTTCTGGACAATGCGTTTGAGGCCAATGGCAATCAGGTTGTCGAGGTGGTCATCGGGGCCGATCCGGATGGCCGGTATTTCATTCGATTTACCGACTACGGCAAGGGCTTCAAGGATGACGAGACTGACAAGGCG
>DAIMYT010000171.1:0-7045 GCA_036734345.1 Dokdonella sp. | reverse complement strand
GCCAGGAGGGCGGGGCCGCGCTGGTATCGGTCACCGACACGGGTTGTGGCATGTCACCAGAGCTGCAGAAGCGGATATTCGAACCCTTCTTCACCACCAAGTCCACGGGCGAAGGCACTGGCCTGGGCCTGGACATCGTGCGCAAGATCGTGGAAAAGCACATGGGCAGGATTACCGTGGAAAGTGAAGTCGGACGTGGCACCACCTTTACCGTGCATTTGCCGATAGCGGGAGCCGAATAGTGGAAAAGGGCGTTTTGCTGTGTGTCGACGACGAGATCATCGTCCTGACGGCGCTGAAGGACCAGCTTCGGCGCGCCTTCGGCAGTTCCTTCGTCATCGATGTCGCCGAAAGCGCAGAGGAGGCGCTGGAACTGCTGGATGAACTGGCCGAACAGGGGCACAAATTGCTGGTAATCGTGTCCGACTGGTTGATGCCGGGCATGAGGGGCGATGAATTCCTGATCGAGGCGCACAAGCGGTTTCCTTCGGTCGTCAAGATCATGCTGTCCGGCCAGGCCGAGACAGCCGCCGTCGATCGGGCCCGTCGCGAAGCGGCGCTGCATGACTTCCTCACCAAGCCCTGGAGCGCCGAGGCGCTCGTGGAGTCCATCAACCAGGGCCTGCGCGGAAAGATCTAGCGGTTCGTTAACGAGGCCGGGTTTGGTATCCCCAAGCGAGCGTTGTTCACTGACGCCCTGCGCGAACCCGGCTTGCGGTACCAGGGCGATTGGAACAACCCGGACGTCCACAATTTTGCATAGACACCGCGCGACATGATTGTGGGGATCGCGAATTGCTGCGGGGCAGGGCGCCGTCGTCTTCGACATCGTTGACAAGGCCTGTCTGCCGGGACGGCATCGCGTATGTCCCATGTGTGGTGTCCGTCGCTCTTCCGCCCCGCTCGGTTTGGATTGAAATCGATTGACTCGATTCGGGCCGCGCAGTCTCACTCCACCTTGTCCAGCCATTGAGCGATCGTCGAGAGCACCAGAGGGCTGATCGATTCGTCGATTTTCCCGTATTCATCTGTGGCGCCGGTCCTGGCAGTCTGGAACATGTGGTTGAGGCCCTGGAATATTCTCGATTTGGCCGGTGCGGGATCCTGCTGGAGTGCTGCCAGAATGGCGTCGACACTCTCATGCGCCGCCACCTGCGAATCCTTGTCGCCTTGCAGTACCAGAACCGGAACGGACACCTTGCGCCACGACGGAGCCGGGTCGTCCTGGAGGAAGTGGAAGAAGCTCTCGCTCGAAGCATTGTCAACGTTGAGCGTGCCGGAGCGATCATTCCACTTGTCGACGATGGGCGCGTCCTGTGCTGAAAGGTTGTCGTACAGGGCCTGCAGCTTCTTTTTGCGCTGAACCCGGTCTGCCGTGTCAAGGACGGTCTGGTAAAACTTCCTGCTGAAGTCGAGCAATACCCGCGTATCGGCTTCCGTGGCGCCCTTTGCCGCCGGCTCGGTTTGATCCTGCAGCAAGAGTGTGTCGAGCACGCTCATGCCGGGGCCCGCCATTGAAACGATCGTGTTCACCTTCTCCGTTGTGGCGACCATGGCCGCCACCATGCTGCCTTCGCTGTGACCGATCAGGGCAATCCTCGTCGGGTCGACGCGCGCATCGTGCTGAAGGAAATGGATGGCGGCCCGGGCATCCCGGACGAAGTCGGCGATTGTTGCTTTCCCGAAATCGCCGGATGACTTGTAAACCCCGCGTTTGTCGGTTTGCAGCACCACATAGCCTTGCCGGGCAAGGTAGTCCGCCATCACCTTGAAGGGCCTGTGGCCGGCAAAATAGGAATCGCGCTGGTTGGGTCCCGAGCCCGCAATCAGGAGGACGGCTGGATGCGGCTCGCTGCCGGAGGGCGCGGTCAGCGTTCCTGCCAGCCAGACGTCGTCTAGCGCGTTGTGGATGCGAACCTCGGATTGCCGATACGGCGCATCGCCACTGGGAGTTTGCGGTCGATTGATTTCCGGCAGCGCGGCTACCGATTCAAGCGCAAGCGCAATGTCCTTGTCTTCTTGCGTGAACTTGCCGGTGATGGTCCGGGCTTCAGGGTCGAATGTTCCGCTGATGCTGACCGGCGCCCCTGCGAGTTCAACCTTGACGGTTTCGTCCTTCACTTCCACAGAGGACACAAGCATGTAGCGCACGCCCTGGTCGAGACTGGCGACGTTGCCGCCCCAGCGTCCATCGGCCTTCTTGAAGATCTCGACACCAACGCGCAGCTTCGGGCCATCGGGAATCTGCATCGTTCCCAGCCAGGCACCCTCCAGCTCGGGCAGGGCAACTTGCCCGATCGCCGTGCTCGAGGACAGCCAAAGCAGTGACGCCAATGCCCCGGTTCCAATTCGGCTCAACATTTTCCAACCTCCGTTCTGTTCTGACAGACATAGTGATATAGTAATGTAGCACAGTAAATCACGTAACGCATGACGAATGCTGGTTGCGTCGCATCCTGCTGGTCACACTCGCCGGGCAGGGCGTCTATTCGGCGGTATTGGGCGTCAGGGCAAGGAGATCGCTGGAGATCGCACCGTTCCTCGATGTCCCGCGGAGATCGGGAGCGGAGATCGGGACGGAGATCGGGACGGAGATCGGGACACCCATGTTCCTCGGTATTCCAGTATTCCAGTCCCGCTTGCCAGCGGAAATCCGTGGGTGTCCCGGATCACCCCGTTTGCCAGCGGAAATCCGTGGGTGTCCCGGATCACCCGGATCAAAGCCCCGGATCCAAACCGTCCTGGTCAGGCGCCAGCCAGCAGTTGCCGTGGCACGCGCGATTCCAGAATCGCCGCGGGATTACCCATCGAAGTCGTCCGCCAACAAATGAAAGGGCTCGGCGTGAGCATTCCGTGTGACTGAATCTACGACTTGGACGCGAGACACCAATCGGGAGGCGATTTTCCGGCCGGGTTGGCAGGGTGGGGAAGCAACCAGAATTCGTCGAACGGCTGGACTCTGGGCTGGCCCGCCTGATTCTTCAGCGCAATCTGGATCTTGCCGACAATTGACGCAGGCAGTTCCAACAGATGCTCGCCATGCCGAACCCTTTCATCTTGCGGGAATGCCTGCGCTGGTGTCGTCGACATTTCGATATGCCCGCCGAGCAACCATTTGACCTTGTTTTCGACCACGTAACTCGCGATTCGATTGATTGTCGCCTCGTAGGTCGCCGCCTTCCCGCACTGGTAATAGAGCCTGCCCGGATAAATGGCGTCCCCGCTGAACAGGATCCGTGTCGTCTGATCAAACACCATGACATGCGTGTCGGCGTGGCCGGGAGTAGGCACGATCTGCAGACTGCGGGCACCGAGATCAATGGACCCGATCCCGTTCGGCCAGTCCCGGATGTTGAAAAACGCTGCGATATCGTCGGCCTCCAGCCCTACGATTGTCGTACCAGGCCGGTCAGCGAGCTGGGCGTCGCCGCCTTTGTGATCGGAGTGTCCATGGGAGTGCATCACGACAAGTTCGGGTACCGCTTTGCCGTGTGTGGCCGCCCATTCACTCAGGATGCCGTCGACTTCCGTCCGCAGGTCAACACCTTCAACGCCGGTATCTATCAGGAGCGCGCGCTCAGTGCCAAACAGCAGATAGAGAAAGGGAGCTTCGAACGAGGTGCCCAGGGATTGGCGAATGGCAATTGTGTTTTCGTCAATCTCTTGTGCCTGGAATGCGGGTTCACCGGCGCGCTGGCCACTGTTCCAGGCCGCGTGGAACAGGGAAGAGGGTGGCGCGTTGGCCGCGGTGGGGCCGGATCCACATGCGCCAATTACCGCAGTGGCGAACAGGGAGCTCGTAGCGAAAACGAATGACTTCATAGCCGGCGGCCTTTCCTGGAAGTTGATGTCTTTGCTGCTGTCGCATTGGCCTGGATTCGCTGCAGCAATGGTGTGCTGCGAAGTGCCTGGAGGGTCCGCTCCAAGACTGCGGGCAGATCGCACCCGATTTCCGCGAAGAGTCCGAGAAAGGCCTGCTCCGCTTCGGCGAGACGACCATTCAGGCGCGCATACTGGTCCTTGCCCTTGGCCGTGAGGGCGAGAATCTTTCGTCGACCGTCTCCCGGGTCTTCCATTCGCTTCAGCAATCCGAGCTGAATGAGCGCCTCTATCCGCTGCGTCGCCAGTTGATGGGGTTGGTCGAGCGCCTTGGCGATGTCCGCAGCCGAGGCCTGCCCCTGGTCTCCAACCAGCAAGACACAGGATACGGCGCGGGATGGAATGGAGACTCCCGCGTCTTGCAGGAGGCTGTCGCCCTGAAGCGCAATCAGGTCAACGAGCGCAGTGAGCCGATTCGCTACAAAGGCGCCCTTGAGAGCATGTGTCTCCGTGAAATGCCGCTTCTGCATTGCTGGAATCCATTTAGACAAGTAATTGTACAACTGCTTGTATATATATAGGCCCTTGATTGTTGCTTGTCAAGAACAATGCCGGCAGCAACAACCGAGCGACTGCCGCAAAACAACCGGGACACCCGGATTGCCTGGCGCAAGCTGTCGCACCAACGGTTGTCGGGAAGCGGGCAATCCGCAAGTCGGGTGTCAAGCAGGCGAGAGGAGACCCGGATCGAGGTCTATCCATCCTGACAGCTGCCTGGATCGGGCTGTGTCGGGTCTTGTCAGGTGCGTGGCACTGCCAATGCCGTGCAGCAAGTATGGCCGGATGGATGCCATCTCCCCGACGCGGAAGCACGCAATTCCAATGGCTCGCCAATCCCGGGCTTCGGTACCGATCAACTGCCGATGCTCCCGGCGTCCGGTCAGTCCGGAATTGCGCAGGACCGATGGTTCGTTCCCTTCATTGCTGCCGCGCCGGTTGGCTCGGGCAAGCCAGGCGGTCCAGTCGATCAGGTCGGGATAGTGTTCGGTTCTTCGATACTGATGGGCAGAAGGAGCCATCGGCACACCCGATTTCCAGTCCCGCGTGCTCGTCGAATCCGGGGTATCCCGGATTGCTTCCCGCTCCGGTCCGCAAGCCGGGATGTTTCGGGTCAGGTCGGAATGGTGCTTGAGCCACGGAATGTCGAGGAGAATTCGGCCTTGCCCCTGCGCCAGAAGTAGCCCGCCACCAGCAATGTCACAAGGGCTGGCACGGCCCCGAATTCATCAACGTACCAGGCGGACCGGGCAGTCTCGGCGGTGATCGGCGTAAAAAACTTCTGCATGAAAACATTGCTGCTCATGTGGAATATCACGGCGGTCCAGACGCTGTTGGACTTCAACCGAAGATAGGCCAGGATGGCCCCGTTGCCGACGATGAACAGCGTGAAGACGAGCAACTGGAAATGCAGCGGTGCAACCTTGTTGCCGTAGATTCCCATGAAGATCATCGGCCAATGCCACACCGCCCATAGCAGCCCACTGACCAGCGCGACGCCGCTGAAGCGCATCCATTTGCCGAGTTCAGGCACGAGAAAGCCCCGCCAGCCCAGTTCTTCACCCAGCACCGAAGGCAGCAGCAGCAGGAAGCTGAGCGTCGCGGTGACCACGAAATGGAAGGCGATTACAGAGGAGTCGCTCCAGCTATCCAGGTGGTAACCCTGCTTCTTCTCGAGTACATAGCTGGCGTCGTACCAGTGGCCAACGCCGCTGCCCCAAATCAGCAGATATGCTGTTGCGATCATGCCAAGCGGCAGCGCGTAGCTGAGCCACTGGTACTTCCAGGCACCCCAGCCCCAACCCAGCGAAGCGAGGTCACGCCTGCGGATCAGGCAGGTGAAGATCGCAGCGAGGCCAACCGACATCATCAGCGGGGTGGCACTTTCCAGTCGGAAGATCAGCCAGTAGCCGCCCGCCGAAAAACCGACCAGCAAGACCAGAAAGACGGCGAGGGTGAGGGCGCTTTCTCGTCTTTGATTCAAGGGCAGTGCACCATTTTCGTCGGGGTAGTGCAAAGGACGGTCGACGTGCGCCCTGCGGACGGAGGTTAACTTGTTGGACATGTGGTTGGCGCGTGACGATTTGCACCGTGACGATCGGCAGGGTGTGTTCAGGGTCAAGCAGGGTCAAGCTTCCGGACAGGAACAGGACGGGTGTCGGGAAGAGCGGGCATCGGCACACCCGGATTCCAGTCCGGTGGGCCAGTCGAAACCGTGGGTGTCCGGGATCAGCCGGGGATCAGCCGATGCTCTGCATCCATGCTTCCAGGATCGATGCCATGGTATTCCGAAGAGCCCAAGCGGACGTGCAGCGCAACCGTTGTGTGTCCCGTCCAACGCCCAGCCACCTTGCGCGGCGCGTCATCCTCGGCGTCATCTATTGTTGCAGGTTGGGGGATCATGAAGAAGATTTGTATAGTTGGCATGTCCGGAAAGCTCGGACAATACATGGTGCAACATGCGCTCGATCGTGGTCATGAGGTTGTTGGCGTATGTCGTGAGCGTAGCTTGGGCAAGCTTGAGAGGTTCAAGGGGCGCATCACTGTCTTTCCCGGCGCAACCAACGACCGTGATGTGATCAGGAAGGCTGTCGCCGGGTGCGACGGAGTGCTCGTCGTGCTTGCGCCATGGGGAGTCCGGCAATACTCGTCTGGCACGGCGCAGGCCGTCCTCGACTACGCACGACCGGGGGCGCGCCTCGTCTTCTCGTGCGGATGGCATATCACGCGCGACGGCAAGGACATCTACTCCTGGAAGCTGAAGGCATTGGTGAGGATTGCGGGAGCGATCGCGCGTTTTTTTCGCCTGGTCGAGCTCGACGACCAAATAGAAGCGTGTCGGCGAGTGTTCGCCAGCGATACGCGGTGGACCGTCGTGCGCGGAAGTGACCTGGAGGAGGGCGAGAGCCAGGGTCTTCCAGTGTGGAGGCGTCACGTCGGCGACCCCGCCCTGGCGAGCAACATCACACGCCGTACGGATTTTGCACTGTTCATGGTGGCAGCGCTGGACAACGACGAACTCATCCAGGAGGCGCCCGCGATAGTTAGCTGCAAAAGCCCTTCGGCGCTTGCAAATAGTCCGTAAACTAGAAAGTGAAGTACGCAAGGCGGCAACGGGAAAGGCGGCAACGGGGACATCCACAACCTGGACAAGTCGACGAGGACCTGA
>DAIMYT010000170.1:0-7080 GCA_036734345.1 Dokdonella sp. | reverse complement strand
TCCGGATCTCAACGTCACCGTGCCGGTGCGCCCCGACGGCCGCATCTCGGTGCCTCTCGTCGGTGACATTGAAGCAGGTGGTCGAACTCCGGAGGAAGTATCCGCCGAAATCACCACCAAGCTCGGAACCTACGTGCGAAATCCGCAGGTTACGGTCATCGTCGACCAGCTGCGCAGCCATGAATATCTCTCGCGAGTGCGCGTAACCGGCGCGGTGCGCACGCCGATTTCCGTCCCCTACCGTCAGGGCATGACGGTCCTCGACGCCGTCCTTGCCGCAGGCGGCACCAACGAGTTTGCCGCCGCTGACCGCACCGAGCTCTATCGCAAGGAAGGCGCCACAACCCATGCCTACGCCGTGCGCCTGGACCGCATCCTGCAGAAGGGCGAACTCGCCACCAATTATCCTGTCCAACCCGGTGACGTAATCACCGTTCCCGAACGCAGTTTCTGAATGAACATTCTTCGCGTACAAGGAGGCGGCGGGGCATGAACACCGAGATGGCCCCGATTACAGAGATGCTGCCGCAGTTTCCGCGAGAGGCAAGGCGCTACAGCATCACCCTGTCGCTGATATTCGCCATCATCGCGCTGGCCGGGTTAGCCGTCGGAATACTCTGGCCGCGGACCTATGTCGCATCGACTACCATCCTCGCGCAAAGTAGCGACATCATCCAACCGTTGCTCGAAGGTCGCGCCGTCGCCACGGGCGTCATTGATCGCGCCGGCATGGCACGCCAGGTCATTTTCAACCGCAAGATCCTGCAAGACGCGCTGACCGTGGGCGGCTGGGACAAGGAACGCCCTTCGCCGATCATGCAGGACCGCCTTATGGAGCAGATCAAGGACCGCACGACGATCAGCAGTCCGCGACCGGAGCTGATCCAGATCACCTACCGGGATTCGGACCCGCATCGGACCTTTGCGATCACCCAGCGGTTTGCCGAGAAATTCATCGAAGAAAGCAAGGCCACCAAGGAGCGCGAAAGTCGCGACGCCTTCGAATTCATCGACAGCCAGGTTCAGGATTACCACGCCAAGCTGACGAGCGCCGAAGAAGGCCTGCTCAAGTACCGATCCGAGCATGCCGATGCGCAGCCCGGCAGCGCCACCGATGCCAATGCACGTATCGGCGCCCTGCGCACCCAGGTCGAGCAGGCGCGCATGAACCTGATGGAACAGCAGTCGCGGGAATCCGCGCTGATCGCTCAGTTGTCTGGCGAGTCCGAGGTCACGGCGGTGCAAACGCGCGCCGGCCTCTATCGCGCGCAACTCATCGAGCTGCAATCCCAGCTCGACCGGCTGCTG
The DNA here is from genome assembly GCA_036734345.1 of Dokdonella sp. GTDB lineage: Bacteria > Pseudomonadota > Gammaproteobacteria > Xanthomonadales > Rhodanobacteraceae > Dokdonella. The sequence continues at coordinate 5,772 of DAIMYT010000170.1, read as the reverse complement.
CTCACCTACACCGAACAGTATCCGGATGTGGTGCGCACGCGCATGCAGATGCAGGACATCCAGCGCCAGCTGACAGCCGAGGAACAGCGTCGCGAATCGGGCACCAAGAATGCCAGCAGCCCGTTCGACAATGCGCAGTTCAACCCCCTGTATCAGGAACTGAAGCAGCGTCTGGCGGAACTGCGTCGCGAAATTGCCGCCAATCGCTCGCGCATGAGCACCAGCGAATCCATGCTCAGTGCCGAACTGGACCGCAGTCGTCGGATTGCCGCATCGGAAGGCGCGCTCGCTGAATTGACGCGCGATTACGAAGTCAATCGTGACATCTACCAGGATCTGTTGCGTCGGCGCGAGAATGCGCGAGTCTCGATGGTGATGGACCAGGAACAGCGCGGGCTGACTTTCCGCATCCAGGACCCCGCCATCCTCCCGCTTCGGCCTTCCGGATTGCGCATGCTGCATTTTGCCGGCGCCGGAATGGCCTTGGCCGTGGCGATTCCCCTCGCCCTGCTATTCGCCCTGATCCGTTTCGATCCGCGGGTTCGTTCGGCCCGGCAACTGGAACGCGCCACCGGACTCAACGTGCTGGCGACGATCCCGGTTTACGCCACCAGCCGCGAACGCGTGCGCAACCATGCGCGCATCGCCGTCGCGGCGCTGATCGTCATGGGCGTCTTTGCCGCCTACGGATTCACTTACTGGATAAGGCAGATATCAGGATGACCGGCGACACGAATTCCGGCGACGTTTCCGCGCCCGATCACGTCGGCGCTGCGCTAGGTGCAGCGGCTGGCGACATCGCACGTCGCGCTGGCGCATCGCGATCTATTGCACGGATCATCGAGCCGAATGCACTGGCGCCGGTGGTCCTCGAAGAACGCCGGCTGATCCATCGCGAGGAATCGGTGCGCCGCCAGGCGGACGCCTTCCGCGAGATCCGCACACGCCTGCTGGCATTGGGCGGTGATCAGAATTTCGTGACCATGGTCGCGCCGATCAGTCCGCGCTCGGGGGGCAGCTTTGTGGCCCGCAACCTCGCAGCAGCGTTCGCCTTCGACGAGGCGAGAACAGCCCTGTTGATCGATTGCGACCTGCGCCATCCCTCGCAACACACCGACCTTCGCGTCGACCCCGTGAACGGCGGACTCATCGACTACCTCGATCATCCTGCCAGAGGCGTCGAGAAAATCCTCTATCACACGGGAATCCCGCGCCTACGCCTGATTCCATGCGGTCGCCAGCGCGAAATGGGAGGCGAGTATTTTTCCTCCTTTCGCATGCGCGCGATGATCGATTCCCTGCGCAGTCGCTATCCGGACCGCTATCTGTTTCTCGACGGGCCCGCGGTCAAGGGTTCTCCGGACGCGCGCATACTCGCGGATCTCGTGGATTTTGTCGTGCTGGTCGCCGGCAGCGGCCGGGATACGCCGGGGACCATCCAGAAAGTCGTGGCAAACTTCGACTCGGCCAAGCTTGCAGGAATTGTTTTCAACGTTTTGCCTTGAGCACAACGAAGGGGGAAAACACCATGCGTGCGATAACCGGAATCCTTGCCGCGTCCGCTCTGACGGTCGCCTCCCAGCAGGCCTGCGCGCTGCGCTTGGACTATGCGCTTGAACTTGGACTGGTGCACAGCGACAATATCAACCTGAGTGCCACTGATCCGGTCGGCCAGAACGTCCTGATTCCACATCTCGACTTCAGCCTGAGCGAGACCGGATCGACGGTAGTGGCCGAAGTCAGCGGCGTCCTCGAATACCGCGACTATCTGGGCGGCGCCTTTGGCAACGAGTTCCGCGGCAGTCTCAACGGCCTGGTCAATTGGTCGATGGTCCCCGAGCGCCTGAACTGGACGTTCGCCGACAATCTCGGCCTGTACCCGGTCAGCCTGCGCAATCCCGACGTGCCAGGCAACCTGCAGCAGACCAACGTGTTCACGACCGGGCCGACACTGCGCTTCCGCCTGACCCCGACCCTGCAAAGTCAGGCTGAACTGCGCTATATCGACAGCTACGCCGAGGAAACTGGCGCTTTCGACTCGCGGCGTTACACGGCGGCCTTGCGAGCCCTTTACGACCTCAGTGCGACACGCCGGCTGAACGGAAACATCGAGTTCCAAAACGTCAAATTTGACGACAACCTGCTGGCCGAGGACTACCGCCGCTATTCGGCGTATGCCGGCTACACGCAGGCACTGGCGCAAATCGACCTCAACGCGGCACTCGGCTATTCGCGAATCGATTTTGCAAGCAGCCCCAACGCGTCCGGACCACTCGCCCGCGTCTCGCTCGACTGGCGCGCCACCGATAGAAGCACATTCGGGCTTGCCGGAGCCTGGCAATACACCGATGCCGCGACCAGCATCAGCGAAAGCGGGGCGGCGTTCGATGCCGGCTTCGGGGGGGTCGGCATCGGCGGGGCGGCGATCACGCCGGACGTATATCGCGAGCGCCGCATCGACGGGACCTATCTCTTGCAGAGCACCCGCCTGAACCTGGCAGCCTTGCTGCGCTATGGCACCTACCGGTACGAGCAGGCGGCAGCGGCGCTGGCCAACGACCGCAATGAAGTGGGCGCGGGCCTGAACCTGGGCTACCTGCTGCGCCCCACGCTGACCCTGGGCGTCACTGCCGAAGCCGTCCGCCGCCATTTCAACGAGAGCAGCCTCACCGACCGCAACTATCGGTACGGCGCCTACCTTTCACAGCAGTTGTCCCGCCATCTGCGCTGGCGCGTCGACCTCGCGCGCAATGAGCGCCATGCCGATGACGGTGCCGAGTCGTACGACGAGAACTCATTGTATCTGCGTCTGGTCTACACACATTGAAGGCGCTCGAGCAATTCATGCATACAGGGAATTGATGAAACCCATACTCGTTACAGGCGGCGCCGGATATATAGGCAGTCACGTACTACGCCAGCTGGTCGAACGCGGAGAAAACGTTCTCGCACTGGACAACCTCAGCAGCGGATTTCGCGAGGCACTGCTGGGCGTCGATCTGGTTGAGGGCGATGCAGGCGACAGCGATCTTGTCCGGTCTGTCCTGCGCGACAACGCAATCGAGACGGTCATGCATTTCGCCGCGCATACTGTTGTCCCCGAGTCCGTCCGTGACCCGTTGAAGTATTACGGAAACAACACCTGCGCCACCCGTTCGCTGCTTGCTTCGTGCGCCGCGGCAGGCGTACGCGAATTCGTGTTCTCTTCGACCGCCGCCGTGTATGGCATGCCGGAATCCGGCGAGGCAAGCGAACTGACCGCAACAGCCCCGATCAATCCCTACGGCATGTCCAAGCTGATGAGCGAGCACATGCTCAGGGACTTCTGCGCAGCGAGCCCGATGCGGCATGTCATCCTCCGCTACTTCAACGTCGCCGGCAGCGATCCGGGCGGGCGGATCGGCCAATCGACGCGCAACGCCACCCTGCTGATCAAGGTCGCCTGCGAACATGTCGTCGGCAAACGCACGCAGCTTTCGGTATTCGGCACCGACTACGCGACGTCGGATGGCACCTGCATACGCGACTACATCCATGTCGAGGATCTGGCCGCCGCTCATCTGCGGGCGCTGGACTACTTGCGACGGGATGGCGAATCGATCACGCTCAATTGCGGATATGGCCACGGCTACAGTGTTCGCGAAGTGATCGACGCGGTCGAAAGAGTTAGCGGACAGAAGCTGAATGTCGTTCTTGAACCCCGACGAGCGGGCGATCCACCGGTCCTCGTCGCGCGCAGTGAACGCCTGAAATCGACGCTGGGCTGGCAGCCGCAACATGACGACCTGGACTTCATCGTGCGTACCGCGCTGGATTGGGAGCGCAGATTGTCGGCCAACACCCCTGCAGCGGACCGACCGGGCACGGCCTGAGATTATGTTGGCGATCTGGCACCGATCGCTATTCCTCGCCCGGGTACGGTGCGGACCACACGGCAAGGAGATTCGATGAATGTGATGATGCACCTGCAAATTGCCCTGCTGATCGCTTGGGCAGCCTTTGGCCCGTTGCCGGCGTCGGCCGAACTCCGGGTCGACCATTCACAAGTCGATCTGAAATCCGATGCGTTCAAGCGGTTCAAGTCCTTTGTCGACGCGGCGGTCGACGGCAGTCCCGGATACGCCTTTTCGGCGACCGATGCCGCCACCTTGTATGCGTTGTCGCCGAAGGACAAGTACTGCGCACTGGCCGTGCGCCTGGTCCAGGAGCAGGTCGACGAAGCTCAGGCGAGGGTCGCTCTCGGCCAGCGCCCTCCCGTTGCCGGGGATTCCTATCTCGAGGCGGGGCCGATGATTGGCGCCCTTGCCCAGACTTGGCAAGTCTGCCGCGCGTTTGTCACCGATGCGCAGCGTAGCCAATGGTCATCCTATGCCGAGCAGACGATCTCGAACATCTGGAATCCCGGGGCGGCGAAATGGGGCGACAAACCCTTCGCATGGACCGGCTGGTCAATTGACAATCCGGGCAACAACTACTACTACAGTTTCGTCGAGGCCACGATGTACTGGGCCCTGGCGAGCAACAGCGAATCCTGGATGAAGTTGCTGCGTGAGCAAAAGCTGCCCGCATTGCAATCCTACTTCGGCAAACTGGCGGGAGGTGGAAGCCTCGAGGGTACGGGCTACGGCGCGGCACACATGCGCCTGTTTGCCCTGTATCGCGTGTGGCGCGATTCGACTGGCGTCGACCTGGCCAATTCGAATCCGCATGTCAGCGATAGCATCCGTTTCTGGGTGCACGCGACGATGCCAACCCTCGACCGCTTTGCGCCGATCGGGGACCAGTCCAGGGTCTCGGTTCCCGAACTCTTTGATTACCACCGGCGTCTTGTGCTCGAAGCACGCAACATCAGCAACGATCAGGATGCGCGCGCCATGGCTTCGTGGTGGCTAAATGCCATTTCGATCGGGCAAATGACAAGCGGTTTCAACTTCCGCTACGACCTCCTGCCCACGGGTGATGGACGCACGCCGCCTGCTGCACTGACCTACCTGGCTTCCGGAACCGGCCATCTGTTCGCGCGCACTGGCTGGGACCGCAAGGCCATGTGGCTCGGATTCAACGCAGGCCCCTATGTCGAGAGCCACGCGCATCAGGACCAGGGTGGCTTTACCCTGTTCTCGGGCGACTGGCTCGCGGTCAGCGAAAACATCTGGACGCATAGCGGCATCCAGCAGGGGACCGAAGTCCACAACGTCGTGCGCTTCGAGCGCAACGGCGAGACCATCCGCCAGCGCGAACCGTCGACCTCCACGATGAAAGTCACACGCATGGATGCCGATACCGGCGAAGTGCATGCCAGTGCCGACCTCAGCGCGGCCTACGCGCGCGGGGCCGGCGTACGCTCCTGGCTGCGCGACATCGATTTCGCGGACCGGCGCCTGACCGTGCACGACACATTTGTGCGCGATCCCGGGACCGTGGCAATCTTCCAGGTCAATGTGCCGGCGCAACCGGTCGTCGATGGGCGCGGGGTCACAGCCGGTCGCCTGCGCATGAAGATTGTCCGCCCTGAGGACGCCGTCGTCAGCGTGCTCGACTGGTCGAGCCTGGACAAGGCGGAATTCCGTTCAGGTTGGCGCATTGACGTGCGCGGCTCCGGCGACGAATTCCTCGTCGAACTGACCGACAACGCCAATTGAATCGGCCATAATCCGCGACGCGACCCTGGCCTGCATGGAGGATTTTTGAATCCGGCCATACCTGGCTGCCTGGAATTAAGCCCACTCCGCTCCTGCGACTTCATTGCGGGCGGAAATGTTCTGTGGAAGG
>DAIMYT010000169.1:2645-7092 GCA_036734345.1 Dokdonella sp. | reverse complement strand
GCAGCGCCTCGTCGCGGAAACAGCGCGCAATCTGGTAGTAGCGGTCGAAGCCGGCGACCATCAGCAGCTGCTTGAACAGCTGAGGCGACTGCGGCAGGGCGAAGAACTCGCCCGGATGCACGCGGCTCGGCACGAGGTAGTCGCGTGCGCCTTCCGGCGTGGCCTTGGTCAGGATCGGGGTCTCGATGTCCTGGAAGCCGCGCCCGTCAAGGTAATGGCGCAGGGCGGAAACAAGCCGCGTGCGCAGGCGCATCTTGCGCTGCATGTCGGCACGGCGCAGGTCGAGGTAGCGATACGCCAGGCGCGTCTCCTCGTTCGGATTCTCGTGCAGCGCGAATGGCAGGCCCTCGGCCTTGTTGAGGATCCCGATGTTTTCCGCCACGACCTCGACCTGGCCCGTGCGCAACTTGTCGTTCGCGCTGACGCGACGGCGCACGGTTCCCTCGATGCGCAGGCAGTATTCGTAGCCGACGCCGGAAACCAGCTTGAACGCCTCGGCGGACTCGCGCTCGACGACGATCTGCACCACGCCCTCGTGGTCCCTGAGGTCGATGAAGGCGACATGGCTCTGCAGGCGCACGGTATCCACCCAGCCACACAACTGGACGGATTGGTCGATCAGGGCCTCGTCGACTAGGCCGCAATAATGACTGCGCATGGCAAGCTCCGGGGAAAGGCGCGGAATGCTATAGCCGATCATGCTGCACCGCAAACAAAAACGCCCACCGATGGTGGGCGTTCCTGCGTGTCATTGACCGTTCGCGAGGCAATCAGCGCCAGCGACGATCCACCTGGAACACGGCCGAACAGCCGCCACTGACCCAGATTCCCGCGCGGTTGTAGCCCCAGCTGCGGCCCTCGATGCAAGCCGAATTGGACAACTGGCGGACGATGCGGACGTCGCCACCACGGCCAATATCGACCTGGCACATGCGATAGCGGTAATCGTCGCTCGAGCAGGTCAGGCGGATATCACGATCCCAGCCCGGGCCCGGACGCCAGTCATCATCGCGTCCACCACCGCGGCGACCGCGCTCGACAAAGATGCCCCCGCAGCCCCGGTCAACCCACAGCCCGCGACGATCCACGCCCCAGGTGCGGCCTTCGATGCAGCGCGATTCGGAAAGTTGCCGGACCAGATCGGCCTCGCGCCAGTCCACGCCGCAGCGGGTGAACCGGTAGTCGTTGCTTTGGCACTCGACCCGGTCGTTTCGTGAACCATGGCCGCCGCGCTGGGGCTCGGCGCTTGCCGTCGCCATCACCGCCATCGACCCAAGAATGATGCTGCCCGCAACGATTGACTTGATCAGCATGCTGCCTCTCCTCCTCTCCGAAGTTCGAGTCAGTGTAGTCCGATAGACCCTGAACGTCTCCCCTATGCGTCCTTCGCGGTGGATGACGCGTTCGGCTTTGCTTCATTTTTCGCCGGCTCGGCCTTGGCTGGCTCCGATTTCGCGGGGCTCGCGGCGGCTGGCTCGGATTTCGTCGCCGAATCCGCACTGGCCAGGTTGCGCTTGACGTCGCCCTCCTTCTTGAAATCCGTTTCGTACCAGCCCGAGCCGGACAGGCGGAATGCCGGTGCCGTCAGCCGACGCCGCACTCCTTGCTTGCCGCACTCCGGACAGTCGGTCGGATCGGCGTCGGAAACCTTCTGGAGCTTTTCGAAGCGGTGTTGGCAACTGGGGCATTCGAATTCGTAAATCGGCATGGCGTGGGTCCGGGCGCATTGATGCAGAGTGGCGGCAACATGGTGGCGCATCGTCGGCCTTCAATGCCAGTCGACGGCTTCGATAACGATCCCGGCCATCGCCAGCAGCCCCCAAACGCCGCGCATGCATGCCGTGCGGCCCCGCCGGGGCCATGCGTCATGCGCTTGTCAGCGCGAAATTGCGCAAGCGGGCAATCCGCCTGTCCGGCTGGCCGCGCATTCAGACCGCCCAACTGTCGACTCGTATACAAGCGACCGGAATAGGGCATGATATGCGCAACCCCTGCCGGGTGACCGGATGCGCCCAGCGGGGCGGAATGCGGTCGAACGGTCGCGGGGGGAAAATCTGTGCGGACACTCTCTTGTTGCAAGCCCGCTTCGGGCGGGCCTGATGGCGCGTGGCCGAAGAAGCCGGGTATCGATTCGCATCGCCGTTTCAGGCTGAATTCCGCACCTGCCACGATTTCCGCGTTCCAGCCAGCCCCGGGCAATCCCGAACCAGGTCCGCGCAGGAAGCCGGCGGCGCGCAGTTTCGCGCGCCTTCTGGTCGTGGCCGGACTGCTGAGCGCGTCCGCGCACGCCGCGATCGGCGTCAACAAGAGCTTCAGCCCGATCTCCGCTTCGGCAGGACAGGTTTCGGTGCTCACCATAGACTTGCTCAACGCGGCGGCGACGCCGGCGACAGGCACCTCGATCACCGACAACCTTCCATCCGGACTGGTCATCGCAACTCCTTCCGGCGCCTCGACAACCTGTGCGGGCGGCGTGGTTACGGCGACCCCGGGCGGGACCTCGGCGAGCCTCGGCGGAGCCACGATTCCCGCCGCAGGCACCGGCTCGGGCATCTGTTCGTTCACGGTCAATGTCGTTTCCGCCACCGCAGGATCGTATGTCAACGTGATCCCGGCGGGTGCGGCTGCATCCTCGCAGGGAACCAATACGCAGAGCGCCCAGGCCACCCTGACCGTCGTTGCGCTGGCACCGGTCGCGGGCAGCAAGGCGTTCTCGCCGAACAATATCCACGGCGGCGGCACCAGCGTCTTGACCATCACCCTGCCCAACGGCAACGGCGTCGCCCTGACCGGGGTCAATTTCAGCGACGCGCTTCCGGCGCAACTGCTGATCGCCAATCCGGCCAACCTGACGACCACCTGCCCGGCCGGCACGCCGACCGGCACGCCCGGCGGAACGTCGGTCGGACTCAGCGGCGGCACGATCAACGCCAACAGCTCGTGCACGGTCAGGGTATCCGTGACCACGGCCACGCCGGCCAGTCCATTCAATGCCAATGCGACGAACTCCGTCGCCGCCGGCAACCTGACCTCGTCCCAGGGGGTTACCAACCTCGCCTTCTCGAACACCATCCGCGTGCAGACCAGCGCGAGCGTGACCAAGGCTTTCGCGCCGACCTCGATCTTCAGCGGCGGCACCTCGACGCTGACCATCACGGTCAACAACTTCAACAGCACGGCGATGGCGCCGATCACCTTCACCGACAACCTGCCGGTGGCTCCTTCGGCGCTCACCATCGCCAATCCGGCGAATCTCGTCACCACCTGCTCCGGAACGGTCCTGGGCGGCACGCCCGGCGATACTTTCGTCGGCCTCAGTGGCGGCAGCCTGGCCGCGGCGCCTGCGGGAATCGCATCGACCTCGTGCACGCTGAGCGTCAGCGTCACCGCGACGAACCTGACCGCTTCGCCGGTGGTCAAGACGAACACGATCCCGGCCGGGAATTTCGGCGGCAACGCCTACAATGCTGGCAGCGCGACGCTGACCGTGAATCCGGCCAGCAATATTTCCGGCAGCAAGGCCTTCAGCGGCAGTCTCGTGCAGACCGGGGTGATGGCGATGACCGTCACCCTGACCAATCGCACCGCATCGGCGGCGACCATCACCAGCGTCACCGACAACCTGACGACGATGGGCACCGGCTTCACGATTGCCCCGTACCCGCCGGCGGCCACGCCATCGACGACCTGTGCCGGCGGCAGCATCACCGCGACCAGCGGGGCGACGCAATTCACCATGGCCGGTGGCGTGATCCCGACCAACGGCAGTTGCACGATCACCGTGCCGATCGCCGTCGCGGCGACGGCGACGGTAGCCACCCACACCAACACGATTGCCATCAATGGCGTCGTCACCTCGGTCGGCAACAATGCGGTGACGATCACCGGCGCAACAGCCATCTCGGCCGCGCTGACCCTGACCAAGGCGTTCAGTCCGGCAACGGTCTACGCCGGCACGAAATCGCGCCTGACCATCAACGTGCAGCGCAACGCCAACGTCATCGCACTCGGCAACATCACCTTCACCGACACCTTGCCGGCGGGTCATGTCATCGCCACGCCGCCGTCGGCCACGACCACCTGTGGCGGAACGGTCACGGCGGTCGCCGGTGCCAGTTCGGTCAGCCTGGGCGGCGGCAGCCTCGCCGGCGGCACGGCGGCCACCTCGTGTACGGTGAGCGTCGACGTGATCACGCCCGGCGGCACCGCGGGGGCCGCAACCAATACGATTCCGGCTGGCAGCGTGACCACCACGCAAGGCGTGAGCAATGCCGTCGCGGCTTCGGCGGTGATTAACCGGATCACCAATTTCGTCAGCCTCGGCAAGGGCTTCAGCCCGACCACGGTCGGCGTCGGGGCAACATCCCAACTCTCCTTGCAGATCCTCAACAACAATCCGGGTGCGGTTGCGCTCAGCGGCGTCGCCCTGGGCGACACCCTGCCCGCG
>DAIMYT010000169.1:0-2635 GCA_036734345.1 Dokdonella sp. | reverse complement strand
TTTCAAAGCGGGTACACTCTATCCGAGGGGGGCGACATGAGCACACGATCTCATTGGGCCAGTATCAGCGCCGTGGCCTTCCTGTGGCTGCTCACATGTGCGCCCGCCAATGCGGTGTGCCTGATCCGAGTCAATGTCATTCCCACTGTCACCGGCAACCTCATCAACAACGTTCCGGCCGGCGCGCTCACGTCCACCCAGTTCGCGACCAATATTTCGCCGGTTTCGGCAACGCTGACCTCGACCGGCCAGGCCGACCTCAGCGTGAGCAAGACCGACGGCGTGATCCAGGCGGTCGCCGGCTCCAGCGTCACTTATTCGATCGTGGTCGCCAACGCCGGGCCGTTTCCGGTGACCGGCGCGAACGTCGCCGACATCCCGCCGGCCGGAGTCACCTTCGTGTCATGGACGTGCACGCCGTCCAGCGGCGCCAGCTGCGCCGTCGCGTCGGGCAGCGGCCCGATCTCCTCGCTGGACTCGATACCGGTCAACGGCAACGTCACCTATTCCGTCATTGCCGCGATCGATCCCGCGGCAACCGGCACCATCGCCAACACGGCGACGGTAACGGCCCCCGCTTCGGTGGTCGACAACAACCAGGCCAACAACAGCGCCACCGACACCGACAGCATCGCGATCCAGTCCGACCTGTCGATCAGCAAGACGGACGGCAGTGCCACCTATACTCCGGGCACGCCGATCAGCTATACCCTGGTCGCCACCAACGCCGGCCCGAGCCACGCCCTCGGCGCCCTGCTCTCCGACAACCTGCCGAGCGCGATCAGCGGCGCCAGCTGGACACCCACGTATGCCGGAGGTGGCAGCGGCAATCCCGCTGCCGTGGTCGATCTTCCGGTCGGCGCGACAGTGACGCTCACGCTGAACGGCCTGGTCAGCGCCTCGGCCGTCGGCAACCTGGCCAACACCGGCACGATCGCGCCGGCGTCCGGTGCGATCGACCCCTCCATGGCGAACAACAGCGCCACCGACACCGATACGCCGGCGCCGGTGGCTGACCTGGCGATCAGCAAGACCGACGGCAGCGCGACTTACACACCAGGCGGTCCGGTCAGCTACACGATCAACGCGACCAACGCGGGCCCAAGCGATGTTTCCGCTGCCACCGTCGCCGATACGGTGCCTGGTGCCATTTCCTGCGCAAGCTGGAGCGCCACCTATGCCGGCCTCGCCGGCTCGCCGGCCAGCGGCAGCGGCAACCTCAATGCAGCCGTGAGTATCCCGGTCGGTGGCACAGCAAGCTTTGTCCTCGGCGGCACGGTCGGCTCCGCTACCACCGGCAACCTCGTCAACACGGCGACGATTGCGCCGCCCGCCGGCACCGCCGACCCGGTCGGCGGCAACAACAGCGCGACCGACACCGACACGCCATTGGCGAGCGCCGACATCATCGTGGACAAGAGCGGGCTGGCGACCAGCAACTTCGGCGATCCATTGACCTACACGATCGTGATCAGCAACAGCGGGCCGAGCGATGCCGACGGCGCGACCTTCAGCGACAGCGTGCCCGCTGCAATCACGGCAGTTGGCGCCAGCTGCGGCAACGCAACCGGCGGCGCCGTCTGCGGTTCCGTTTCGGTGGTCGGCAATAGCGTCAGCGGCAGCATTCCGACGCTACCCGCTTCTGGCGCCGTGACCATCACGATCACCGGCAACGCACCGACATCCGGCACGACGTTGACCAACACGGCCAGCGCAAGTCCGCCCGGCGGTGTGACCGATCCGCAGTTGTTGAACAACAACAGTTCCGCGACAACCAGCCTGTTGCAGCCGCAACTGACGGTGACCAAGATCGCCAGTCCGGATCCGTTCGTGGTCGGCCAGGCGGCCAGCTACGCGATCACGGTGCAAAATACCGGCTCCGGTTCGACGACCGGCGACATCACGCTCGCCGATACGCTGCCCAGCGGCATTTCGCTCGCGGGCTTCAGCGGCAGCAACTGGTCGTGCGCAGGTACCACGACCCTGGCCTGCACGTTCAGTGGAACACTCGGCGCGGGTTCGGGCACCACCCTCACCCTCGATGTCGACGTCGCCGCAAGCGCCAGTAGCGGCAACAACAGCGCCACCGCCAGCGGCGGTGGCGACAGCGGCTGTCCATCGGCTGCGCGCTGCCCCGGATCGGTAACCGTGGGAGTTGCTGCCGCCGCCGATATCGCGCTCGCCAAATCCGTGGACAACGCCCTGCCCAACGTCGGCGAGAACGTCATCTTCACCGTGACCGCAACCAACAACGGTCCGAGCGATGCGACCGGCGTACTGGTCACCGATGGCCTGCCCGCCGGACTCGCCTTCGTCTCCGCTTCGGCTTCGCAGGGCAGCTACGCATCCGGCAGCGGCTTGTGGAGCGTCGGCGCGCTTGCCAATGGCGCTTCGGCGTCGTTGCAGATCACCGCTTCCGTGCAGGCGACGGGCTCGATCAGCAATACCGCTACGCGAACCGGCGGCGACCAGCTCGACCTCAACGCGAGCAACAATTCGGCAAGCGCAAGTATCAACGCGCAAGCCTCCGCGGACCTGCAGTTGCAGAAGACGGCGAGCTCGGCCACGCCCAATCTCGGCACTCAGGTCACCTTTACCATCACCCTCACCAACGCAGGCCCCAACGATGCCACTG
>DAIMYT010000168.1:0-7217 GCA_036734345.1 Dokdonella sp. | reverse complement strand
CCATCAGCAACCAGCGCATTCCCTTGCTCCTTGTTGAATTGCCAACGTCGCTACGGAATTACCCGCACTTCGAATACCCACAATTCAAACACGTCGCACACCCATCCATGATGATGGTCGCGTTGGTGCTGCACTTGTGGCACATCGTGGCGCCGGCGGGGAAGCTCGGGGGGTCGTCTTCGGCTTCGGGGGGGGCGGGGGCGCCCGCGGAGGCGGAGGCTATGGGTCCCGGCTTTCGCCGGGATGACGGTTCAGCGGTCGATGGCGCTGCTGCGCCACCGCTCATTCTAGAATTTTTTTTTGACTTGGCTTCGTAGGCGGCGCGCTTTTCAGCGATCATCGCGCGCTGTCCGGGATCCATCTCGGGATCGTGCAGCAGGCCGATCATCTTCATGTGGCGTTCGATTACGGCGCCGAGTTCGGCGACGATGCTTGGCATGTAGATGCCGCCGGCCTTGAAGTAGCCGCCGCGCGGATCGAACACGGCCTTCAGTTCCTCGACGAGGAAGGTCACGTCGCCACCCTTGCGGAACACGGCGGACATGATGCGCGTGAGCGCGACGATCCACTGGAAGTGCTCCATGCTCTTGGAGTTGACGAAGATCTCGAAGGGCCGGCGCAGCTCGTGTTCGGTGCCCGGGTTGAGCACGATGTCGTTGATCGTCACGTACAGGGCGTGCTCGACCAGGGGCGATTTGATCTTGTAGGTGGCGCCGATCAGCTGGTCGGGGCGCTCGACCTTCTCGTGCATGTGGATGACTTCGGCAGTCGCCGGCTCATCCATGTCAATGGGCGCGGCGACCACGGCCGGCTTCTCGTCCGGCTGGACAACCGCGTAACCCTTGATCTTCTTGTCGATCTTGATCGCCATGCCGGCGTGCTCCTGGATTCTAGCCTGCCGGTCACGCGTGGCGACGGTCAGTGCTGGTCATGCCGTCGGCGCCGATGGCGCCCGTACTGGCTTTGCTCACATCCCGGGTCGGCGCGGACCCCGGACCAATCAGGCGCTGGCGGGACATCCGTCCCGCTCGCGCTTTCCACCCGTGCCATCGAGGGCGCCCTTCCCGTAATGCTCACGGGAAGGGCGGTCGATCACTTGCGGCCTTTCTTGCCGCCTTTTTTCGCGGCCTTTTTTGCCGGCGCCTTTTTCGCAGGCGCCTTCTTTGCAGCCTTCTTGGCCTTCTTGGCCGCTGCCGGCGCCTTCTTCACGGCTTTCTTGGCCGATTTCTTCGAAGCGGCGGCCTTTTTCACGGCCTTCTTGGCGGCTTTCTTCGCCGGCGACTTTTTCACGGCCTTCTTGGCGGCGGCTTTCTTCGCGACGACCTTCTTGACCGCCTTCTTCACGGCTTTCTTGGTGGCCTTCTTCTTGGAGACGGCCTTCTTGACGACCTTCTTTGCCGACTTCTTGACGGCGGCCTTCTTGGCAGCGGCCTTCTTCGCGACCTTCTTCTTGGCGGCCTTTGCCTTCGGCTTGGCCTTGGCGACGCTTTTCTCGACCGACTTCTGCGCTTCCTCGACGGCCTTGGTCACCGACTTGGCGGCCTTCTTGATCTTCTTCGCCGCGGCCTTTTCGACCTTCTTCATCTTGGCGACCACGGTCTTGACCTTGCGCGCGGCCTGCTTGCGGGCTTTGTTGACCTTGGCGACGGCGTTCTTGCCGGCCTTGGTGGCCGAATCCCTCGCTTCGGCGGCGATGTCGCTGGCGGAGCTGGCGACGGCGCCGGCTGCGTCAGAAATTGCACCGCCCATTTCCTTCAGACTGTCTTTGACTTCTTCAACCGGACTATCGCTACTCATGTTTCCCCTCTCCGCGCTTGCCGCGCACTGTGGATTTGCTGGTTTGGACAACACACATCACATAAACCGTCACGCGCGGCGCGCATGCCGGGCCCACCTTCGAATCAGAATTTGCCGTAGTAGCCTTCCTTCAGGGCATCGAAAAGATTGGCTGCGGTGTGGACCTCGCCATCGTACTCGATCTCTTCATTGCCTTTGACTTCGACTATCGACCCATCCTCGAGTTCGAAACGGTACTTGGTGTTTTCCAGATCATGCTCCTTTACGAGCACTCCTTGGAAGGCCGCGGGATTAAATCGGAAAGTGGTGCATCCCTTCAATCCCTGCTGATGGGCGTAGTGGTAGATGTGCTTGAAGTCCTCATACGGGTACGCCGTGGGCACATTGGCGGTCTTCGAGATCGAGGAATCGATCCAGCGCTGCGAGGCGGCCTGGATGTCGACGTGCTCGGTCGGGCTGATGTCGTCGGCCGAAACAAAGTAGTCGGGCAGCTTTTCCTCGGGCTTTTCCGAGGAAGGCATGGCCTTGCCGTTGATCAGTTCGCGGTAGGCGAGCAGTTCGTAGCTGAACACCTCGACCTTTTCCTTGGACTTCTTGCCCTCGCGGATCACGTTGCGGCTGTAGTGGTGGGCGAAGCTCGGCTCGATGCCGTTGGAGGCGTTGTTGGCCAGCGACAGGGAAATCGTCCCGGTCGGGGCGATCGAGGTGTGGTGGGTGAAGCGCGCGCCGACTTCGGCCAGGTCGGCGACCAGTTCGGGCGCGACCGAGGCGATGCGCTGCATGTAGCGGCTGTACTTCGCGTGCAGGATGCGGCCCGGGATGGCGTCACCGATCTTGTAGCCGTCGGCGGCCATTTCAGGCCGCTTGCGCAGCATTTCGCCGGTGACCTTGAAATCGCGGGTCAGCACGGGCGCCGGCCCCTTTTCGCGGGCCAGCCCGAGGGCGACTTCCCAGCCGGCCACGGCCATCTCGCGCGAGACATCCTCGGTGAAGGCGCAGGCTTCGGCGGTGCCGTAGCGCATCTTGAGCATGGTCAGGGTGCTGCCGAGGCCGAGGAAGCCCATGCCGTGGCGGCGCTTGCTCTCGATTTCCTCGCGCTGCTCTTCCAGCGGCAGGCCGTTGATCTCGACCACGTTGTCGAGCATGCGCGTGAACACGCGCACGACTTCGCGGTATTCCTCCATGTCGAAACGCGCCTTCGGGCCGAACGGGTCGCGCACGAACTTGGTCAGGTTGACCGAACCGAGCAGGCACGAGCCATACGGCGGCAGCGGCTGTTCGCCACAGGGATTGGTCGCGCGGATATGCTCGCACCACCAGTTGTTGTTCATCTCGTTGACGCGGTCGATCAGGATGAAGCCCGGCTCGGCGAAGTCGTAGGTGGACACCATGATCATGTCCCACAGGTGCCGGGCGCGGATCTGGCCATAGACCTTGCAGGCGACCAGGCCATCGTCGCGGACCACGTAGTGCTTGGTCGTCGGCCATTCGCGCCAGACCACCTTTTCGGCGTCGGCGAGATCGATCTCATGCTGTTCCTTGACGTGGATCGGGAACACCAGCGGCCAGTCGGCATCGTCCTCGACGGCCTGCATGAAGTCGTCGGTGACCAGCAGGCTCAGGTTGAACTGGCGCAGGCGGCCATCCTCGCGCTTGGCGCGGATGAATTCCTTCACGTCGGGATGGGAGACATCGAACGTGCCCATCTGCGCGCCGCGCCGGCCGCCGGCCGAAGACACGGTGAAGCACATCTTGTCGTAGATATCCATGAACGACAGCGGGCCCGAGGTGTAGGCGCCGGCGCCCGATACGTACGCGCCGCGCGGTCGCAGCGTGGAGAATTCGTAGCCGATGCCGCAACCGGCCTTCAGCGTGAGGCCGGCCTCGTGCACCTTGTCGAGGATGTTGTACATCGAATCCTCGATCGTGCCGGACACCGTGCAGTTGATCGTCGAGGTCTTCGGCTTGTGCTCGTTGGCGCCGGCGTTGGAGGTGATGCGCCCGGCCGGGATCGCTCCGCGGCGCAGGGCCCAGAGGAAACGCTCGTACCAGTAATCCTGCTTTTCCCTGGTCGTCTCGACCTCGGCCAGGGCGCGGGCGACGCGCTGGTAGGTGTGGTCGATGGTGGCATCGACCGGCGCACCCTGTTTGGACTTCAAGCGGTACTTCTTGTCCCAGATGTCCAGGGATGCCGGTTGAAGTGGAATCTCTACCGCGCCGCGCGCGAGCCCCTCAAGTCGCACCGTGCTCATTGACAGCGTGTCCTCCCGGTTCTTTTTCTCTGACCAGGATTTCTTCCCGGTTTCGTTATTGCGTTTCACGTGACTTGTCACATCTTTCCCTAGACGGATCAGGGTGGCCCATGCGGACGGAATGCCTGGGGCATTCCCCGAATCACTCCACAATGGCTTGGTTGTCCCCTGCCCGGCGCACACAATATCTTGTGGTGATACTGCGGGTACCCTACGCCCGGGAATCACGCTTGTAAAGAAGGACTTGCCCCCATGAGGCAGGGTGCGGCGCCAGCCCCTTGCACAGCGGGCGACGACGCGCCGGGCGACCGGCCCGATGAAACCGAACGCGCCCGCCGCGGTCTGTGTCGATGCCTCCCGGATGGGCGCCGCGTGCGTCCTCCCCCGGCATTCAACATTCTTGACATCGACTCGGCCAGCACGAACCTTTGCCAGGCAGTCCCCTGCCGTCCGCAATGACCTGCTGAACCGCAATTCCGCCTCGCGCGACCCGGCGAGGCGCCCTGCAACGGAACTCCTGCCCATGCTGCTGATACCTGCCACTCGCAAGCCGATCACCCGCCTCGCCGTCCTGCTCGCCGCAATCATCCTGTCCCACGCGGCGTTTGCCGGGCTTCCGCCCGCCATCGACGGGCAGGCGCTGCCGAGCCTGGCGCCGATGATCGAACGGGTCACCCCTGCGGTGGTCAACATCAGCACGAAGACCCGCGTGCAGGTGCGCGATCCGTTCTTCGACGATCCGGTGTTCCGCCGCTTCTTCAACGTGCCGAACCAGCCGCGCGAACGCGTGCAGCAATCGCTCGGCTCCGGCGTGATCGTCGATGCGGCCAAGGGCTATGTACTGACCAACAACCACGTCACCCAGGGTGCCGACGACATCGACGTCACCCTGCACGACAACCGCACGGTCAAGGCGCGCGTGATCGGTTCGGATCCGGATACCGACCTGACCGTGCTGCAGATTCCGGCAGACGGCCTGCAGGCCCTGACCCTGGCCGCTTCCAGAGACCTGCGCGTCGGCGATTTCGTGGTCGCCATCGGCGACCCGTTCGGCCTCGGCCAGACGGTCACCTCGGGCATCGTCTCGGCGCTCGACCGCAAGGGCCTCAGCCGCGGCTACCAGAACTTCATCCAGACCGATGCCTCGATCAATCCCGGCAACTCGGGCGGGGCCCTGGTCAACCTGCGTGGCGAACTGGTCGGCATCAATTCGATGATCTTCTCGCCATCGGGCGCCAGCGTCGGCATCGGTTTCGCCATCCCGAGCGATCTCGCCGCCAACGTGATGCGCCAGCTGGTCGCCTATGGCGAAGTGCGACGCGGCGCCCTTGGCGTCGATACCCAGGACATCACCGCGGAAATCGCCGGCATGCTCGGCATCGAGGCCGGCCGCGGCGCGGTGGTGACGCGGGTGCGCAGCGGCACCGCGGCCGCGGCCGCCGGCCTCAAGCCGGGCGACGTGATCACGGGCGTCAACGGCAAGACGGTCGGCTCGGGCCAGGAACTGCACAACATCGAAGGCCTGACGCCGGTCGGAACGGCGATCAAGGTCGATCTGTTGCGCGAAGGCAAGCCGCTCAGCGTCGACATGACCCTCAAGGCCAGCGCCAGCACGAGCATGCGCGGCGCCGACATCGATGCGCGCCTGGCCGGCGTGCTGCTGGCCGACCTCGGCGACTCGCAGCGTCGTCCCGGGCTGAGCGGCAGCATCGCCAGGAGCGTGGAGCGCTCGAGCCGCGCCTATGCCAGCGGACTGCGCACGGGCGACGTGATCATCGGCGTCAACCAGCGCGACATCGAGGACACCGGCAACCTCGCCGACCTGTTGCAGCGCTCGCCACGCCAGCTGTTGCTGACCGTGGTGCGCGGACAGAGCGTGTTCTACCTGTTGCTGCAGTAGGCAGCGCGGCCAGTCGACGTGCGGTGGCCGCAGCGGCCGTCGCACGTCGACGCCATCCAGGCATTCGATGTGCGCCGCTTGCGCTCAGGATTCGCCCGGATAGAGCGCTTCGACCTCGCGACGCAACTGGCCGACCAGTTCGGCGTACTGGCGCCCGGCAAAGTAGTCCCAGACATCCTGCCAGCGGCAGAAGCTGACCTTTTCGGCCATCTTGTAGTCGCCCAGGGTGACCTCGCCCGGCGCTTTTTCGATGGCCCGCGCATGCATCCGTCCGGCCCAGGCCATGACGCCGTGCGGGGGACGGTTTAGCAACGTCACCGCCAGATACGTTCCATCAGCGCCGGCTACCGGCTCACGCGCCTGCAGCGTTCCCTTTCTCAACATGCTCGTGACTCGAACTCAAGGTGAACGGGATGCTACGTCCTAAACCCGCACCCTGCCTGAACGGAATGCACACCGTGACTCCCCGCGCGCCGAAGGGTTTCGTAGAGTTCCGGCCTGCACAAAGGACCGAAGCCCGCATGTACATTCTGGATCTCGTTCAGTGGCCCGCGATGATCGCCACCCTGCTGGCCGGCTGGCTGGTCGCCTCGAAGTACCGGCGGCGGCGCGACCAGGGTTTCTGGCTGTTCCTGCTCAGCAATATCCTCTGGGTGGCCTGGGGCGTTTTCGCCCAGGCCTGGGCGCTAGTCGTGCTGCAATTCGGCCTGGCGCTCACGAACATCCGCGGCGTGGTCAAGAACCGCGGATCGGAGACCCAAGGCGCCTGACCTGCCGACTGCGACCGTGCGCCCATCGGGCGGCCCGCGCCGGCGGGCCATGCCGGAAACCTTCAACGTCGCGCAAGCGAAATTGCGCGGGAACCAGGTCGCCGGGGCCATGCGGGATCGGCCGGATTGGCGGCTCACCGGCGCTGCAGGCGGTCGAACGAAAACAGATCGGCGCAGGGATGTTTCCTGCCTGTGAGGCGATCGCGAATGATGTCGGCGCCTATCGCGCTATAGGTGATGCCGTTGCCGCCGTAGGCCATCGCGAAATGCACGCGTGGCCCGAGCCGCGAATGCGGTCCGAAAAATGGCAGGCCGTCGCTGGTCTCGGCGAACGTGCCGGCCCAGGCGAATGCGATCTCGACCGGAATATCCGGAAATCGCGCGGCAAACTTGCGCCGCAGTTTTTCCGCCTTGCGCGACACGCTGGCATCGCGCTTCAGTGGCAGGTCGATCGCATCGTCCCCGCCGCCGATGATCAGGCGCTGGTCGGCCGTGCTG
>DAIMYT010000167.1:0-7253 GCA_036734345.1 Dokdonella sp. | reverse complement strand
GGCACGCTGGTCGCGTCGGCCAGGGCCAGCTTGACCCGCGCGGTGATCTTGTTGTCGTTGCGGCCCGACCAGAAGCCTTCCGGTTCCATCACGTCGATCTCGTTGACCAGGCGATGGACGCCTTCGAAGCCGGTGACGATGCGCTCAGCGCGTTGCTTGAGTTCGGGCGTGCGCACTTCGCCCATCAGCAGCATGACGCCGTTGTAGACCGCGATCATCACGCGGTTCTGGAGGACCAGTTGCTTGTCCTTGTTTAGCTCGTCGTAGGCGCCGAGCTGGATGCGCTTGTCATCGATGACGGTGCCGACGCCGCGGCGGTCGTGGACCGAAGAACCGGTCGCTACCGCGCCGGCCGCGACCACGGCGACGCAGCCGCCGAGCAGCGGAAACAGCAGGACCAGCGGGGCCAGCAGGGCGCGGGGACGTGCGAAAAAGCGCATCAGGAATTCCTCATTGGACGTCAAAGGCATTGCGTTGCCAGTCGATGGCAGGGTTCTCGGCGCCGCCACTGATGGCGACGACATCGAAGCGACAGGGATGCCGGGTCAGGGTTGGGTTGGCCTGCAGGAAAAGGCTGGCGGCCTTGGCCAGGCGTTCGCGCTTGCTCGCGCCCACCGAATCGAGCGCTCCGCCGTAGCCTTGCGAGCGCCGGTAGCGCACTTCGACGAAGACGACGACTTCGCGGTCGCGCATGACCAGGTCGAGTTCACCATAGCGGCAATTGAAGTTGCGCGCTATCAGGCGCAGCCCGTCGCGCTGCACGTGGGCCAGGGCGATGTCCTCGAAATGCGTTCCGGTGCTGCGCATCGAAGAACGGGCCGCCTATTGAAGGGGCAGCCGGCTGAGCGCTCCCTGCGCGGGCCGGGCGACGCCGTCCGTAAAGCGTGCCCAGGTCAGCACGCGATGGATGCGGCCGAAGCTGTCGACAGCGAGCTGCCCGCTGGCGCCATCGAGATAGGTGTCCGGGTGCGCCAGCAGCCAGTCCATGTAGGGCAGCAGGGCGTATGCATCCATGCCGAACGCGAACAGGCGCGCGCCGAGCCCGGTGGCGCTGTCGAGCTGCTGCGCAATGGCGTTGCGGTCCGGGCGACCGGGTACCGTCGAAAACAACCACGTGGCATCGCAGAACTCGACGCCCTCGAGGTCGCGGTCGAGACTCGGGTTGAGCTCACCCGAATTGATGTGCGATGTCGCGAAGACCGGCGCGCTGATGCCGGCCAGCCTGAGTTGCGGCAGCAGCAGGCGTGCCTGTTGCGGCCGCATGCTGATGAAGATGCCGGCATCGGCGGGGCTGACCCGGCTCGTGCCATCGGGGCCGCTCACGTCGGCAAGCCTCGAAGCGGCCTGCTGCACGGCCGCCTTGTAGTTGAATTCGCGGTCCTGGATCCGGGCCTCTCCTTCTACCGTGCCCCCGTGCGCCTCGAATTGCGCGCGAAACGCCAACGCCGCGCGCTCGGCCCAGTCCGACTGCGCAGCGATCACGCCGGCCCGCGTGATGCCGAGTCCGAGCATGCGCTCGGCGGCCTGGGCTCCTTCGGCATCCGGCAGCAACCCGAATTCGGCGCTGCCGCGTGGCGGGATCTCGCCGCTGTCCGGATGGTTGAGCGCGAGCACGCGCACGGGCAGGGGCTGGCGGAACAGCTCGCCGACGGCCTCGCGCAACAACGGGCCCACGACAAAGCCTGCGCCGTCCGCAACCGCCTGGTTGTAGGCCGCAAGCGCGGTTTGCGGCGTGCCGCCGGCATCGTAGGTGCGCAACTGCGGACGATTGCCGTCGTCATCGGCGAAATAGGCCGCGTAAAATCCATCCAGCACCGATTGCGCGACGCCGGCGACCTGTCCGGACAGCGGCAGCAGGATGGCGACCTGGTGGACC
This sequence comes from Dokdonella sp., assembly GCA_036734345.1. GTDB lineage: Bacteria > Pseudomonadota > Gammaproteobacteria > Xanthomonadales > Rhodanobacteraceae > Dokdonella. The sequence continues at coordinate 5,377 of DAIMYT010000167.1, read as the reverse complement.
GCGCTGAAGCCTTCGCGCTGCATGCCATTGGCGGCATCCGGCATCAGCGTTCCCACCGGCCGCTGCGGGCGCGGTACTTCGCGCGGCAGGAGCTGGCCGCGGACCTTGAGGGCCTGCTCGATCCATGGCAGCAGCGAGTCATCCGGGCGCAACGATGCGGCGCGGTTCTTCAGCGTGCTGTCGTCGAGCGCGCTCAGCGTCTCGATGATCTGCGCGCGGTTGGTTTCGCGGTCGTGTCCCTGCAGCTCGCCGTCGAGCATGGCGCGTTGGCGCGCCGCGGCAAAGCGGTCGCCACTGGCTTCCGCCGAGCGCGCGCGCAGCTCGAGCACGCGCAGGCGCAGCCTGGGCGGAATGGAGTCCTCGGCGATCGTGAGCAGCGCCGCGGCTCGCTGCGGGTCCTTGCGTTGCAACGCGACCTCGGCCTCGAGCAGGTCCAGGCGCAGCGGCTCATCGCCGTGCAGGCGCTTGCGGCGGATGTCCTCGACCGCGCGCGCGGCGCCTTCGAGGTCGCCGCTATCGCGCAGGACCTCTCCGGCGCGCAGCCGATAGAGCGCGCTGGCATCGCCGCGGCTGTCGTCGGCCAAAGCGAGGAATTCCTGTGCCGCGGCTTCCAGGTTGCCATCGGCAGCCAGCTGTTCCGCGCGCGCGGCCTGGGTGCTGTCGCCGCGGCTGGAGACCGTGGTCGTCGCACAGGCGGACAGCAGCAGGACAAGCAGCGGGAACAGGAGTCTGAAGGAGGATGCAAAACGCGCAGGCAAGGACATGGGCGACTGGATCTGGCGGTTGATGACGCGATGATAGCCCGGATGGGCCTGGCGTCGACCTGAACCGGCACGTGCCGGCGCCGCCAGCGCGGCGTCGCCCGCCACGATCTGCAGGCGCGCGGGCCGCCATGGTCGGCTATTCTCGGTCTCCGGACCACGATGAAACCCGCCATGAACCAGCAGCAAGGCCGACTCTGGGTAGTAGCCACGCCGATTGGCAACCTCGACGATCTGTCGGCGCGGGCCGTGGAGATCCTGCGCGCGGTCAGCCTGGTCGCCGCCGAGGACACGCGGCACAGCGGGCCGTTGCTCGCCCGCGTCGGCAGCCGCGCCAGGGCAATCGCGCTGCACGAGCACAACGAGCGCGAGCAGGCCGCAGGCATCGTCGAGAGCCTGCGCCAGGGCAGCGACGTCGCGCTGATCTCGGACGCCGGTACGCCGCTGATCAGCGATCCGGGTTTCCGCCTCGTGCGTGCCGCGCGCGAGGCCGGCATCGAGGTCTCACCGGTGCCCGGTCCCTGTGCGGCGATTGCCGCGCTGTCCGTGGCCGGCCTGCCCAGCGATCGTTTCGTCTTCGAGGGGTTTCTCGCTGCCAAGTCGGCGGCGCGCCGGCAGCGTCTCGACGAACTCGTGGCCGAGACGCGCACGCTGATCTTCTATGAGTCGAGCCACCGCATCCTTGCCGCACTGAAAGACATGGCCGCGGTCTTCGGCGAAGCGCGGCTGGTCGTGGTTGCCCGCGAACTGACCAAGCTCTTCGAGACCGTGCTGTCGGGGTCGCTGGGCGAAATCGTCGGTCAGGTCCGCGCCGATGCGAACCAGCAGCGGGGCGAGTTCGTCGTGCTGGTCGCCGGGGCCAGCGAGGAACACGCGGACGCCAGACTGGCCGAAGGCCGTCGCGTGTTCACGCTGTTGTGCGAGGAATTGCCGCCGGCGAAGGCGGCGCGCATGGCGGCGGCCATCACCGGCGCGCCGCGCAAGCTGCTCTACGTAGTGTCCTGATCCAGGGCCGGCTGGCTGCCGGCCCTGCCGCGCATCCCCGAACGCGATCATTGCGCGCAAAGGGGGCCAATGTCTTGCCTGTCAGTCGAAGCCGTTGGCGAAGATGCGATCGGTCGTATTGGCCGTATTAAGGCGCACGACGAAGCCGTCGTGATCGGATACGCCGATGGCCGTCGTGCTGATGCGCTCGTCGTTGTCGGCTGCATCGAGATTGGCGCGTCCGTACTCGAAAGCGACGAACCAGTCGTGTGCCGGGCCATTGAGCAGCGCATGGTCGAGTACCTGCATGATCGGCACATCGCGGCCCTGGTCGAACGAGCCGGAAGCCGTATAGCCGAGGATGGCGCCGAACTGTTCGGTGAACAGGAACGAATACTGGTCGTTGGCGGGCAATGTCGTCACTGCGTTCCACAGCGGCGGATTGACGATGTTGCTGCCGGCCAGGTCGATGACGTTCCTGTTGTTGTCGTAGGTGCCGGCGATCAGCCCGGTGATGTTCACGAAACCATCGCTGAACTGGTAGTCGTTGAAATCGCCGATCACCAGCAATGGGCGTATCGGCTGGGCGGCCTGTTCCGTCTGCACGCGGTTGGCGATCGATTGGGCCTGCTTGAAGCGCTTGAGGCGGTTGCGATCGACGTCGGCCTGGGTGCAGCTCGCGCCGCCCGGCGCATCGACGCAGCTACGCGACTTCGGGTGCACGATGATGGTCGCGAATGCCTGGCCCGCAAACGTGCCTTCGAGCTTGAGCGACGGACGATCGTGCAGCTCATGCATCATGTTGTCGCGCGGGTCGAGCCACATCTCGGTCTTGTCGAACTGCGTGATGACCACGTTGCTGACGCGGTCGCTGCGCACGAGGTAGCCGACATCGATGCCGCCACCGTCGTTACCCTCCTCGAGATACGAGGTGTAGGTGACCCCGAAGTCGGTGCCGATCTTGTCGGAGAGCATCTGCAGCACGGCCAGGTTTTCCACTTCGACCACCCCGAGCACGTCGGGCAGCCTGAGCACGTTGCCGATGTAGTCCGACAGCCTGGAGAGCTTGAGCGTCAGTGCCGCCTGGTCGGGCTCGCCGCCGTTGCCGCAGACGAAGGTCGTGTTCGCCAGGGTGTCGCACAGTCGCAGCACGTTGAAGCTGCCGATGCGCAGTTCTTCTGGCAGGCCCGGCGCGACCGCGTGCGGCAGGACGTTGGCCTGGGTGACCGTGAAACTGGTCGGCCAGACCTCGTAGTCGCCGAAGTTGTAGGCCACTACGCCGATGGCGGAGAAGCGGGTGCCGGCGGTGAGCGCCGTGTTCGGTGCCACCGCGCCCAGCGCGTCGGCATCGAGCTCGAAGATGTGCGGGTTGCCTTCGAACTGGCCCGCATCGGGATTCTCCGCGCCCGGCACGATCGGATAGAGCGTGCCCGGCGTGCGCAGCGATCGCGTGCCCGATGCCGAAACGAAGACCTGCGCATAGTTGTCGCTGCTGAAATACGGGTTGGCTCGCGCCACGATGCCGTTGTCGATTTGCACGCGCATGCCTTCGAAGCACTCGAAGTTCGAATCGAGGCAACTCAGCGCATTGATGTCCTGCGATGGCCTGCCGGCATCGAACACGATCGGCGACGGCAGCGTATTGCCGGTGCTGAGAATGACGAGGTCGCTGATGCCGCTGAGTTCGGTCGTGCCGAAGTACTCGACGACGTCGCCGGTCACGTTGACCTCGTCACCGACGACGACGGTCGGCGCCGTTCCGGTGAAGACGTAGATGCCTTCCGAAGTCAGCGAATCGAAATCGATGGTGGCGTCCCTGGCCTGCATGAAGAAGCCCGCCGGGCCGACCGCGGTGACGATGTTGCCTGCCGTGTTGACGCGTTGTCCGGCCAGCGGCGAGGTCATGCCGAGACCCTGGATGTCGTGGATATTGTAGGTGCCAATATCATCGTCCTGGATGGTTGCAGTGGCGCTCACGCTGGCAGGGACCGCGCCGCTAACGCCGGTCAGGTTCAGGGTGAACTGGCTGTCCGGCTCCGGCGTCGTGTTCGCGATGACGTTGACCGTGATCGTCGTTGACGATTCGGTCTCTGCGATCGAGCCATTGCCGCTCGCGCTTTCGTAGTCGATGCCGGCAGTGGCCGAACCATCGGCGGTCGCGTAGCTGAACGAAATGCCGCCACTCGGAGCGGGTTCACTGAGCTGCACGGTGAAGACGAATGGCGTCAGGCCCGAATCGCCTTCGGCATTGCCGATATTCGCCACGCTGATCGTAGGCGTGCCGGTCGGCGGACAGGGCGCGAGGGCAGTCGACGAGTTGCGCGGAGCGGGAGCCGAGGCGCTGAAGTCCGAACCGTTCTGGCCGGTGTCGGTGCATCCGGCCCCGGCGCGAAAGATCGCCGTGGTCGTGCCGGGCGCGGGCGCGGCCGCGGAGCCTTCGAAATAGTTGGCGCTGCCGAAGCCGACCAGGTCGACGATCTGGCCGAGCTGGGTGCTGTCGCACGGGGTGGAACTTCCGTTGCAGGCGATCCCGCTGGCGACATTGGCGACGATGAGCTTGCCGGAAGTCGCGCTCATCGTGGTCGACCCGGTGGCGTCTGCCGTGGGCAACGGCGAACCGTTGGCACCGCCGCCGAGGGCGACCAGATAGTAGCCACCGGACGGAATGCTGCCCGACAACGTGGTCACGTTGCTGCTGAACGATCCCGTGCCGGTCGCGCTGGTGTACTGGATCGACCAGCCCGCCAGGCTTTGCGCACTCGAGCCGCGGTTGAACAGTTCCACATAGTCATTGGTCAGCGGAGCGCCGGAGTTGCCGCCGGCCCCATAAACCTGGCTGATGACGACCTGGGCCTGCGTCGAGCCGGCCGCTGCTGCCAGCAGGAACGCAGCCATCAATAGAATTGAATTCCGAAACATGACATCCCCATTCACGTGTTGATACAGACTCGCAACAGTAGCGAGGTACTTTGACACTGGCATTTCGCGGCCTCCCCGGGCCGCCGGGGCAATGCCGTCCCCGGATCAGCGCGCCCTGGCGAAGACCGTGACTTCTTCGCGGTCGTGGTAGAGCTGGCGGGCACGCCAGTCGACGCGCTTGCCAGCTACCGCCATCGCATCGGCGAGCATGGACCTGCACAACTGAACCTCGTCATAGCGCTTCTTCATCGGCAGCTTGAGGTTGAAGATCGCGTGCCGGCACCAGCCGCCGGCAAGCCACTCCGCCATCAGTGCCGCGACACGGCGCGGTTGCTCGACCATGTCGCAGACCAGCCAGTCGACCGGCTGCGGCGGCCGGTAGCGAAAACCGTCTTCGCGCAGATGCGTAACGAAACCTGAATCGAGCAGTTGCTGGTCCATTGGCCCGTTGTCGACGGCGGTCACGCTTATCGAGCGACGCACCAGTTGCCAGGTCCAGCCACCCGGTGCCGCGCCGAGGTCGACCCCGGTCATGCCGGGTTTGAGCCAGCGTTCGCGTTCCTGCGCATCGAGCAGGGTCAGCAGCGCCTCCTCGAGCTTGAGCGTCGAGCGGCTCGGCGCCGCGGCGGGGCAGCGCAGGCGCGGAATGCCGCCGGGCCATGCCGATGGCCTCGCGGGCTCCCCCCCGGCAACGAATGCAGTCTGTGCGTCGG
>DAIMYT010000166.1:0-7301 GCA_036734345.1 Dokdonella sp. | reverse complement strand
TCGGCCTGACCGCGGGCGACGAGGGACTCGACTTCGCCCTGCGCATCCTGCTCGAGGCGCCCGGGCACCTCAATGAAGATGGCGTCCTCATCGTCGAGGTCGGTGAGAGCGAACGCGCGCTGGTCGAACGGCTGCCCGGCGTGCCGTTGAACTGGATCGAATTCAATGTCGGCCAGATGGGAGTCTTCGTGATCGACCGCAGCGACCTGGTCGAGCACCGCAAGGCCATCCAGGCCGCAGCGCAGCGCTGACCCGCAACCAGGCCCCCGCATCCCCATGTCCAGCAACGCCTTCGGAAAACTGTTCACGGTCACCACCTTCGGCGAGAGCCATGGGCCGGCGATAGGCTGCGTCGTCGACGGCTGCCCGCCGGGCCTGCCGATCGCCGTGGAGGATTTCCGCGGCGACCTCGATCGCCGCGCCACCGGCCGCTCGCGCTTCACCTCGCAGCGCCATGAAGACGATGCGGTAGAGATCCTGTCGGGAACCTTCGAAGGGCGCACCACCGGCACGCCGATCGCGCTGCTGATCCGCAACACCGACCAGCGTTCCAAGGACTACACCGAGATCCTCGACAGCTTCCGTCCCGGACATGCCGACTACACCTACTGGCAGAAATACGGCATCCGGGATCCGCGCGGCGGTGGCCGCTCTTCGGCGCGCGAAACGACCATGCGCGTCGCGGCGGCCGTGATCGCGCGCAAGTGGCTGGCCGAACGGTATGGCATCCGCGTGCGCGGCTACATGGCGCAGATGGGCGACCTCGTGCCACGCGCGTTCGACTGGGATGCGGTCGAACGCAATCCGTTCTTCTGGCCGGATGCCGGCATGGTCGGCGAGCTCGAAGACAGCATGAACGCCTTGCGCAAGTCCGGCGACTCGGTCGGCGCGCGCGTCAACGTGGTCGCCGAGGGCGTGCCGCCGGGCTGGGGCGAGCCGGTCTACGGCAAGCTCGACGGCGACATCGCGGCGGCCCTGATGTCGATCAATGCGGTCAAGGGCGTCGAGATCGGCGACGGATTCGCCGTGGTCGCGCAGCGCGGGACACAGCATCGCGATGAAATGACAGCCGGGGGATTTCTCAGCAACCATGCTGGCGGCATCCTCGGCGGCATCAGCAGCGGCCAGGCCATCCTTGCCAGCGCGGCGTTCAAGCCGACCTCGAGCATCCTCGTGCCCGGGCGCAGCATCAACATGGCCGGCGACGAGATCGAAGTGCGCACCAAGGGGCGCCACGATCCCTGCGTCGGCATCCGCGCGACGCCGATTGTCGAGGCCATGCTGGCCCTGGTGCTGATGGACCATGCCCTGCGCCATCGCGCCCAATGCGCCGACGTCGGTGCGGTGAAACCGCTGATTCCGGGCGCGCTGAAGCCATGAACGGCCGGGTCTCCGCCGGATAGCGGGGCGCTCGAGTCTTTGCGCCGGTCGCCGGAATGCCGCATGAGCCTTTGCGCAAGGACCGCGATGATTCCAGGATTCAATTGACGCAGACCCCGAAGGATCCACGATGAGCAGCAAGAACGGCTACAAGGTGGCAATGGTTGGCGCGACAGGTGCCGTCGGCGAGGCGCTGATCGGCATCCTCGTCGAGCGCAAGTTCCCGGTCGCCGAATTCGTCCCGCTCGCCAGCGCGAAAAGCGCCGGCGGGAAGATCAGCTTCGGCGCGCGCCAGATCCCGGTTCTTGATCTCGCCACCTACGATTTCGCCGGAGTCGACATCGCCTTCTTTTCGGCCGGCGGCAGCGTCAGCCGCGAACATGCGCCGCGCGCGGTCGCGGCGGGTGCCGTGGTCATCGACAACACTTCTGAATTCCGCAACGCGCCCGACGTGCCGCTGGTGGTCAGCGAAGTCAATCCGGATGCGATCGCCGGCTACGTGCAACGGGGCATCATCGCCAATCCGAATTGCTCGACCATGCAGATGCTGGTGGCGCTGGCACCGATCCACCGCGCGGCGGGCATCGAGCGGATCAATGTTGCCACTTACCAGTCGGTATCCGGGGCGGGGCGTTCCGGGATCGAGGAACTGGGCCGGCAGACGGCGGCGCTGCTCAATTTCCAGCCGGCCAGGCCTCAAAAATTCAGCAAGCAGATCGCCTTCAACGTGATCCCGCACATCGACGATTTCCAGGACAACGGCTACACGCGCGAGGAAATGAAGATGGTCTGGGAGACCCGCAAGATCCTCGGCGACGAGTCCATCCAGGTCAATCCGACTGCCGTGCGCGTGCCGGTTTTCCTCGGCCACGCCGAAGCAGTGCATGTCGAAACCCGCGACAAGATCACGGCAGAGCAGGTGCGGGAGTTGCTACAAAGCGCCCCGGGCGTTGAAGTCATCGACGAGCGCAAGGCGGGTGGCTATCCGACGCCGGTGGGTGATGCGGCTGGCCAGGATGCCGTATTTGTAGGCCGAATTCGCGAGGATATATCGCATCCGCGCGGAATCGATCTCTGGGTCGTCTCCGACAACATTCGCAAGGGGGCCGCCCTGAATGCCGTTCAGGTTGCGGAACTCTTGGTGAAAACGTATCTGTGATCTATAGTTACGATTGTGTTATAAGGCATTTTCGAGCTTTGGAAGGCGTCTTGGTGACAGCCAGCCAAATGTTCATGGTCATCGTATCCGGGGAGCCCTGTTCATGAAACGACCGCTGCAATTGTCGCTGGCCATCGCGCTCGCGTTGGGGGTGACCAATGCGTTCGCACTAGGTTTGGGTGCGATCCAGGTCCAGTCAGGTCTGAATCAGCCGCTGGTAGCGGAAATTCCGATCATCCAGAGTGCGCCAGGCGAGGCCGAAGGGCTGATCGTCCAGCTGGCGTCCGATGAGGATTTTGAACGGGTCGGCATGAACCGGTCGAGCATCGGCATGCCGGTGCAGTTCAGCCTCGGCAAGAACGCCAGGGGCGAGCCGGTCGTCAAGATCACCACACAGGAAATCGTCCGAGAACCGTTCGTCGGCCTGCTGCTCGAGGCCAACTGGCCGAAGGGACGGTTGCTCCGCGAGTACACGGTATTGCTCGATCCGCCGATCATGGCGCCTGCGGTGAAGGGATCCAGCGCGGTAGCGGTTGCCGCGAAGGAACCCGCCAGCACGGCCGTGCAGCCACTGCCGGCGGCCAAGCCGGCCGCCAGCGCACCGCCTGCCGCCAGTGCCGCTCCGGCCCGGCCGGCTGCCGCCAAGGCGGAAGCCGCCCCGAAAGCCCCGGCTGCACCGCGCGCTGCTGGCAACGAGTACGGTCCGGTGGCTTCGGGCGAGACCCTGGGCGAAATCGCCCGGGCAACCCGACCGGACGAGTCGGTCAGCGTCAACCAGATGATGCTGGCCCTGCTCAAGAGCAATCCCGACGCCTTCTTCAAGGACAACATCAATGCCTTGAAGCGTGGTGCGGTCCTGCGCATACCGAGTGGCGAGGAAGTTGCCGCCAACGGCACCGCCCGCGAAGCCGCGGCGGCTGTTCGCGCCCAGATCGATGAATGGCGCGGCAGCGTGGCCAGTGCACCCACCCTGGTGGCCGATACCACGCCTGCGGCGGCAGCGAAATCCAGTGCACCCAAATCCACCGGCGCGGCGGCCCCGTCCGGCGAGCGCCTGGCCCTGGTCCCGCCGCTCGAAGGCAAGGCCGGACAGCAGTCCGCGGATCGTCCCAGTGGCGGTCGCGCGGGCGGTTCCGGCGACAGCGCAACCAAGGCCGAGCTGGCCCGGGTCAAGGAAGCCCTGACCAGCAAGGAGCAGGAATCCAGTGAACTCAAGTCCCGGGTCAAGGACCTCGAGGACATTCGCGGCAAGAACGAGAAGCTGATCAACCTGCAGAGCACCGAGCTGGCCGAACTGCGCGACAAGCTGAAAAAGATGCAGGACGATTCGGCGAAGGCCGCCGCGACGGCCGCCGCCGCGAAAACGGAACCCACACCGACCGCAACGACGGTCAAGGCCACCACGCCGGCCAAGGCGGACGTGGCCAGCGCCGATACGAAGATCACCAAGGATGACATCTGGGGCGCCACTGATACGGCGACCAAGCCGCCCGCGCCAAATGCGCCGGCAACGGCTGCAACCCCCTCAGCGACGCCAACCGCTGGTGCGCCGGCAGATGCCTCGGCATCGCCGCAGGCGACGCCTGCCGCTGCCGCCACGCCTCCGGCTGTTGCGGAAAAGGCCCCCGCCACGCCGGCAAAGGCCGAACCGAAACCGGCGCTGAAGAAGCCACCCATCGCTGCAACGCCCGCGCCTGCGATCGAGGCGCCGTGGTATCTCGAGCCCTGGGCGCTCGGCGCTGCCGGTATCGGTGGCCTGCTGCTGGTGGTGCTTGGCATTTTCGGCCTGCGCAAGCGCAAGCCGGCGGCAACCGCGACTGCAGGGCGCTCCTCGATTGCCAGTTCGTTCGGAGACTCGCCGATCGGCCTCGCAGGTTCCGATGCGTCGATGGAGGACAACGAGGAACAGGAGCTGATCGAGCAGGTCCGCAACGATCCGACCAATGCCGGTGCGCACCTGGAATTGCTCAGCCTCTACTACGCCCAGGGGGCCAGCGACAAGTTCGAGGCCGCGGCGGAAGAGATGTACGCCTATGTCGCGGACCCGAACCAGCCCAGCTGGCGCGAAGTGCGCACGATGGGCGAGGAACTGGTGCCGCACAATCCGCTGTTCAGCCGGGAAGATCTCAACGCCGACAGCTACTCCGGCGAAAGCGGTGAAGGCGAATACCGCTTCGACGAGCCGGAGTCCTCCGCGGCGGCCGATTTCCCCGACTTCAACGACGACGAACCGGCCATGCCCGAGAGCAGCCTGGAAACGGCATCGATGCCGGCCGTCGATGTTTCCGATTTCGATCTGGGCGAGACGCATCCGCCAGCACCGGCGCCGGTGGCCAGCGCGGACACCTCGTTCAGCTTCGACCTTCCGCCCATCGAGGAGGCTCCGGACATGGATGAACCCGTCAGCGATACGCCGGAGGACCTGCCCGAAGCCGACGGCGTTCCCGCCGCAGAATCGGATGACGAGTTCTTTGCCGGCGAGGATGCCATCGGTACAAAGCTCGACCTGGCCAAGGCCTATCTCGACATGGGCGACCCCGAAGGCGCCCGCTCGATGCTCGAGGAAGTGCTCGCCGAGGGCGCGCCTTCGCAACAGGACGAAGCACGCAAGCTGATCAGCGAAATCGGCTGAAAAGGCTGTGACATATGACCGCGGGGCCGGGAGCATTCCCGGCCTCGTCGTTTGTGCGGGATACAATCCCCGGATGGCCCCCGCAGGCGGAGACCGTTTTGCGCATCGCGCTCGGCATCGAATATGAAGGCACCGACTTCCTCGGCTGGCAGCGCCTCTCGCATGGACCCACCGTGCAGGGTGCCCTCGAGGAGGCGCTTTCCTTTGTTGCCGACCATCCGGTCGCGGTGACCTGCGCCGGGCGCACCGATGCCGGCGTGCACGCGCGCTGCCAGGTCGTGCATTTCGACAGCGCGGCCTCGCGCGACCCGCGCAGCTGGATGCTGGGTACGAATTCACGCCTGCCGACTGCGGTTGGCGTGCGCTGGGCGATTCCCGTGGCCGACGATTTCCACGCCCGCTACGGGGCCGTCGCGCGCCGTTACCGCTATACCATCCTCAACCGGCAGGCCCGGCCGGCGCTCGATGCGCGCTATGTGGCCTGGGAACGCCGGCCGCTCGATGCGCAGGCCATGCAGCGCGCCAGCCAGGCCCTGGTCGGCGAGCAGGACTTCACCGCCTTCCGCACGATCGCCTGCCAGGCGCGCACGCCATTCCGCAACGTGCACTCGGTGCAGGTCGCGCGGCAGGAGGACCGTATCGTGATCGATATCGAGGCAAATGCCTTCCTGCACCACATGGTCAGGAACATCGTCGGTTCCCTGTTGCCGATCGGTCGCGGCGAGCAAGGCGAAGGCTGGATCGCCGCGCTGCTCGCCGGACGGGATCGCAACGTGGCCGGGCCGACCGCATCGGCCAGCGGACTGTGTTTCGTGGCCCCGGTCTTTCCCGCCGAGGTCTGCCGTCCATGAATCGCGTGCGGATCAAGTTTTGCGGCATCACGCGTGGCGAGGACGCCGGGCTGGCCGCGGCGATGGGGGTCGACGCCCTCGGCTTCGTCTTCACCGCGGGCAGCCGGCGTGCGATCGATCCGGCGTCTGCCGCCGCCATCGCGCGCGGGCTGCCGCCGCTGGTGACGGTCGTGGCGCTGTTCATGGACGACGAGCCTGCCTGGATCAGGCAGGTGATTTCGATGGTTCGCCCGCAGTTGCTGCAGTTCCACGGCGAAGAGTCGCCGCTGGACTGCGCGCAGTACGGAATTCCCCATCTCAAGGCTGTGCCGATGGCGTCGGTCGCGGATGTGGCAAGCTATGCGGCCCGCTATCCCGCGGCGGCCGGCTTCCTCCTCGATGCCCATGCCAGTGGCGAGCCGGGAGGGCAGGGCGCCCGCTTCGACTGGAAGCGCGACCTGCGGCTCGACCGGCCGCTGATACTGGCGGGCGGTCTCGATGCGGACAATGTCGGTGAGGCGATCCGGCTGGTACGACCCTATGCGGTCGACGTATCCAGTGGCATCGAGTCGAATCCGGGCATCAAGGATCGCGCAAGAATGCAGGACTTCATTTCCGCGGTACGGGCAGCATCCAATCAATGAGAACCGAGTGAGCATGAACAAGCCAATTCCCGTCAGCGACTTCCACGCCTATCCCGACGCGCACGGGCGCTTCGCCGACTACGGCGGCATCTTCATGCCGGAGACGCTTATGCCGCCGCTGGAGGAACTGACCGCGGCTTACCTGCAGATGCGCGACGATCCGGAGTTCATCGCCGAGTTCGAACGCGACCTCAAGTACTACGTAGGCCGTCCGTCGCCGATCTACCACGCCGAGCGCCTGTCGAAGAAGATCGGCGGCGCGCAGATCCTGCTCAAGCGCGAGGACCTCAACCATACCGGCGCGCACAAGATCAACAACACGATCGGCCAGGCCCTGGTGGCACGGCGCATGGGCAAGCACCGGATCATCGCCGAAACGGGCGCCGGCCAGCATGGCGTCGCCACCGCCACCGTCTGCGCGCGCTTCGGGCTCGAATGCATCGTCTACATGGGTGCGGTCGACATCGAGCGGCAGAAGATCAATGTCTACCGCATGAAGCTGCTCGGCGCCACGGTCGTGCCGGTCGAATCCGGTTCGAAGACCCTCAAGGATGCGCTCAACGAGGCGATGCGCGACTGGGTGACCAATGTCGGGGATACGTTCTACATCATCGGCACCGTCGCCGGCCCGCATCCGTATCCGATGATGGTGCGCG
>DAIMYT010000165.1:0-7356 GCA_036734345.1 Dokdonella sp. | reverse complement strand
GCGGCCATCACGAACACATTGAAATCGCCGTGACCAGCTCGTCGAACAGGTTGCTCGCGCCGATCCGAAAGTGCGCCGGCGTGATCCACGACGAACCGAACCTGGCCCTGGCCTGGGCGAGATACTGCTCGGCCTGGACGATGCTGCGCACGCCACCGGCAACCTTGATGCCGCATTGCCCACCGCCTGCCGCGATCGCGTCGAGCATGACCGCAGTGGCTTCCAGCGTGGCGCCGCCAGCGGCCTTGCCGGTCGAAGTCTTGAGGAAATCGACGCCAGCGCCGAGGCCGATGTCGCAGGCTTGCCGGATTCGATACGAGGACTGCAAGGTGCCGGTTTCCAGGATTGCCTTGAGCGTCACGCCGTCCGTGCAAAGCTCGCGACAGGCCCGCACCACGGCCTGGGCGGTCAGCCGATCATTCGGCGAATCGAGCTTTTGTGGCAAGACCAGATCGATCTCGTCGGCGCCAGCCGCGAGTGCGCGCCGGGTTTCGCGCAGCACGCGCTCGCGACCCGAAGAACCATCCGGAAAATTGACCACGGTGGCGACGCGGACGCGCGTGCCGTGCAAGGCTCGCGTGGCCGTGGTGATGTGTTCCGGATAGATGCACACGGCAGCCGGCATGGCATGGCGATTGCGCGCGGCCGCGCACAGGCTTTCGATCTGCGCCGGGGTGTCGTCCTCGCCAAGACTGGTCAGGTCGAGCAGGGGCAGCAAGGCCAGCGCCAGCGTGCGGCGCGCCTCGCTGGCATCACGGTTTTGCGAGTTGGCAGCCATCGCCATCAGGGCAGTCCTGTCATCCAGGAAGCCGAATCTTGCGGGTGACCGGCGTCGCCTGCCTTGACCTGCGGCAAGCTTCAGCCAGAAATCCGCCTCGCCCGATCAGGACCAATCCAGGACAACGATTCCGGCTCGAGATCTGCCATCCGGCTAGTCGTCGTCCCCGCTTCGTTTCGGCGCTCCCGGCACGCGGATCTTCATGATGCCTTCGATGTTGGCGGAGATGCGCCGGGCGAGTTCGGGCGTCATGGTCAAGGCGACGGGCTCGACATCCTTCTGCACACCGAGGGCGCGCTGTTCGGAGGCCATGGCCGCCGCGCTCATCGTGGCTGAAACCGCTGGCGCGGCGAAGATGTCGGTGCGGTTGCCATTGCCGGCGCCGGTCGTGCGCGCGAAGAACGGCACGAACACCGCACCACTGCTGGCCAGTCCCTGGTAGTCGCCGAGGAAATAGCCGGTCGTGTTGAAGGTGGCGCCGAGCGGCGCGGTGGCGAGATCGAACGGACCGGCGACCTGGCTCTCGACCCAGGTCGAGGCGTCGACCGAGCGCGCCAGCCAGAGACTGGTAAACAGGGTATTGCGGTCCGCCGTGTTGCTGCGGAAATCGTAGTAGGTGAGACCGATCATGCCGTCTGCGCGCACGTGCAGCGAGGGTATGAACGCGGCGACGGCCGGATTGCTGTTGGCACGAACCGGCGCCGACCAGGTGAAGCCGCCATCGTCCGATCGCGAGACGGCGATGCCGTCACGCACACCGTTGCTGAAGCGCGAATCCTGCCAGGCCACGTAGAGGCTGCCGCCGACACCAACCGCGGCCGTCGGCACTCCGGTACCGTCGCGGACACGCTGACCGGTCTCCGGGTCGACCGTGCCGACGCTGAGCTGGCTGGCGACACGGATCGGCGCCGACCAGGTTGCGCCGTTGTCGGTGGAGCGCATCACGTCGAGGAAGGCGGTGGTGGCGTTGTTCGCGGCCGCGTTGATCTCGGTATAGACATTGACCAGGGTGCCATTGGGCAGGACGACGATGAGGTTGCCGATGGTCTGGTTGTTGAGGCCCGGATCGTAGATCGGCCGCGCCGGCTCCCAGCTCTGCCCGCCATCGACGCTGCGCGCGAACCAGGTCGGGCCGAAATTGGCCGCCGAGATTCGATCCCATATGGCATAGACGAAACGCGAATCGTTGGGGTCGGCCGTTATCGTTTCCTTGTCGTGGAAGACGTCATTGAATTCGCGCACCAGGGTCTTCGGCAGGCTCCAGCTCGCGCCGGCATCGGTCGACCGGCTGACCAGCACCGAGGAGACCGATCCGGTCGCCAGCGCATTGCCATTGAAGGCGATGGCGATGACATGGACGGTACCGTTCGGCGACACCGCCACCCAGGGATCGCTGCTGCGCTCATAGTCGCCGCCGTTGGCCGGCGTGCCACCGGCACATCGTGAAAAGACCGGCAGTACTCTGGACCAGCTCTGGCCTCCATCGCTGGATACGCCGGCCACGATGCCGCGCGCCCCGCCCGTGGACCAGCGGTCCTGCTGCCAGGCGCCGAAGAAGCGCTGCGAATTGGTCGGGTCGGCTGCGAAGTGGGGCTCGACCTCCGCATTGGCGTAGACAGTTCCAGCCAGGGCTGCGGCTTCACAACCCGCTGAAAACGGGGTCGCCGCGGAAGCAGCGTATTGCGGATCGAGGGTGGGTGCCGGCGGAGGGGGTGGCGGAGGCGGCGCAGGGGGCGTCGTGGTCGGTGAATTCGAACTGCCGCCGCCACATGCACCGATGGTCAACACCATCAGCATGGCGAGGGCTCGTCCCCATCCGTGCGCTGGCATGAGCATGACAATCCTCTCCGCGGCGGCCTCGTGAACGAAGTTCATCGTATACCGAAACCGCGCGGGCGTCGCAGGCACGGTCGGCAGATGCCATCAGGCCGGCGGAATTCGCGTCGGGCGATGTCCCCGCGCCCTTGGTGAATGTCACAAAATGTTGCCGAAACAAGGAGTTAACAGTAACCAGTGTATGCTTGTAGTGATTGGATCCATCCCCGGCTCGCCGGGAGGCCAATGATTTCACGGTTTCCCGGAGACCCTCACCCTGACCAGGAGGTCTCAATGAACCCTCGTATTTCCCTTGCAGCATTTCTCGCCGGTTGCGCGTTCGGCATTTCGACGATTGCGCTGGCCGACGATGCTCCCGCCGCGGCAAGCGCGCAGGCAACCGGCAAGGTCACCGAGGTCGCCACCGACATGGCCAAGGACAAGGCCGAGGACGCCGCGATGGACAAGGCCGGCGACATGGCCGGTGGCAAGACCGGCGGCGCCGCAGCAGCCGATGCCGCAATGGGCGGCGGTTCGATGACCGATGCCGCGACCGGCATGGCCAAGCACAAGGCGAAGGACGCCGCAATGGACAAGGCCAAGGAAGCCGCCAAGCCGGAATCGGATGCCGACGAGGACACGGATGCCGAGGACAAGCAGGACTAGTTCACGCGCACCGCACGACTCGTTGATCGTGAGCGATGCAACCGGGCTGGGCTTCGCTTTCGCCCAGCCTGTATTTCGCGGTCGCGAAGACCCGGTCAAAGGTGCGCGCACTCCTGCCGCACCGCGCACCCGACCGATCGGCCGCCTTCCTTGCGCGGCGCAATCGGGATCAATTCCGCAAAGCGGGGCCTGGCTCAGCCGAACGGACTGACGCCGATCCAGTGGCGATGGGCCCAGAACGCGAAGGCCGCCCAGGCGACGATGCCCGCCACGACGGCGATCAGATCGCCGGCCAGTGTCCCGGCCGGATAGACCACGCCGTCGCGCCGATCGCGCCGGCGCGAAACGACGAACAGCAGCACCGCCCAGGCGAGGAACGCGCCGAACAGGACCACGTCGTGGAGGAATCCGATCGAAAGCAGGTGGCCGAGCGCCCACACCTTGGTACCTGCCAGCATCGGATGGCCGATCGAGGCCTTGATGTGGTTGCGCGGCACATAGGCGGCAGCCACCAGCACGAAGGCGATCAGCGTGAACAGCGCGTTGGCATGCTTCAGCGCCTGCGGCGGCACGTACAACAGCACCGGCTGCTGGCGGGCCAGACCGAAGCCCCAGACGATCAGCACGAAGCCGATGATCGAAACGATCGCGACCACGCCTTTCCAGCCGTTGGTCCCAAGCTTCGCGATCATGCGGTCGCGAAGGCCGTCGGCGAAGATGCGCGTGGAATGGATGCCGAGAAAAACGAGCAATCCGATGATCAGCATGGTCATGTTCTTCTACCCTCTCTTTTCACGGTTGAGTGGTGCGCAATGCCGCGCGGAAATTTCCCGGCGGGCTAGGGCAGATCGCGGGATTCCGCCTCGCCCCCTGATTCGATCTTTCCGGCGGTCGGCACGTCGACGCGCCCGAGGCCCGCGGTTTCGAGCGAGCGGTTGAGCGTCGCCAGCGCGGTACCGTGCAGGTCATCCCATTGGACCAGCGAACGATCGAGTGCGGCCCGGTAGTCCGCCAGCAGGTGCTCCTGGGGCTGCGTCGGCAGGCGGTCGGCGCCTTCGACATCGGTCGCAAGCGTACCCAGCACATCATTGATCGTCGCCAGCGACGGCGCCTCGTGGCCATGGTCGTTGCGCAGGGGCTCGAGGCGTTTGCGGTATTCGTCGATGGCGGCTTTCAGTTCGCCGGCAGGAGGATGCGCCTTGTCGGCCAGCCGCTTCGCCAGGGCCGAGTCCACCGCTTCGACCTGCCCGTGCGCCAGCCAGCTGCGTTCGAGTTCGTGTTCGATCGCCCGCGAGAAGTCGCGCGCGGCCTCGAGGTCCGCGGTCGACGCCTGCACGCGCGGGTCGAGCCGCACCGGGAGCGGCTGCGTGTAGGTCTTGCCGTCGACATCGAGCACCACCTTGTAATCGCCGGGAACCACGAGCGCGCCCTGCGGCACCAGCGGCGTCGACTGGCCGAGCACGGCGGCAATCGAGTAGTCGTACTTGACGGCCCTTGGCCGCTCCAGGCGCAGGTCCCAGACAAAGCGGTGTCCGCCCTTGCGCGTTCCCGGGAGGTCGGCCGGCTTGAGCCAGGCATCGGCGAAGTACGGCTTGGCCAGCGCGTTCGGCGGCGCGTCGTTGCTCGCAAAGCGGCGCAGCAGCTGGCCGCTTGCATCGCGGATCTCGATGCCGACCTGCCGCGCGTTAGCGGCCAGCACGTAGTCGATGACGGCACCATTCGGCGGGTTCGTGCCAAGCGCGGTTTCAGCCGGAGGCGGGGTATCGCGATTCTGGTCGCGGCGCAGGCGCCAGGCCGGCGCCGGCGCAAACAGGCGCGTTGCAATCGTGGCGCCGGCGGCGTCGAGCTGGCGCAATGGGCTGACATCATCGAGCACCCAGATCGCGCGTCCCTGGGTCGCCGCGATCAGGTCGTTGTCGTGCACGAGCAGGTCGCGCACCCAGGCCACCGGCAGGTTGCGCTGCAGGGTCTGCCAATGCTCGCCGTCATCGAATGAGACGAACACGCCGTTGTCGGTGCCGGCGTACAGCAGTCCACGCCGCTTCGGATCGGCGCGCACGACGCTGACGTAATGGCCGTCGGGCAATCCCTTCGCGATGGATTTCCAGGTCTTGCCGTAATCGCGCGTGCGCAGGATCGCGGGGCGGAAATCGTCCTGGCGGTGATTGTCGATGGCGGCATAGGCGGTGCCGGGATCGAGCGCGGAAATATCGAGCGAGCTGATCTTCGACCAGTCGGCGAGACCCTTCGGCGTGATCTCGCTCCAGTGTCCGCCGCCGTCGCGGGTGAGCTGCACGCGACCGTTGTCGGTGCCGATCCAGATCTCGTTGTTGTCGTGCGGCGACGGCGCGATCGCATAGATGACGCCGAAACCGCAGGCGCTGGCACGCGCGATCGGCACGTCGCCCGCGCAGGCCTCCGGCTTGTCGCTGGAGCCGGTGAGGTCCGGGCTGATGACCTGCCAGCTCTGGCCCCTGTCCATCGAGCGGAACAGTACCTGCGCACCGGAGTACAGCGCGTATGGAGGCCGCGCCGAAAAAGCGATCGGCGTGAACCATGTGTAGCGGTACTTGACCTCGGTTCCGCGAGCGCCATAGCTCGATACGGGCCATGGTGAAACATTCTGCACTTCGCCGGTGCGGGCATCCCAGCGCGAGATTCGCCCGCCGAGTCCGGAGCCATAGACGATGTCGGGGTTTTCCGGATCTGGAATGTCGAAGTCGCGCTCGTCGCCGCCGACCGGATGCCAGTCGCGGAAGCTGATCGCACCGTAGTCGCTGCGGCTGGCGATGGCGACCGTGCCGGAATCCTGCTGGCCGGAATAGATCCAGTACGGAAAGCGGTTGTCCGTGGCCAGGTGGTAGAACTGCCCGGTCGGCTGGTTGTACCAGTCGCTCCAGTTGGCGCCGCCATTCACGCTGACCACGGTGCCCTGGTCGGCGGCGGTGACCATGCGCTCGGGATGCTTCGGGTTGATCCAGAGATGATGGTAGTCGTCGCCACCCGGCGCGCCCTTGATGATCGTGAAGGTCTGCCCGGCATCGGTGGACTTGTGGATGGACTGGCCGACCGTGTACAGGGTATCGGGATCGTCCGGCGCGACGTTCAGGCGGCTCATGTACCAGCTGGTCACGGCACTGGCGTCGTTGACGCGCTGCCAGCGAGCGCCGCCGTCATCGGAACGGTACAGGCCGCCATGTTCGGCCGAATCGATCGAGGCATAGATGCGCGTCGCACCACTGGCCAGGTGGGTCACCGCAAGCCCGATGCGACCCAGCTTGCCAGCGGGCCAGCCTTCCCCGCCGAGCCGCTGCCAGGTCTGCCCGGCGTCGGAGGAGTGCCAGATCGCGCTGCCCTCGCCTTCGATCGGCGTGAAATAGCTCAGCCACGGCCAGTTGCGTGCGGTCCATGAGGACGCATAGACCTGTTCGGGCGCCAGCGGATCGGCGGCAAGGTCGACGACACCGGTCTGCGCGTCGATGAACAGCGTGTTCTTCCACGACTTGCCGCCATCGGTGCTGCGGAACACGCCGCGCTCGGGATTCGGGCCGAACCAGTGGCCGAGCGCGCCGACCAGCACGATGTCGGGATTCCTTTCATCGACCAGGATCGCGCCGATATGGCGCGTCTCGCGCAAGCCGGCATGCTGCCAGTGCTGGCCGCCATCGGTTGAGCGGTACAGGCCGTTGCCGGACTGGACATCGTAGCGCGGTTCGGGATGGCCGCTGCCGGCGTAGAGGACTTGCGGATTCGACGAAGAAATCGCGATGGCGCCGATCGCAGCGTCTTCGAGGCCGTCCGATACCGGCTGCCAGGTCGCGCCGGCGTCGCCGGTTTTCCAGACGCCGCCGCCAGCGGCGCCGAAATAGAACGTGTCGGGTTGATCGGCGATGCCGGCGGCCATGGTGCCCCAGCCGCCGCGGAACGGCCCGACCAGCCGCCACTGCAAACCATTCAACTGGCTCGGATCAACCGGCCGCGAGATCGCCGGCCGGGCGTGGATCGTTGCCAGCGTTGCGCTGGCAGCACAGATCATCAGAATGCAGCGACGCAGGAACATGCGCAGGGTCCTCGGAATATCGTCACGGGAACGTTGA
>DAIMYT010000164.1:0-7366 GCA_036734345.1 Dokdonella sp. | reverse complement strand
AGGGTCACCGTGCGCATATCGAGGTTGACCCAGCTTCCCGCGCGCTCGACTTCGAGCTGCAGACTCAGTGCGGACAGCGGCCAGGTTGCCGTGTCGAATTCGACCGTGTCGGTATAGATCTCGTTGGCGGCGAACGCGCGTTGCAGGGTCCAGGTGCCAAGCACCTGGCTGTTTGTGTCGAGTACGCGCAAGCGCAGGTTCTGCTGCGGAAGCGCGTTCGCACCGGGATTCCCCAGACGCAAGCCGATCTGCAGCGGGCTGCCATGGGCGACTTCGCCCGACGCCGGCTGCAGGCTGCCGATCAATTCGGCACCGGCGCCCGATTCGACATGCACGCTGATCGCAACCGGACCGCCGGTATTGCCGGCCGCGTCGGTCGCGGTGGCGTCGATGGCATTATCGCCCGGCAGCAATGGAACCGAGGCGAAACTCGCCCGGCCCGAACTGTCGGCGACAACCTGGGCATTGAATGCGCCCGTATGCAGGTCGACGCGAGCGCCGGCCTCGGTCTGGACCACGACATCGACACTGGTCAGTGCGGTCGTGCTTCCGTCGACCGGCTCGGTGATCGCCAGCGTCGGCGCCTCGGTGTCGATGCTGAAGCGCACGCTGCGCGCACTGCTGTTGCCGGCCGTATCGGTGGCGCGCACCGAGAGCACATGATAGCCGTCGATCGATACGGTCGATCCCGAAGCAAACGGGCTTCCGTCCAGCGTGATTTCGGTGGTTGCCGGATGAACTTCGGTCACGCTGACGGTTGGCGTGACCGCATGGTTGACCAGGTCGCCATCGACGACTCCGGCAATGGCGATCACGGGTGGCGTCGCATCCACGTCAATGGCGATGGGTGGGGTTGTTGACTCGTTGCCCCAGCGATCCGATGCGCGCACGACAATCTGGTGCGCCCCATCGCCCATGCCGGCCAAGGCCCGCACATAGGAACCTGACGCATCAAGGGCCAGTGGCTGCCAGGCGCCCGCGTCGATGGCAACTTCGGCACGCATCACGCCGGAATGAGCATCGACGATGTTCGCGCGGAACGGAACGACGGCGGGTTGCAGCACGGCGATATCTGGCTGCAGCAGCTGGATCACCGGCGGCAGCGCATCAACGATCGGCACGCTGCGCTGGGCCAGCAGGCGCCATTGGCCTGGTGCATCGCCGGACAGTCTCGCCTCGAGCAGCAGCAGGTGCGGAATCAGGGCCAGGGGCGGCGCATCGAGTGCGAGACTTTCACTGGCGACGCCGCCCAGCGGCAGATCGATAGTGTCCTCACGCTCGGCCAAGGCGGGATTTCCCGCGACATCAAACAGGCGAAGACGCGCCTGCACCCCCGTCAGTGCCACGCCACCCGTGTTGCCGAGGTGATAGCGCGCCTGCGCGGGGACTCCGGCGATCACGCTTGCACCGGGCAGGATCTCGATCGAACCCGAGACGGCCGCCGTGGGCGCTTCGACACTCAGGCTGATACTCGATTCCGCGCTGGCCTGATAGTCAGCCGAGAGCAGCTGCAGGTGAAGTGCGTACACACCTTCGGGCTGTCCGTTGGTCGACCAGCTTTGCGGCATCCTGAGCACGTAACCGGGCTGCAAGGTGCCGAGCGGACGCTCGACCTGCCAGACTTCTGCTCCATTCGGCGCGATTGCGCTGAATCGCAACCGGGCCCCGGAGAGTGTGGCATTGCCGGAGCGGAAATCGACCGCCGCCTCCATGGCCACGACATTGCCGACCGCAACCTGCGTCGTCGCCGTGCTGAGGCCGAGGACGATGTTGCGCTCGACCGCGATCGAGAATTCGGCTTCGCGGTAGCCGATTTCGGCGCCGGACGAATCGAGTAGTCGCGCGCTGATCCGGTAGCCGCCCGCCTCGATTCCGGCACTGCTCCACTGCACGGCGCGCGTCCACAGCGCGCCAAATGAAAGTTGCTGGATCGGCTGATCGGCGAATTCCGCCACGCTGAATCCGGCCGCATCGATGATGCGGGTGCGCACCGAACCGCTGAAGGCATTGCCCGGGTTGTTGACGCGCAACTCGGCGTTTACCGTTTCGCCCGGAGCGAAGTTGTTCCTGCCGAGGCTGAGCGTCAACACCGGTCGCGCATCACTGCCGAGGACAAGGTTGCGGCTGGCCCGGTTGTTCGCCTCGTTCAGCTCGCGGATCTGGGCGGCAGGATCAAGCACGACATCGAGCCGATGGCTGCCGGCCTGGGTCAGCACGCCGAATGGCAGGGTCACCGAGACGGTGCCTCCCGCCGGAATATCGGGCATCGCGGCCGCCGGCGCGATGCTGCGCCCGAGTCCATCGGGAGCGATCAGCCTGGCCGAGAGCGTCGGCTGTCGCGCGACCGCCGTGCCAATGTTGTGTACAAGGGCGATCGCCGAATAGCTGCCGCCGGCCTGTCCGGACGCCGGGACAAACAGGATGTCGTTCTCGGAGATCGACAGATCCGGCACCGCATCCACCGGCGTCTCCACGCTGATCGCGGGTGATGCCAGGCCAAGATTGCCCGCTGCATCGCGCGCCGAGGCCGACAGCAGGTTGCGTCCCGGCAGCAGGGGTACCGACTCGAAGCAGAACTGGCCGGGAAGTTCGACGATCTGCGGCGGCCGGTAGCCATGGCTGAACAGGCGCCCCGATGCCGTCCATTGCAGGCGAACCCTCTCGTCGCTGCGGATCGGCGAGGGCAGCACGCTCTGGCCACCTGCTGCGGTGATCACGTCCAGCAAGCCGTTGCGGAGTACGCCGATCTGATCGCCGAATGGCGACCACGCCGCCGAGTCGATCGCATTCGGATCGACCGCGAGCACGCGTGTCTGTTGCGACACGATGTCATGCACCTTGAGCTCGCTACCCCCAGCTGCACCATACGCCACATAGGCGAACTGGCGACCGTCCGGCGACCATGCAGGGAGGGAATAGTTGGCGTAGGCGAATCGATCGATCACCGCGTGCGTTGCCAGATCGAGCAGGACCATCTCGCCATTGCCGTCAAACAACAGCGCATGGCGCCCATCGGCGGAAAATTTCGGCGCATAGGTTTCGAACTCGATTGGATCGAGGCCCGCGACGCGCCACGCCAGCGAATGATTCCGGTCGACGATCCAGACGCCGCTCTCGGCCGGATTTCCGTTGGCCGCGTAGTCGCCGGCCAGCACGAGCAATGACTCGTCCGCACTGAAGCCGAAGAAGCGCAGCGAAGACACGGCAATCGGCAGCACCTCGGGCGACTGACCGATTTCCTGGCGCACGATTTCGTCGTTGCTGGTCGCGTAGAACAGCGTACTGCCGAGTGCAGCCCATTGCTCGAGGCGCGTGGATGATTCAAGTGTCGCGACGCTGGCCAGGTTGTCGAGCCTGATCACTTGAACATTTTGCAGTCCGAGCAGCAGGGCGAGTCGCCCATTCGGCGCAAATTCGATATCGCTGAAACCGCTTCCGAGCGGCCGCTCGACGACGCTCGGCAGGCTGCGAGCCTGCACGGTCGCGACGGTGACCGCGGAATTCTCGAGCAGGACCGTCGATGCGGGTTCGGCGCGGCCACATACGGGAGTTTCGGTTGCGCGCATGAAGACCGGATACTCGGCAATCGTCGGGTGCGTCAGCCGGGTGCCGTTCGGTGCGGTCCTGTCCTGCGGAACGCCACTGACCGGAGCTGTTTCCGCGCTCGCATTCCCGGCCGCATCGATTGCCGCGATCGTGTAGAAGTAGGCCACGCCGTTGCTCAAGGGCGCATCGTGCAGACTGGTCGCCGAGGGCTGGGCAACGATCGCGTAGGGCCCGCTTGCGGCCTGTGCCCGGCGCACGACATAGCTGACGGACGGCGCACCGGCTCCGGGTTGCCAGGACACATCGAGCGCCCTGCCCGCCGGATCTCCAATGACTCGCACATTCTCCGGCACGCCGGGGCCCTGCTCGTTTACGCTGAGCACGACTTCGTTGGAGGGCGGCCCGGCATTGTCGAATCCGTCGTAACCGATCACGACATAGTGGTGCTCGCCGTTGGACAGCGCTGCGTCGACATGACCCAATGGCGACGAAGCCAAAACCGTCGCAATCGTGCTGCCATCGCGAACCAGATCATAGTGGTCGATATCGGGTGATGCGCTTGCGGTCCAGCTCAGCGTCGCGTCGGCGCCGGACAGGGTACCGCTGAGGACGACAGGGTCGGGACCCTCGGCGTCGCCGACGTCTGCGACAGCCTCTTCGGAAGGATCGCTTTCGAAGGCAAACGCGTTGTAGGCGACAACGCGATAGCGATAGCGACCATCAAGCAGCGTATCGCTGACGGAAGTCCCGGCCTGTATGTTTCGCTCGGTGATGGCCACTTCGGCCAGTTGCAGGTCGATGTTGGGCGGCATGGCCGCGTCGCGGTGCACGACGAGGCGCAGCCGATCCGTGCGATAGGTGCGCGACGGAATCAGCGACGCGTCGGCAGCCGCAGCAGCGCGCAATTGCGCAATGCGGATCCAGGCATGACCAGACCAGGCAAAGGCATCGAGACTGCCACTCGCGTTTGTCGCCGAAGTCCAGCTAAGGTTGATCGCGGAAATGATCCGCGGTTCGGCCCAGGAGAGCTCCAGCGCAGGATCGCGCGCCGGATCGAGCGGATCGAACTCATAGGCGGATACCACCCATGCGGTCACCGGATCGCCATCAATGACATCGCTCGCACCGTATCCAGCAGTGGACGCCGCTGCAATAGGCAATGACAGCGGTGCGTCAGGTGGTGCCGCTTGGCCGTTGCGCAGGACGCGGTAGCCAAGAAGATCGGGCTCGGCATTGGCCGACCAGTCCAGGCTGACGTCGTGGTCGTTGACCACCGCGTTCAAGCCGGTCGGCGCAGCCGGTCTCTCGCCACGATCCATGTCGATGGTGGCTGCGCGGCTGCGGTTGCCATCCGCGTCGGTCACCGTCAGCGTCCATTCGGTATGGCCCATCTGTAAGGGCATGGCGCTCAACGCAAACGCGCCGGAAGCATCGGTTGCGCCGACTTGCTGGTCACTGGCGCCCTGCGCGTTGACGATATGCAGTGACACGCTGCCGGGTCGTCCGCTGCTTGCACCCAGGCCAAGCGTGCTCCCCGTGGTTGGCGTGTAGGGATGCTCGAACGCAATGCCGAATACATGCGCATCGGCAGTCACCGCCGACGAGCTGTTGTTCGACGTATCGACCGCCGATATCCGATAGCGCTGGATGCCGTCCGGGCGTGACGGGTCGGCGTAGCTGGTCTCGCCGGGCGGGACGTCTGCGACAAATGCCCAGTAGTCGTTGTCGTTGCGCTCCAGTCGATAGGACGAAAGATCCGCCGCCGTGCTGGCCGGCCAGCTCAGGTTGACCGTATCGCCGTCCGCCAGCGCCGTCAGGCGGGCCAATGGTGCCGGCGCGGTCAGGTCGGCGTAGCGCACGCGTACGACCGGTGGACCCGGATCGGATTGATTCAGCGAATCCCGCGCAATGGCCTGGATATCGTAGTCACCGTAGGCCAACGCGCCCGGAACCCAGTCCACACGATAGGGTCGGTCAGTCAGGACGCCGCCGAACTCGGTCCACGCCCCACCCGTTGCCGCGCGCCACGAGAACCTGACCTCGGCGATGTCGAGGTCAGCGCTCGTTGCATCAATCCGGACGAGTTGCTCGAACAGGGTTCCGTCGGCGGGCGAAACGATGGTCAGGTGCGGCGGACGCGAGACCGGATCGAGCGTGGCCGGATCGGATGGCGGGCTGATGTTGCCGGCGCGATCGATTGCGTGCACGACATACACATGCTGTCCGTTCGCCACGGCGACATCCGCGTAGGTGGTATCGGTCAATGCGGCCGCGCGCAGATCGAGTGGTGGACTGCCACTGAAATTGACCAGGTGGCCGTCGCGATAAAGCAGATAGCCGAGCAGGTCCGATTCGCTGTTCGGATTCCAGTTGATCTGGCCATCCGCGCCGACGAGGTTCGCGGTCAGGCCGACCGGTGCGGCGGGTGGCGTGTTGTCGACGACGACTTCGGCGCTGGCCGAACCGATATTTCCGTTCTGGTCTTCGGCCTCAAGTTGCAATCGTATGCGTGCTTCCTCGGCCAGGCCCAGCGTCGACCATTCGGCCAGCGACTGCGCTTCCACGGCGAGTGGCGAGCGACGCAGTTCCGATGCAGCGCCCGGCGGATCGACGGGCTCTGCGCTGAGGCGGTATTCCTTGAAATCATTCTGGCTGTAGGCCGTGCCGATGATCGAAACGATCCCGCGCACGCGTTCGCCATCAGCAGGGCGGAACAATTGTGCGAGCGGCGGCGTGCGATCGAAGTCAAGCGTGACGGTATTGCTGGGCAGGCTCTCGTTGCCGGCGAGATCCACCGCACGCACCCAATACTGCGCCGCGCCTTCCGGCACATTTGATTCGGTAAACCGGGTCAGGCTGATGGGATCGACATTGACGCGCGAGCCGCCGCGATAGAGGTGGTAGCCGGCAAGTTCCGGATGGACCACGGGCTGCCATTCAAGGAAGGCGTCGCGATTGCCGAGGACGTGACCGACCAGGGCCAGTGGCGCCGGGGGCGGTGCGGTTCGCAAGCGCACCTGGACCCGGGCGGTCGTGGTCAAGCCCGCTTTGTCGGATACGACGAGACGCAGGAAGTAATCGCCATCGGCCAGCGCCAGGGTCAGTTGGGCCAGACTGGCTGCTTCAACCGGGCTCGTCCCGATGTAGACGACCGACCACTGCTCGGGTTCGGCGACCCGCGCGACACTCAAACGATACTCGGCGAAATTCGCGTCGCTGGCGGTTCCCTCCACCTCGAGGGCGCTGCGCACAAAATCGCCTTCGATTGGCCGCGTGATCAACGCGACGGGTGGCGTGCTGTCGATCGTGATGGCGTGGACGACCTCGCTGGCATTGCCTGCCAGGTCGAGTGCACGCAGTCGCAGGCGGTAGCGCCCGTCTGCCAGGTTCGGCCGCCACGACAGGATTTCCGCGTTGCTGACGCCGGTGCTGCCACTGGCAAGGTCGGTCCAGGTGTCGATGGACTCTGGCGCAACCGCAAGCGTAAAAGTGGCCAGGCGATCATCGCTGACGCTGCCGCGCACCGGGGTGGCGACTGACGCGGCAAGTACGGCGCCATCCGCAGGAGTGGCCAGTTCAACGCCGGGCAAGGTCTTGTCGAGCGTAAAGGTCAATTCGCGTTGCGAGCGATTGCCGGCCCCATCGCGCGCTTCGGCGGACAATTGATATTCGCCTTCGGCCTGATCGATCAGCGCAAGCAACGGAAACTCGCCCGATTGGGTTCCCTGTGTGCTGGCGACGATGACGCCATCGGACAGGCGCTTGAGCGAGATACGGTACTCGACAAGATGCATATCGTTGATGCGCACACGGACGCCGG
>DAIMYT010000163.1:0-7373 GCA_036734345.1 Dokdonella sp. | reverse complement strand
TGGCGGGAGAAGGTCCCGAAGGGGGATGAGGGTGGGCTTTTGATTCCTTCTCCCGCTGACGGGAGAAGGATGAAATGCAATGGCAGCCCCTCAATACCCCCGCAGCCGATCCACCACGCCGCTGACCGATTGCCCGGCCTCGAGCCTGCGGATCTTTTCCGCCACCTGTACGCAGGCCACGGCATGCGGCGTCAATGCGGCCACGTGCGGGGTCATGTGCACGTGCGGGTGGGTCCAGTAGCGATGCCCGGGTGGCAGCGGTTCGCGCGAAAACACATCGAGGTGCGCTTCCGAAACCCACCCCGAATCGAGCGCTTCGAGCAAGGCCTCGTCGTCGACCAGTTCGCCGCGCGAAAGATTGGCCAGGGCCGCGCCTTCGGGCAGCTTCGCCAGGCGTTCCCGATCAAGCAGTCCCTCGGTATCGCCGGTCAGCGGCAGGAATACCAGCAGCAACTCGCTGCGGCCGAGCACCGCATCGAGGCCCGCCGAACCTTGCTCGCACTGCACGCCCTCAATCGACTTTGCCGTGCGGCTCCAGCCCGATACATCGAATCCGAAATCGGCCAGCGCACGCGCCACCGCTCCGCCGAGGACGCCGAGCCCGAGCACGCCGATCGGGAAGTCGTGGCGATCCCGGTAACTGCGCGGCGCCCAGCGCGCTTCGGCCTGTGCCGCCGCGTATTCCGCAAAGCGCCGGAACCGGCGCAGGGCCACGTACAGCGCGTACTCGACCATCTGATCTGCCATGCCGACATCTTCCATGCGCACCAGTGGCACATCGCGCGGCAGCGACGGCATCGCCAGCAAGCCGTTGACCCCCGCGCCCAGCGAGAACAGCGCCTTCAATCGCGGTTGCTTCCCGAACAAGGCCGCCGGCGGCTTCCACACCACCGCGTAGTCGCAAGCCGGCGCATCAGTCCCGGCATGCACGCGCGCCTCGGGCAGGCATGCCGCCAGCGCATCGCGCCACTCGTCCTGCTCCTTTTCCGTGCAGATCAATACATCCATGGCAATGCCCCAAAAATGGCGATTGTACGAAACCCAGCCCACGCTGTTGGCAGCCGCTTTTCGTAGGAGAGGCATTCATGCCCGATGCTCTGACCAGCCGTCCGGCTGTTGAAAGCCGGCAAGCTCGCGCAAAAAGCATCGGGCATGAATGCCTCTCCTACCAAGAGCGGTCTGCGACTCCGCGGGATTCGTCGGTGGTGCCCGCTTCGCTCTTCGCTCCACCGCAGGAGAGGCATTTATGCCCGATGCTCTTCTGCAAGTCGCGATGGTCTTCCGCTCATTGAGCAAAAGGCATCGGGCATGAATGCCTCTCCTACAAAGAGTCGGCAGCGCAGACGGCGCTGGCGGCATCCGCATGCCGCATCCGTGCCAGGCGCTTGCCGAATTCGACGAGGGCCGGCTCGACGCCGCGGTTGGCGAAGCCGCGCACCTGGTCGAGATAACCCGTGCCGTCTTCGTGGAGGTGGATGCCGATATGCGCCACCGGTTGCGGGCGGCCCGGCGTGCGAACGGCGTAGACGACATAGCGTCCGTTCGCGCATTCGTTGGCGTAGGTGGTCAGGCAGGTGCGCATGCGCTCGCCGTCGTACCACAGCATTGCGCTGTCGCGGATCGGTTGCACGTCGAAGCCGCGCCAGCGCAGGCCATCGATGCCCTGTGTCCAGCTTTGCGCTTCGCGGCGCTGGCGTTCCTTTTCGGCCCAGGCCTGGTAGCGCGCCCAGTACCAGTCCCACGAGGCGCGCTGCTGGTTGGCGTCGAGCTTCGGCTTCGCGCGCGCCAGCCAGCCCAGCACCAGAGCGAAGCGATGTTCGATGAATGCTTCCTGCGCGCCGAGCGGCATCGGTTGCCGGATCGCTTCGATCACCCCGCGGACCAGGCCAAGCGGCAGCTCGCCCGCATCGAGCTCGTCGACATACCAGTAGTGCGCGAACACCGCCTGCATCACCGCGAACGGCATCGGTCCGCCCCATTGCGCGCGTTGCAGCAGGCGCACGTAGCAGAACAGGTCGACATAGGATTCGCTGGCGCTGCGATTGCGCTGGATCAGCGGCCGATAGAGCGCGGTCGAGTGCCGGCACAGCAGTTTCCATCCGTAGGCCGTCACGCCGTGCTGGCGCGCCTGTTGGCGCAGGACTTCGTAGCCATCTTCCACGCCGATGTGGCCCAGGCGCACGGCCAGGCCCCACAGCGCGGCCAGTTGCGGCGCCTCGGCCACGCGCCGGCGCAAATCCCCCGCGCGCCGCCAGGCCCACACGTATTCGCCGCTCAGCATGCCCTGGCCGAAGCGGCGGTCGATCGTGCAGGCGCGCCAGTCGTGCACGATCCGCCGGTCCAGCGGATAGGCGTTACGGATCAGCGAACGCACATGCGGGAGCAGCCGCGAGCGCTCGGCTAGGCGGGCCACCACGTCGACCAGCCAGTCCGCCGCTTTCTCCTCGATGTGCGGCACCGCCCACGCCGTGCCGAGGGCCACGCGCAATTCCTGGCGCAGGCGGTTGGCAAAACAGCGGCACCAGTCCTCCGTGCGCAGCGGCTCGAGCAGATCGGCCTGGGCGTAGTGCGGAAACGTGAAACCCGAAGGGCTGCGAATGGCGACGGTGACGAAGCGCCGCAAGTCGTCGAAATGCACGCGGAAGCTGTCGAGCACAGAGGTGGTGCGGTAGTCCGGCCCGACCTCCCGCCGGGTCGGCTGCGCGAACGCGGCATACAGCAGCGCGCGGCAATGCATGGCCACCGGCAGCAGGGCGTGGCGCCACTCGCGCAGGCCCTCCGGCAGCGGCGCCAAGGTGGCCAGGTCGAACGCACCGCCGGCCGAACGCTGGCGCTTGAGCGCATGCACCGCCGCCCGTGGCCAGTCGCGCATCGCCCGCGCGTAACGCTGCAGGTCCAGCATCCGGTCGAGCGTCGACGGCCATCCGGCGCCGGCAGAATTTCCCTGCGTTTCGAACGCAAATACCTCGACCAGATCGAGCCACCGCGAACTCCGCCCCGGCGCCGCGAGCCACGGCACCAGCCCCGGATCGATCCAGCCGCCTTCGCACAGGTGATCGAGATACCCGGCCCGATGACTGGCCGGCAAACCCATCGTCGCCAGCATCGCGCCGACGCGCGCCCGCAACGCCTGCGCCTCGACAAACGCCGGCATCGGCAACCCGCAGGTCGAAAACAGGCTGCCCTGCTCGGGATCCGGATCGGGCAGGGAAGGGTGGGTGAGCTGGAAGGCGGGGGCAGTGTCCATGCGCCTGTCTAACCGCAGCGTGTCTCACCAACAGCGACACCGCATGCCCAAAGCTCTTCGTAGGAGAGGCATTCATGCCCGATGCTCTTCTACACACCGCGGTGCGCTTCCGCTTATTTGACGGCTTTAAACAGCCGAACGGCTGGTCAAAGGCATCGGGCATGAATGCCTCTCCTACAAAAAGCCGCGCCCCCACCGCACCTGTAGGAGCCCCTTCAGGGGCGATGCTCTTCCCCAACCCCGCGAAAAACATCGCCCGTAAACGGGCTCCTACAATATCGTCGAGGAATGCGTCACCCGTAGCCGGCCGCGCCCCCACCGCACCTGTAGGAGCCCCCTTCAGGGGCGATGCTCTTCCCCAACCCCGCAAAAAACATCGCCCGTAAACGGCCGTGCCGTTGTAGGAGCCCCCTTCAGGGGCGATGCTCTTCCCAACCCCCGCGAAAAAGCATCGCCCGTAAACGGGCTCCTACAACATCGTCGAGGAATGGGTCGGCCGTAAACGGCCGTGCCTTTGTAGGAGCCCCTTCAGGGGCGATGCTCTTCTACACACCGCGGTGCGCTTCCGCTCATTGGCCGGCTTTCAACAGCCGAACGGCTGGTCAAAGGCATCGGGCATGAATGCCTCTCCTACGAAGAGCGGTGCACGACACTGCGGGATCTGTCGGTACTGCCCGCGTCGGTTTATTGCTCCACCGTAGGCATTCATGCCCGATGCTCTTCTACACGCTGCGGTGCTTCTTTGCTCTACCGTAGGAAGGGGGGCTCTCCTGCAAATAGCGGTTGCGGAATGGCGGGAGTCCCTATGGGTGTGCGTGACCCCTACATCCATCAAACCGGATGCGACGCAGCGCGTCGCATCCGGATACCGTCAAATCACTTGAAGGTAATTTCGCGCAAGCGATACTCGCCGGTAATCTTGCGAATATCCGGGTAGGACTTCACCGTCTCCCGCGTCTTCTTCTCATTGGCCTCGCCCCAGGCCTTCATGAAGGCGTCATAGCGCGCCTTGCTGGGCTCCAGGTCACTGGCGTTCTTGACCCGGGTCACCAGCACCACATTGAAATCGCCGCTCAGCGGAAGGTCGCTGACATACACGCTGTAGCTTTCGATCTGTCCAAGCTTCTTCGCAGCCTCGTTGGACGCCACCCAGGTCGAGCGGATGCCTTCCAGGTAGTAGTCGATCATGTTGGCGTCCACTCTCACGGTGGACACTTGGGAGATCGCAGTGCTGGTGTCGTAATCGGTGTAGGGCTTCAGTTGAGCGAAAGCCGGTTGTGCGAAACACAGCGCTGCAACCAGCGCGAGGGGTGCGTGTAATTTCATTGATCTTCTCTCCCAGTTTGGTTCACGGGCGCAAGCGCAATCCGACCGAACACAAAGATAGAGTGGAGTTGGACGCCTGCGAGCAAGCATCACTCCGATCACGCCAAAACCCATGGATACATCAAGATGCGCGATATTGCGCGGCTCCAGTGTACGCCTAATGGTCTGGCGAGGAGCCCAGATGCACTTCAGCCGCCCGGTAGTGCCCGTGTTGCTTCCTTGCTCAATCGCAGGAAGGGCCCTTCGACAGGCTCAGGACAGGCGTTCATGCCCGATGCTCTTCTACACGCCGCGGTGCGCTTCCGCTCATTGGCCGGCTTTCAACAGCCGAACGGCTGGTCAAAGGCATCGGGCATGAATGCCTCTCCTACAAAAAGCCGCGCCCCCACCGCACCTGTAGGAGCCCCTTCAGGGGCGATGCTCTTCCCCAACCCCGCGAAAAACATCGCCCGTAAACGGGCTCCTACAATATCGTCGAGGAATGCGTCACCCGTAGCCGGCCGCGCCCCCACCGCACCTGTAGGAGCCCCCTTCAGGGGCGATGCTCTTCCCCAACCCCGCAAAAAACATCGCCCGTAAACGGCCGTGCCGTTGTAGGAGCCCCCTTCAGGGGCGATGCTCTTCCCAACCCCCGCGAAAAAGCATCGCCCGTAAACGGGCTCCTACAACATCGTCGAGGAATGGGTCGGCCGTAAACGGCCGCGCGCCCCACCGCACCTGTAGGAGCCCCTTCAGGGGCGATGCTCTTCCTCGCAACGTGCAAAAGAGCATCGGGCCTGAAGGCCTCTCCTACAAAAAGCCCGCAAACGGCGGTTTCACCGTCGGTGGATCCGCCCATCGAAAATCTCGCGTCCTCATGCGCGGGCTTCGCTGGCTCTTCCCGCGTTACCGCTTCGGTGTTGACTTCGGCTTTCTCGCTGCTCGCTCATCCACGCGCACTTCCTTGCGCTCTTTCTTGTCCAGGCTGCCGGAACCTTCCTTGAAGCGTTGCTTGCGTGCGGCCTTGTCTTCCGCTTGTCGTGCCGCTGCCTTGTCCAGCTCGATCCGCTCCGCCGCGATCATTGCCGGCGTCTCCAGGCTGATCCTGCCCAGTATCCCGCTGCGAAACTCCTTGACCAGCAGCTCGCTGATCTTGTGCCGGTTGAACTTGCCGCCCGTACCGATCGCACCACGCTTGATTGCGGCGGCCTGCAGGAACGCTTCCTCGTCGCGGGGCAGGGCATCGAGCTTGAAGCGCTCCACGAGCAGATCGGGATAGTGACGCAGCAGATACTCGGCCGCGAAATGGCCGACGTCGTCGTACTCCATCGCCGTGTCACGGATCGCGCCCGTAACAGCCAGTCGATAGCTGCTGGCCGGATTCTCGACCTTGGGCCACAGGATGCCCGGCGTATCGAACAGGATGATGTCGTTGCCGAGGTCGATACGCTGCTGGGACTTGGTCACCGCCGGCTCGTCGCCCGTCCTGGCGATCTTGCGGCCCGCAAGAATATTGATCAGGGTCGATTTGCCGACATTCGGAATGCCGACAACCATTGCATGAATCTGGTTCTTGTTCGCGTCCCGCTGCGGAACCATCTCCCGACACAACCCCTGCAACGCCTTGATACCCGCCGGTTGATCGCTGCGGGTCGGAAACGTCTTGACGTTGCGCTGCTGCTCAAACCGCGCCTGCCACAGCGCCGTCACCGCAGGGTCGGCCAGATCGGACTTGCTCAACACCTTGATGCACGGCGTGTCACCACGCAGCCGCGCAATCGCCGGGTTCTCACTCGACCAGGGAATCCGCGCATCCAGAATCTCGATCAGCAGATCAACCTGCGGCAGCAGCTCGATCATGTCCTTCTGGGCCTTGTGCATATGCCCGGGGTACCAGTGAATCGTCATAATTCAAATCCTTGAAGCGGCGCGTCAAAAAGATGCGCCCCCTCGGCAACTTCCGCAAGCACGGCGATCGAGCAAGCAGCATCGAACTTGCGAGCACGCGACGCTTCATGGGGCGCCGGGTTCACTACCGCAGATTCACGACAATCGTGAAGGAGTTCAACGACGCACTAAACCTGCCGCTCTTCAACAGAACGAAGATTGAAGCAGAGGCCGATGCGAAGTCTTGCAGTGTCGAACGGGTAGTGAGATCTGACAGGCGATAGAAGAAGTGGTGGCTGCGGATCCATCAGCTATGCTAAAAGTGTCGTCTACAAAAGGAACATTGATTCGCAAATTCTTCATGGGCGACTGCCATCTTGGTGTTGCTCTTCTCGGAGATTGTGCGCAGTCAGTAGTGGAAAGGGGGAAATCCAATTCCATCCGGCTGGTAGAGAGGCATTGTGGAGTAAGGAAATCAACAATGGATCAATTTCATGGAGTGCTGGCATGAAGCTTATTGCGAATGGTTTGAACGGGGAATTCTTGGCCAACTGCCTGCCGAGCGCGGAACAAGAAGTGGGAGAAGTGCTCGCAGCTATCGCCTATGGGTCACATTCAAACAATGACAAGGACGACTTCATAGCCAACTGCGTAAGAAATGGTTCACGACTCGATATCTGGATGCGATACGACCATACGGTTCCAGTATCAACTCCGATGCTCAGAAGGATTCTTGGTTACCACAACGACAACATATTTTGCCGACTCATTCCGGATTGTCTGCACAGCAAGGTAATCTGGTGGAAAGGATATGGCGCTTACATCGGTTCTGCGAACCTGTCTGACCGAGCGTGGAAAACCAACATCGAAGCAGGGCTATTCCTGACTGAAGAGGATCTTCAGGGCTCCAACATGGCCATCGAGCTGGAGGAAT
>DAIMYT010000162.1:0-7415 GCA_036734345.1 Dokdonella sp. | reverse complement strand
GCGCAAACCCGCGGTTCACGCAAGCCGGGGTAGGCTGGTTGCGAAACGAGGCATCCAGGCACGGGCTTGCGATGCAACCGGAACGGAGCAGTAGCTCGGATGTTCGAAGACACGCGCAGCACCTGGAAGACGTTCGCATCCCGCACGCCGGGAACGCGTTTCCGCGCGCGTTATCGGCGGCGCAGCGAGCGACCCTCGGGCACGGTACGCAAGTACGCGATCATCGGCATCGGTCTGGTCCTCATGCTGATTGGCGTGGCCTTGCTGGTACTGCCTGGGCCCGGCATCCTGATGTTGCTGCTCGGTGCAGGGCTGATCGCCGAAGAATCCCTGATCGCCGCACGCGGCCTGGATCGCATCGAACTGTGGATCACGCGGCGCGTGCAGCGTTGGCGCCGGCAACGCAACTCGGGCTCGCAGGCCTGAGGCGCCGGATCAATCGAACAGTCCGCCCTGGCCGGCATCCTCCGTGGCATCGCGGAAATTGCTGATGCCGACGCCGACCAGGCGATAACGGGTCGATGCCGGCAGCAGCACGCGCTCGCGCAGGGCGAGTGCCAGCCCGGCAAGCTGGTCGGCTGATTCGGGCATGGCCGTCGGCGTCATGCTGCGCGTGAGGATGCGGAACTCGCGGGTCTTCAGCTTGAGCACGACGGTATGGCCGACGCGTTCGACCTTGCGCGTCGCGGCCCAGACCTTTTCCGAAAGGAGCCGGATCATCGGCTCCAGATCGGCCAGTGGCAGGTCCTCGGCGAAGGTGTCCTCGGCCGAGATCGATTGCACCGGCCGGTCCGGCGTCACCGGATTCTCGTCGATGCCGAGGCTGAGTTCGTGCAGGCGACGCCCGTAGCGACCGAACAGCAGTTCCAGTTCACGCACATCGCGCTGGCGCAGGTCGCCGACCGTGCGGATGCCGAGCGCGGCCAGCTTGCCGTCCATGACCTTGCCGACGCCGTGGATGCGACCGACCGGCAGCGGCGTCAGGAACGCCTCGACCGCATCGGGGCGGATCACGAACTGGCCATCGGGCTTGTTCCAGTCCGAGGCGATCTTGGCCAGGAACTTGTTCGGGGCGACGCCGGCGGATGCGGTCAGCGCGGTTTCCTCGCGGATCTGCGCGCGGATCGCCCGTGCGACAGCGGTCGCCGTAGGCAGGCCGGCATGGTTCTCGGTGACATCGAGATAGGCCTCGTCGAGCGACAGCGGTTCGACCCGATCGGTGTGCCGCAGGAAGATCTCGCGCACCTGGCGCGACACGGCGCGATAGCGCGTGAAGTCGGGCGGCACGAATACCGCGTCCGGACACAGGCGCTCGGCGCGTACCGCCGGCATTGCCGAACGCACGCCGAAGGTGCGCGCCTCGTAGGACGCCGCGCAGACCACCGATCGCGCCCCGCGCCAGGCCACCACCACGGGCCGGCCGCGCAGCGCCGGGTCGTCGCGTTGCTCGACCGAGGCGTAGAACGCGTCCATGTCGACGTGGATGATCTTGCGCATGCAGGCGGGGGATGGGGATTCGGGATTGGGGATGACCAGCCATTCGGCTGCGGAAAACCGGGATTCGGGATTTGGGGAAGGCGGGTTTTTCCGCGCTCGTCGTCCCGGCGCAGGCCGGGACCCAGTGACTTTAAGGCAACGCTGATCAAGTGGCACAACCGTCATGGCATTCAGAAGGTTCGCCAGTCGTGCCGCGTGGCGAAGTGAAGGCTGGTTGCCTTGACCAGCTGCGCGGTGCGGCTGGCGGACCTTCTGGATGCCACCTGTTTCAATAAATACAATCGGTTAGGCGATACCTGTCTGCGCGCATCTCTTTGTTGCGCTGCCTTGAAGGACGGCCAGTCCATCTGCGCCAGCGCGCCGCGATCTGCACGCAGACAGGTGTCGTGACGATTGCGCCACTTGATCAGCATTGCCTTAACAAGTACAGGCAGCGCCGAGGTCGCGACGTCACGCAAATGCTGACAGGCGTGATGGCAATTTTCCTACACGAGAACGCGGCGAACGACTCTGGCTGAACCACTTGCCGGCGGAGAGCATGGCTCAAGCCAACGGGAGTTCCAGTCATGCAGTGGATCGGAAGTTCAACCAGGATCGTAGCGGCGCTGGTCGGCATCGGCCTGTGCATCGGCCATGCGGCCGCTGCGCAAGACATCTTCAAGTGCGTCGATGCCTCGGCGCAGGTGGCTTTTCAGGCGACGCATTGCAGCGCCGGCCAGTTCGAGCAGGTCGTGGACATCGCGCCGGCGCCAAAACCCGCGCCTTCACCCGACTATGCCCGCGCGCCCGATCCGGCACCGCTGCGCCACACGAGTTCGCGCGGCCCGGCGTCGGCGCCTGCCGAACAATCCTTCGAGTGCCGCACCGCAAGCGGCGCGCTGTTCTATCGCCATGGCGGCTGTCCGGCGACGATCGGCCGCGAGAATCCCAAGGCGAACCTGCATGCCAGCCGCGGAGAGCGCGTGCGCGCACGCCGCATACCGCGTGCCGAGGCTTGCCGCGGCCTGCGTTCGGTCGGCCGCAGCGGGCGAGAGTACGACGACCTGCCGTCAACTTATGATCGCAACCTGGGCCGTGATCCCTGCCGACGCTATTGAGAGCGGCGCTGGTCGTTGGTGAAGATGCGGGATGGTCGCTACGGCGACGGTGATCGCATGCACGGTCGCGGATGGCCCGGACGGGATCACCTTGATGGCGGATCGCGATATATTCGCGCGCCATGACAGTTGCCGGAACTGCGGTGACGATGGGAAGCACACAGGGAGGTGTAAAGATGAACGCATTCGACCGGGCCCGCGTTCAGCGGCGAGGTCCAGGAGCGCCATGGATTCTCGTCGCCGTTGGCCTTGCCGTCAGCGCCGCCGCCAGCGCGCAGACGGTCTACAAATGCGTCGATTCCGAGAATCGCATCGCGTTCCAGCAGACGCCCTGCCAGGCGGGCCAGCGGGAATCCGAAGTGGCGATCAAGCCAGCGCCACCGCCGCCTCCGCCACCGCCGTTGACCAGGGCACCGCTGTCGCGAGAAGGCGTGTTGTCGGCCAGGGAATACATGGCCAACCTGGCGCGCGAAGCCAAGCCACCGCCGGTGCCATCCGAGCCGGTCGTGCAGTCCTACCAATGCACCATCGCGACCGGGGAGATCTTCTACAGGCATTCACGATGTCCCGATGGTGTGCGCAACGGAACCGAAATGAGATTTTTCCGGTACACCGGGGCAGTGGAGTCCGGCCCGCATTACGTGCCCGTGACCGAAAGCAAGCCGGTGCCACGTTCGCTTGCCTGCCAGGAAATGCGCTCCGCCGGGCGCAGCGGCCGGAAGTACGATGAACAGATCTCGACCTACGACAAGAACCTCGGCCGCGACCCCTGCAGGAATTACTGAGCGCGCGCACCGCGGGCGCATTGCGAAACGGCGCTATAGTCTCTGCTTTCCATCAATCCGGGCTGATCATGTCGAGCAGAATTCCACAGGTTCTTGTGTCCGCGGTTCTCGCGCTGTTCCTTGTTGCCTGCAACCGGCAGGAAGCACCCGCAGCGCCTTCGGCCGAAGCCCTCGCCGCCGCCAAGGCACAAATGGACGCCAAGGCCGAACAGCATTACGCCATGTACGAGCAGATGCTCAAGGCAGGCAATGCCGAGCTCGCCCTGCCGCTCGGCGATGAACTGCTCAAGATGTATCCCGACAGCGCCGCGGCCGCGCGCATCCGTCCCGACATCGAGGCCCTGCGCGAGAAGGCCGCCAGCGAGGGCGAGTCGCGGCGCATGGCGCGGCTGTGGACCTACCAGACCTCGCCGATGGCCGGTGGCACGCAAAGCACGGCCACCATCTACAGCAACGAGGATTCCGCCGTGGCTGGCGAGAAGGTGCGCCTGGTCTTCCGCCGCCACACGGCGTGGGGCCAGAGCGTGTTCCTCTATGGCAGCGAGCCGGGCTTCACCTGCGCGAAGAAGTGCCGGGTCACGATGAGCTTCGATGACGGCGCGCCGACGACGATGGAAGGCAGCATCCCGCCGACCGGGGAGCCGGCCATCTTCATCGAGGAAGACAAGGCCTTCATCGCGCGCGTGGCCAAGGCGAAGACCGTCGCAATCGAGGTGAACGAAAAGGGCAAGCCCCCGCGCAGCCTGCATTTCGACGTCGGCGGCTACGACCCGGACAAATTCCTGCCGCTGCCCGGCAAGTAGGCGCGGCATACACGGAAATGAAGGGGCCGCGCCGGTCCGGACGCGGCCCCTTCGCCGCACGACTCATCGTGCGGAATGCCCCGGGCAGGCGGCTTCAGTGCAGGTTCTTCTCGAATCGCTTGATCTCCTCGTCGGCCTTGTCCTTGGCCCAGCCGTAACGCTCCTGCAGCTTGCCCGACAGGTATTGCTGGTTGCCTTCGAGGCGGTCGAGGTCGTCGTCGGTGAGCTTGCCCCACTGCGCTTTCATCGAGCCCTTCAACTGCTTCCACTTGCCCTGGATGATGTCCTGGTTCATGTCGCTACCTCTTCTTGTTGGATATTGGGGAGTGTCACGACGGCGCTTGAGCACTTGCAGGCAATCGTCGTCGCGAGATGGACACTACGCGCAAAGATGGAAAATTCTGCGTAGCGCGCAGTTAACCCGAAGTTAGAGGTTGGCAACCATTAATTCACGTGAATAGCCGCGTGACGGAATCCGTTACGCTTGGCCGATGCGCAGCAGGAACCCGAACCCTCATGTCGCCAGCTTTCCGCCGCAGATCGCCGCGGGTTGCCGGCTGCTCGTGCTCGGCACGGCGCCCAGCGTGCGCTCGCTGGCCGTGCAGCAGTCCTATGCGCATCCGCAGAACCTGTTCTGGCCGTTGATGGGCGAGATGTTCGATGCCGGGCCCGAACTCGCCTATGCCGAACGCATCCGGCGCCTGCAGGCGCGCGGCATCGGCATCTGGGATGTCCTCCAGTATTGCGAAAGGCCGGGCAGCCTCGACAGCAGCATCGTGCGCTCGAGCGAGATCCCGAACGACATTCCGGGCCTGCTCGAAGGCCATCCCGGCATCGCCGCGATCGCCCTGAACGGGGGCAGGGCGCAGCAGTCCTTCCGCCGGCACGTCATGCCAGCTCTGGGCGATGACCAGGCGAAGCGCATCGTCCTGCTTGATCTGCCTTCGACGAGTCCGGCCAATGCGGGCATGACCCGTGACGAGAAGCGCAGGCGCTGGCGGGTCCTGCTCGACTGGGCGGGCTGAACGGGCGTGTTCAGGAAGGCTGGGTGGGCCATGCTCCGGTTCCATCGCGTTCAGCCGTTCAGGGTGAAACTTCGCGCACCCCAACGAGAGGAGTTTCATCATGAAAGCGATCAAGCACGGATTCGCCGCGGCCGGCCTGGCCCTGGCCATTGCCGCAGTCACCGCTCCCACCGCCCAGGCGGCCGATGCCCAGCTGGATTGCTCGATGCGCTTCAGCCTCACCACCTGGTCGGCGATCTACAAGCATGCCGAAGGAACCGGCGTGGTCACCTGCGAGAACGGCCAGTCCATGCGCGTGAAGATCTCCGCCAAGGGCGGCGGCCTGACCGTCGGCAAGGCGCATATCGATGACGGCAAGGGCGAGTTCACCGACGTGCACAAGATGAGCGACATCCTCGGCACCTACGCCCAGGGCGAAGCTTCCGCTGCCGCCGGCAAGTCCGCTACCGCCCAGGTGTTGACCAAGGGCAACGTTTCGCTCGCCCTCGCCGGCACCGGTGAAGGCGTCAACCTCGGCATCAGCTTCGGCGGCTTCACGATCGAAAAGGCCGAATAAGCCGCGGCAACATCATCCAACGAGTGGTATTCCTGGCCAAGGCCGCGACATCGACGATGTCGCGGCCATTTTTTTGTCCGGCATGACCATCGGCCGCTGCGTCGCGGGGTCGGACTGGGGTAGTGTGGCGGCTTCGCTTCCCAGGGGATCGCAGATGAAGACGATGGGTCGGTTCGTTGTTTTGGCTTTGCTTGGAATTCTGCTCGCCGGTTCGATTTCTGCCTTGGCCGCGGCGCCGACCGAATTGCCGCCCGGCCTGCAGATACCGGATGCGGCGCGGCCCGGGCCGGACTTCGATGTCGATCGCGCCACCCAGGCCTACCTCGACCTGCTCTCGCCCGAGCAGAAGGCACAATCCGATGCCTATTTCGAGGGCGGCTACTGGCTGCAACTCTGGGGCCTGCTGTACGGCCTCGGCGTGGCCTGGATCCTGCTCGGCACGGGTCTTTCGCGCTCGATGCGCGATATCGGCCGCCGCGTCAGCCAGCGCCCATGGCTGTACACGATGATCTACGCGGCGCTGTGGCTGCTGGTCGGCACCGTGCTTTCGCTGCCGTGGACGATCTACACGGGATTCTTCCGTGAACATGCCTATGGACTGGCCACGCAGGGCTTCGGCGACTGGTCGCTGGACCAGTTCAAGGGCCTGCTGGTCGGCCTGGTCGTGGTGCCGCCGGTGATTGCGCTGGCCTATGCGGCGGTGCGCAAGGCCGGCGATCGCTGGTGGATCTGGGCCACTGGCGGCACCTTCGTCCTGATCCTGTTCATGATGATGCTGGCGCCGGTGTTCCTCGATCCGATCTTCAACCAGTACAAGCCCCTGCGCGAGGGCGAGGTTCGCGAAGCCGTGCTTTCGCTGGCGCGCGCCAACATGATTCCCGACGACAATGTGGTCGAGTTCGACGCCTCGAAGCAGACCACGCGCATCAGCGCGAATGTCTCCGGTTTCCTCGGCACCACGCGCGTGGCGATGAACGACAACCTGCTCGATCGCACCTCCCCACCCGAGATCAAGGCCGTGCTGGGGCATGAGATGGGCCACTACGTGCTCAACCACGGCCTGCGCCTGGTGATCTACATGACCCTGGTGCTCGGCTTCGGCTTCTGGGTCGTGCACCGCTTCTTCGATCGCGCGATGGCGCGCTGGGGAACGCGCTTCGGCCTCGAGGGCCGTGGCGATCCGGCGGCATTGCCGCTGGCCCTGGCGATCCTTTCGCTGTTCTTCTTCTTCGTCACCCCGCTGACCAATTCGATCGTCCGCCAGGCCGAAGCAGAGGCCGATGCCTATGGCCTCAACGCCGCCGGCGAGCCGAACGGATTCGCCATGGCCGCGATGCGCCTGTCGACCTACCGCAAGATCAAGCCCGGTCCGCTCGAGGAGATCATTTTCTACGATCACCCGAGCGGCTATGCGCGCGTGCATCGTTCGATGATCTGGCTCAAGGAACACCAGGACAATGCGACGGCGAATGCGGCGAAGGTTTCGCCGTAGCGATGGCGGCCTGGCCGGCACGAAAAAGTCATGCCCACCGTCGACCGGCGGGCATGACTTCCGGCAGGGTGCCGGACGGCGGGGCGACGATCGGGACATGCGCGACTTAAACCCCGCTGCCATCCTGCGCATCCAAGCACCAACTTCGTTGCGCAGAGGC
>DAIMYT010000161.1:0-7482 GCA_036734345.1 Dokdonella sp. | reverse complement strand
GCTGCGGTCGGCATCGGATCGCGCAGGGTCGGATATTGCGGCGGCAACCGGATCGGCGCGCGTCGCGGCTTCCCTCGCCGCGACCGCGTGCAGCGCGCACGCGCCGCTGCAGAGCACCGCTGACAGCAGGAGTTTCGCAATTCCCATGGTGGAAGCTCTCGTCGAGGGACTTGCACTATGCGCGCGATGTTGACAATTGCATGTTCCGGAAGTCACGCGACGAAACCCGTGCGCTGGAATCCTTCGTCATCGCGGTAGCGATCCGCTTTCAGCCGCTGATCGTCGCCCTGAAGGCCAGATAGGCATCGACGACGGCACCCGGTGCCTCGATCTGCGGATAGTGACCGATACCGGGCAGTTCGGTCACATCGGCATTCGGCACCAGTTCCCGGTAGCGCTCCGCCATGTGAGCGCCCGAAATCGGATCAAATGCACCATCGACGAGCTTGAGCGGGAGCGAAGTCTCCACCAGTGCGCCGACCCAGCGCTCGCGGTATTGGACGCGCTCACTGATATAGCGGATGAGCCCGGGCAGCACGCGCCGGCCGTTGTCGCGGACCATCAGGCTCCAGAATGCATCGATCAGCGTGTCGCCGGGTTGCGTGCCGGGTCCGAATATCCGTTGCATGCTCGCTGCCAGGCTGCGCCTGCCCGACATCCTCGCAACCAGCGGCCCGAGCGGCGACAGCAGCAATTTCTGGATCGCCAGCACGCGATGCGTTTCGGCAAAGAGGCCGCCATTGAGAAAGCATGCGCTGCGCAGGATGGGGCGTGGAGCGGGCTCGCGTGTGCGGGCGATCAGTTCCTGCGCCACGCTGTCGCCATAGTCGTGCGCCAGCACGTGGTACTCGCGGATACCGAGCTGGCGCAGCAGATCCTCGTGGATATCGGCCTGTTCGAACAGGCTGTAGGCGTGCGGATGCGGCTTGTCGGAGAATCCGAAGCCCAGCATGTCGGCGGCGACGAGCCGGAAGTGCCCTTCGAGCAACTGCCAGGCTTCGTTCCAGTCCCAGGAAGAAGTCGGGAAGCCATGGATCAGCAGCAGTACGGGCCGGTCGGAACGTCCGCCGTGGCGGCAGAAGATCCGCCGGCCGCCGAAGCTGAAAGTGCATCCCGACTCGAGCCAGGCCTTTGGGCCGGACGCCTGCATCAGGCCAGCGCGGCCCTGGTCACCTTGGCAGCCGATTGCCGGACCCTGACCAGATCGTCAGTCAGCTTGAGTGCCGCCTCGGCACGCGCAAGCGCCTGCGCCGACTGCCTCGCGGCGGCCTGCCGGTAGCGTTTGTCGCCGAGGCAGGCCAGCGTCTGCAGCATCTTCTGCAGGTGGATGCCGACCTCGACCAGCCCGGCACCGTCCCGGGCGATCGGGATGAAGAAGTCGTCGAACAGTTCATCCAGTTCTACCGGTGGTACATGCACGTTCGGGAAGCGGATCGCGTCCTTGCCACCGCGCTCGGGCGAGTCGGCGTGGTAGTCCGACCACAAGGCAAGCATGCGCGCGCCGCGTCCGAGGACGTCGATGGCCGTACCCGGATCGTTCACCGCCGGCGACAGGGCGCGCGAAGCGATTTCCGAAAGGACGCAGACGCCGAAGCGAGGATCCTGGTCGAACGAGCGCGAGGCGGCAATGCCGAACGCCTTGCGGATGGCTTCGACGCCTTCTTCGGGCGGGTCGGCCATCACGCAGGCCAGGGGCTGGGCGGCGCCGGCGTAGTGGCCGGGCAGGGCCACCACGTAGATCTCCATCTCATGGTTTTTCGCCGTATCCTGCAGCGCTTGCATGTCGATATGCTCGACATAGCCGAAACTCTCCGTGTGGATCGAACGCGCCCCCTCCGGGATCCCGCCATCGCCGGCTTCGCGCGGCTGCCCGGCGAGGTAGGGCGAAGCCCTGCGCCGGCGGATCGCTCCGGTTGCCGCGGCTTCCACGCGATCCGATGTGGGGCCGACCCGACCCAGCTGGAGGACGTAGTCCGACCAGCGCAACAGGGTGACGGTGATGATCACGATGACGCCGAGCGTGACCGCATACAGGACGACGCGGCCGCTGTCTCCGTAAAGACCGGTCTGCAGGGCGATGATGCCGACCAGGCTGAACAGGAACGAGCCGAGGAACGTGGCCAGTGCGTTCTGTGCGGTGCTGTCCTGGATGAGAAGCTGGGTCGCGCGTGGCGTCGTATTGCTCGTTGCCGAGGAATAGGCGGAAACCATCGTGCTCAGGGAAAAAATCATGACCGACAACATGCTGCTGGCGATGATCTGCAGGATGCTGTCGACAGCATCGGCGCCGATCCGGGTCGGCAGGTTCTCCGGTATGTATTCCTTGACCAGCAGGGCGACCAGCGCGGTGGCCACGCCGAGTACCGAAAACGCGGACGCCCGCAAC
The DNA here is from genome assembly GCA_036734345.1 of Dokdonella sp. GTDB lineage: Bacteria > Pseudomonadota > Gammaproteobacteria > Xanthomonadales > Rhodanobacteraceae > Dokdonella. The sequence goes on along the minus strand of DAIMYT010000161.1, from coordinate 5,096 downwards.
CAGAGCTTGCGTGACAGTCGCAGGATCAGCCATTGCAATCGCGAAAACATGGTTGCCGTCAGTCATGTCGGATGGATGGATGGATGGGCATCATGCCTCAATGCAGGCTGTGGGGCGACACCGTCTTGCAGCCGATGTGCCCAGGCTATCGGACTTCACCCTGGTCTCGCAGGCAGGCCGGATTCATGCAAGCAATTCGCTCCCGCCCCGGTCCTTCAGGGCAAGCCGGGAACAAACCGGGGTACCGGCTGCGCCGTCCGTCGTCGTCGTCCCGTCGATCCGTCCCGGCCAGCCTTCCGGGGAGCCTTGTCATGCGCATCTGCCTTGCCTACCTCGTGGTGGTCGATATCAGCGGCTACACGAAATTCATCACCGAACGTTCCCTGGCCCTCGAGCACGCCGAGCAGATCGTCACCGACCTGCTCGATTCCGTCCTCGACCAGTCGCGGCATCCGCTGATCCTCAACAAGCTGGAGGGCGACGCGGCGCTGATGTATGCCGAGATCGATTCCGCCGATGCGCAGGCAGGGCGCGAGATGCTGGCCCAGGTGCGCTCGTTCTTCCCGGTATTTCGCCAGCGTGTCGTCGCCTTGAGCGCACAGCGCAGCAACTGCAGTTGCGATGCCTGCAGCAACATCACCGCGCTCGGCCTCAAGGCGTTCGTGCATACGGGCGAAATCCTGCTCAAGAAGGTCAGGCAGTTCGACGAGCTGGCCGGCGAGCCTGTCATCCTGCTGCACCGGCTCATGAAGAACGGCGTGCCGTCCAGGGAATACGTGCTGCTGACCGAAGCGACGGCCGAGCATGCCGGACTCGATCGAGCCGGCCTCGTTGGCCACGTCGAGGACGTGGAAGGAATGGGCCGCCATCGCGTCTGGGTCGTGGATGCCTCCGCGTTGCCCGAAGCGAAGGCTGCCGGCGACGGCGGACATGGGCGCAGCGAACAGGCGCCGCGGACCGATACCCCGCGCAAGCTGCCGCAGGAAGACGAAACTGTCGGGCTGTTCGGCAGGATCTCCGGATGGTGGAAGTCGCGGCGCAACTGAGGGGCCGCCGAAATCCAGCCGGAAGCCCGGTTCCCTGGCGGGCCGGTCAGCCCATGGCACCCCGATCAATCGCCAGCAATTCGCGCTCGATGGCGAACACATGAGCATCGTCTTCCCCCATTGCGCGCAGGGCGTCGGCGAGATTCAGCAGGTAATCGCGATTGAGGCCACTCGGCCCTTCGGCGCGCGCGATGTGCCTTGCGATCTCCGCGTCAGAGGCGTCGCCGAGGAAGGCCTCGTTGTCCGGGCTGGCGACATAGATCAGGCCCTGAGCGCTTCCTCCGGAACAGAACTCGATTTCGATGATCTCGCGCAGATAGCCGTTCTTCTCGCGCATGTCGAGGTGGTCGAAAACCTCCGGCGAGATCAGGTAGGCCATGCCCGGGCAGACGGCGTCCTTCTCGGCAATCAGCGTCACCACACGCCCTGGCGCATCCGGCGTGCCGCGGTGATCGTGGGAGCCCTGCCAGAATCGCCTCGACCAGCCGTGGATGCGCGCCGGCCTGCGCTCGATGAAGTCGAAATCGGCCTTCCAGATCAGCGAGCCATAGCCGAACAGCCAGACCTGCCGGTGGCCGTCGAATCGGTGCAGGCCCTGGTTGAGTGCCATCGTGTTGCTGGTCATGTCGGAGCGACGCACATTCGGGACTGGGGTCATCATAGTTCTGACAGCGTGGACGACGTCACCTCGCGGCTCGCCGGCACCGCGCTTCGAGGTGCTTTCCTGGTCGCGACCCGACTCGGGCAATCACATGATTCCGGCGATGATGGCGGGTTATGCTCTGCGCATGGATGCGATGAAGACCGTTCCCTTGCCGACGACGCCGGCGCCCGACCTGGCCGAAATGCTGCGTCGGGCAAATGCCTTTGCGCAGGAAATGTCCACGCGGCGAACCGTCCGCGACTACTCGGCGCGCAGCGTGCCGCGCGAAATCATCGAAGCCTGCCTGCTTGCGGCGGGCTCGGCACCGAGCGGGGCCAACCAGCAACCCTGGCATTTCGTCGCGATCCAGGATGCCGCCGTCAAGCAACGCATCCGCGTCGCTGCCGAGGCCGAGGAGCGCGAGTTCTACGAACGCCGTGCGCCGCAGGAATGGCTGCAGGCCCTGTCCGCTCTCGGCACCGACGCGAACAAGCCGTTCCTCGAGATCGCACCCTGGCTGATCGCGGTGTTCTACGAACGCACCGGTCCGCTGACCGACGGACACAAGGCCAAGCGCTATTACCCGCACGAGTCGGCCGGTATTGCCACCGGCCTGCTGATCGCGGCCCTGCATCGCGCCGGACTTGCCACGCTGACGCATACGCCGAGCCCGATGGCGTTCCTCAACGGGATTCTCGGTCGGCCGAAGAATGAAGTGCCCTATCTGCTCCTGGTGGTCGGATTTCCGGCCGATTCATGCCGGGTTCCGGATATCTCGCGCAAGGATCTGCACGAGATCGCCACGTTCCTCTGACAACGCGCCTTGCCGCGGCTGGTGCGGAATCGCCGGCAGCATTGTCGCCCTCGTGCGCAGGGGCCAACCCCGAATGGCCAACTGCCGCGTTGAACAAGGCGCCTGAAGCAAATGTAACCAACCCAAGGACTCGCCATGCGCTATTCGCTGTCATTCGCCATCGCCGCCCTCATTGCCGCCGTCCCCGCCGCAGCCCAGACCCCGGATTATTCGCTGACCATCTACAGTTCGGCCCAGCCTGGCCAGATCAGCACGGACAGGCTCGCCAACTATGGGCCGTCGCTGCCCGGATACGCGCTGGTCCGTGATGGCCGCAAGATGACGCTCGAATCGGGCAATGGCGTCCTGCGGTTCACCGACGTGGCCAAGCGCATCGACCCGACCACGGTCGCTTTCGAATCGCTGACCGATCCGGCGGGCACGCGCGTGATCGAGCAGAACTACCAGTACGACCTGGTCAGCCAGGACAAGTTGCTCGAGCGCTATGTCGGCGAGAAGATTACCGTCGAACAATTGCGCGGCAGCGAGCTGGAGCGAATCAGCGGCACCCTGCTTTCGTCTGCCGGAGGCAGCCTGATCCTGCAGCGTGACGGTGGTGAGGTGGTCAGCCTGGGCAACTTCAGCAACGTGCTGTTCCCGAGCCTTCCGGGCGGCCTGATCACGCGACCGACCCTGGTCTGGCTGGTCAACGCGAAACGCGCCGGCACGCATTCGACGCGGGTTTCCTACCAGACCCTGGGCATGACCTGGTGGGCCGACTACAACATCAACCTGCGCGAGACGGGCGACAACTGCGCGATGGACCTGTCGTCGTGGGTGACCATCGTCAACCAGTCGGGAGGCAGCTATCCCGCCGCGCAGCTCAAGCTGGTGGCCGGCGAGGTCAATCGCGCCCCGGCCGCACCGCAGGATTCGGTGCGTGCGATGAAAGCGCTCGGCACGGTCGTGGAAGAGGCGGCCCAGGGGTTCACCGAATCGTCGCTGTTCGAGTACCACCTCTATACGCTCGGCCGGCGCAGCGACCTTCCGGACAACTCGACCAAGCAGCTCGAACTGTTTCCGACCGCGGTCGACGTTGCTTGCAGGAAGCAACTGGTGTTCACCGCCGCTCCGCAGCCCTGGAACTACTGGTCGCAGCCGATCGTCCAGCAGGGCTACGGCGCCACCGCCAACGGTACGGTAGGCGCCTACCTCGAGTTCGAGAACGCGGAGGCCAACCAGCTTGGAGTGCCGTTGCCGGCGGGCCGCATGCGCGTCAACCAGGCGTCGGCGGATGGCTCGCTGGAATTCATCGGCGAGGACGTGATCAAGCACACGCCACGCAACGAGCCGGTCAGGATCAGGCTCGGCAACGCCTTCGACATCGTCGGCGAGCGTCGCCAGACCGGATTCACGGTCGACAACGCCGGCAAGACCATCGACGAAACCTTCGAGATCAGCGTGCGCAACCGCAAGAAATCAGTGGCCACCGTCGTCGTGCGCGAGTACCTGTACCGCTGGAGCAACTGGAAGATCACCGCGAAGAACCATGAATTCGAAAAGCGCGACGCGCAGACCATCGATTTTCCCCTGCGTATTCCCGCCGACGGCGAGGCAAAGCTCAGCTACAGCGTCCGCTATTCCTGGTAGCGGAAGGCAAGCAGGCCGGGGCGGGCGTCGGCGCGGTCATCGCGTAAGATGCGATTCCCTGGCTCGGGCGTAAGCGGACGTGGAACTGTTTCTGATTGCGCTGGATTTCGTCGGCACCTTCGTCTTCGCGATCAGCGGGGCCACGGTTGGCGTGCGCAATCGCCTGGACCTGTTCGGCGTGCTCGTGCTTTCCTTTGCCGCGGCGGTTTCCGGCGGCATCGTGCGCGACGTGCTGATCGGCGCGACGCCTCCCGCGGCACTGGCCACCTGGCACTACCTCGGGGTCAGCTGCCTGGCCGGCGTGCTGACGTTTTTCCGCTACGACGACGTCGAAAAATTGCGCAATCCGGTGCAGATGTTCGATGCGCTCGGGCTCGCCCTGTTTGCGGTCACCGGTGCAAGCAAGGCGCTGGCGTTCGGGCTCGGGCCTTCCTCGGCGATCCTGCTCGGCATGCTCAGCGGCATCGGCGGCGGCATCGTGCGCGACATCCTGGTGGCGCAGACGCCGGTTGTCCTGCGTTCGGAACTCTATGCGGTCGCGGCGCTGGCCGGTGCGTCAGTCATCGTGTTCGGTCGCTTCCTCGGGCTGGCCGAAATTCCGGTACTCGGGGCTGCAGTGGCGCTTTGCTTCGGCTTGCGCTTCATGGCCATCCGCTACGGCTGGCGGCTGCCGGTGGCGTCAGCGCGGGCGGATGCGGACGATCAGTAGAGGACCCGCGTGCGAAGCGTGCCCGGGATGGCGGCCAGCGCATCCTTGAGCGCGGCGGCCTGTTCCTCGCTGGTCGATACATCGGCGACGACATAACCGATGTTCGCGTTGGTCTGCAGGTACTGGCCGTCGATATTGACGTTTTCGCGCGAGAAGACCTCGTTGATGCGCGAGAGCATGCCCGGCATGTTGCGGTGGATGTGCAGCAGGCGCCGGCTGTGTGGGTGTTCGGGCAGGGTGGCTTCGGGAAAGTTG
>DAIMYT010000160.1:4624-7492 GCA_036734345.1 Dokdonella sp. | reverse complement strand
GTTGCTGAAGATGCTGGTCTACAAGGACGTGCACGAGAGCGAGTAGCCGGCAGGGATCTCGACATCGCAGTACCTGCCTGCCACGCGCGACCGCTAGGAATCGCGTTGCCAGACCACGCAGCGGTTGTTGGCCGGCATGGCGTGGTTGGCGATGCGTCGCAGGCCGGCGGCAGCGGCGAGGACATCGACGGCGGCGAGGTCGCGGATGCCCATGTGCGCGCCGCGCTCGTGCAGCCAGGCGTCGAACTCGGCGTTGCTTTCGCTGGTGTAGCGCCCGTCGATGTTGAACGGGCCGTAGACGACGAGCCTGGCGTCGTCCGTCATGATTTGCGGCAGGCGTACGAACAGCTTTTCGACTTCGCTCCAGGCCATGATGTGCAGCGTGTTCGCACTGAACACGGCGTCGTAGCGGCTCGCTGGCCAGTCGGCCTGGTTGACGTCGAGGACGATCGGCGGTGGCGTGTTGGCCAGCGCGGTCTCCTCGAGCCAGAGGCGGATGCCGGGCAGATGCCCGGCCTGCTCGGAAGTCTGCCAGGACAGGTGCGGCAATGCCCTGGCGAAGTGGACCGCATGCTGGCCGGTGCCGCTGCCGATTTCGAGGACGCGCTTGCGCTCGGCGAAGACGTCGCGCAGGACATCGAGGATCGGATCCTGGTTGCGTGCGCAGGATGGCGAGAACGGTTTCTCGACCGGCGCGGTCATGGCTTGCTGTCGACTTCCGCCAGCGGCGGCAATTCGCCGGTGCCCGGCGGGCCGGGTTCGGCGGTGGCCGGATGTTCGTGCGATATCGGCTGCAGGCCGATCGTCGCCCGCCAGCCGAGCACGAAGCCCACCGACAGCAGCATCGCCGACAGCACGAACGCCGCACCGGGCAGGTGCACCGGCGCTGCCGGCTCGATGAAGAACGCGAAGATCTGGCTGAACAGGAACGGCCCGAACACCGTGGCGAGACTGGCCAGGCTGGTGATCGCGCCCTGCAAGCGGCCCTGCTCGGAGGGATCGACCTGGCGCGTGATGATCGATTGCGTGGTCGGCCCGCCGAGGCCGGCGAGGGCGAGCAGCGGTATGCCGAGCAGGAAGTACACGGGTGAACCGGAGAAGCCGAGGGTCAGGAAGCCGCCCATGCCAAACAGCAGGCCGGCGAGCATGACCCGGCGCTCGCCGAACATGGGCACCACGCGGCGTACGAGGCCGGCCTGCACGATCGCGCTGCACAGGCCGACCAGGGCCAGGGTGTAGCCCACTTCCTTGGGGCCCCAGTCGAAGCGGTAGTCGGTGTAGAGGACGAAGGTGGCATTGAGGGAAAACTGGGCCAGCGCGACGAGGAAGAACACGACCGCCAGGCCGAACACCTGCGGATAGCGGCGCAGCATGCGCAGTGCGCCGAGCGGGTTGGCGTTCTTGATGTCGAAGCGCGCGCTGCGACGTTCCTTCGGCAGCGACTCGGGCAGGACGAAGAAGCCGTACATGAAATTGGTCAGGGCCAGCCCGGCGGCGACCCAGAATGGCGCGCGCACGGAAAGGCCGCCGAGGAAGCCGCCCAGCGCCGGCCCGACGATGAAACCGATACCGAACGCGGCGCCGAGCAGGCCGTAGGCCGCGGCGCGCTTTTCCTTCGGCGTGACATCGGCGATGTAGGCGTTGGCGGTGGAGATGCTCGCGCTGGCGACACCCGAAATCGCGCGTCCGATGAACAGGATCGGCAGGGTCTGGGCCAGCGCCATGAGGATGAAGTCGAAGCCGAGCGCGAGGTTCGAGGCGAGGATCACCGGTCGCCGGCCGAACCGATCCGACATCGCGCCCTGCACCGGCGAGAAGACGAACTGCATGAGGCCGAACAGCGCGCCCATGATGCCGGTCCAGCGCACCGCCGTGGTGATCTCGCCCCCGGTCATGAACTGCACGAGATGCGGGAAGACCGGGATGATGATGCCGAACGCGAGCATGTCGAGCATCACCGTCACGAAGATGAAGATGATCGCGGCGCGGCGGGGCGGTTGGGTTGCAGCCTCAGGATTCATTGCAGTGGATTCGTTGGGCGCTGGAGCAGCGGGCCGATGGCGAAGGCGCGTCCGCGTGGTGGGTGCGGGGATTGCGGCAGGCGCAGCGTGTCACGGTCGCGGACCGCCCGGCTTGCCCTCAGGATTTCGAGCTGATGCCGATGAAGCGCAGGAACTCGCCGCGGGTACGGGCGTCTTCGCGGAAATCACCGAGCATCTGGCTGGTGATCATCGACACCCCGCGCTTGTGCACGCCGCGCGTGGTCATGCACTGGTGCACGGCATCGACGACCACGCCGACGCCGCGCGGCTTGAGTACGTCCTCGATGCACCGGGCGATCTGCGCAGTGAGCTTTTCCTGGACCTGGAAGCGCCGTGAATAGGCGTCGACGACGCGCGCGAGTTTGCTGATGCCGACCACTTTGTCAGTCGGCAGGTAGCCGATGTGTGCGCGGCCGATGATCGGCGCCATGTGGTGCTCGCAATAGGATTCGAACTCGATATCGCGCAATACGATCATCTCGTCGTAGCCGGCGACCTCCTCGAAGGTGCGCCGCAGGTAATCGGCCGGATCGATCGCATAGCCGGAAAACCAGTCGCGATAAGCGTTGACCACGCGCTTGGGCGTATCGAGCAGGCCTTCGCGGGTCGGATCCTCGCCGGCCCAGCGCAGCAGGGTGCGTACCGCCTCCTCTGCCTGGGCGAGGCTGACCGTGGGAACGATGGTTGTCTTCTTGCCGTGCCTCGCCATGCCGGTTCCGCGTCGATGTGTGCGGGTGAAGTCTAGCAGCCAACACCGGAGCGGTAACGCCGAAGCCCCATCGATGCCCGCGCGGCACGTCTCCCTTCGCAGGCGAAAGCCCACCCT
>DAIMYT010000160.1:0-4524 GCA_036734345.1 Dokdonella sp. | reverse complement strand
CATCAGCCTGTCGGCAGCTTCTCCCGCCAGCGGGAGAAGCGTTCGGGATGCGGGCAGCGCCGTAGGTTGGGGTAAGCGCCAGCGCACCCCAACGGCCTCCCGCGCGCAATGAACCAACACGACCCCGTTGGGGTTCGCATGCGCTCAACACCAACCAACAACGAAGCGGCAACTCGGAACCCGCCATCGAAACCCGCGCGGCATGTCGCCTGCCTTGCACAGGCAAAGCCCACCCTCATCAGCCTGTCGGCAGCTTCTCCCGCCAGCGGGAGAAGCGTTCGGGATGCGGGCCGCTACGCAGATTGGGGCAAGCCTCGGCGCACCCCGACAACCTCCCACACGCAAGGCGATGCCTTCGCCACGTTGCAGTAGGCGGCACGACTTGCCCTCACTTTGTGCGCTTCGGACGCGTCGTCGTGGGGTGATCGCGCCCGACGCCGCGCCGGGCGGATTTCGGCTCCAGCGGCGCCAGCACCCACAACAGCGAAACCAGGGTGCCCTCTCCGGGCACGCCGGGCTGTTGCAGCAGGTCCATCAGCCTTGCCAGCAGGCGGTTGATTTCAGCCAGCTCAGCGGGGCTGACCCAGCCCTTGCCGCGCGCCGCCCAGAGTTCGCGCTGCGGCCCTTCGACGATCGTGTCCGGATCCGCCAGGGCACGCCGGAAATCGCGCTCGGCCACGCGCAATCCGCTGGCAGCAACGCGGCCGACGGCGCATGCGTTGGCGGTGGCACCGGGCCGGTAGCGCAGGCGCAGGCGATCGCCGGGCCGGGTCCTCGACCGATAGCGCCGACCTTCCGCTGCGGCTTCTTCCTCGATCAGGCCACCTCGGGCGAGCTGGCGCAGGTGGTAGTAGAGCCCGTCGGCCGGACGCCCCATCTGCAGCGCGAGTTCGGCCACGCTGACGGCGCCGCCCATCGCCTCGAGGGTATCGACGATCTCGATGCGCACCGGCGAGGCCAGCAGCTCGATCTCCTCGGCGCGCTCGACCGAACCATCCTTCTTGTGTGCCATTGGTTGGCTTGCCCGTTTTGAAATTTCCATGGATTATTCAATCCATGGCGCCCGCCCGCAAGCGCCGATCGAGCGAACCGGAGACAAGGCATGTTCAAGCGAACTGGATTCTTCATCGTGGCCACAGCGTGGCTGCTGCTGCCCCTGGCCGCAGCCGCCGCACCGGCCACCCAGGTGCTGGCCCGCTACAAGGCGGCCAGCGGGGGCGATCGGTGGGACGACACACACAGCCTGCGAAGCCGCGGGTCGCTGAGGACCGGCGGACTGGATGGCCACTTCGAATCGCTGCTGGACCTCGCCACCGGGCGCTCGACGAGCCACTACGAGCTCGGCCCGGTCGAAGGCGCCGAAGGCTATGACGGTACGGCCGGCTGGAGCCGCGATCCGGGCGGCGAGGTGGCCTCGCTGGATGCCCCGGAAGCGCGTCGCCGCGCGCGCAGCCAGGCGTGGCTCGACGCCCGCGGCTACTGGTACCCGCAGCGCTTGGGGGCCGCCGCTATCTGGTGATCGAGGCGACGCCGCAGGATGGCGAACCGCTGGCCTTGTGGTTCGACCAGCAGACCGGCCTGCTCGCTCGGACTGTCCAGCGTCTCGAGCGCGACACTTCAACGACGCTGTTCGACGACTATCGCGAGGTCGACGGGCTGCGCCTGCCCTTCCACATGACCAGCGACCTCACGGATTTCTCCGGCCACACCGATCCGCGCTCGCACAGCGAGATGCAGCTGACGGCCGTGACGCGCAACGTGCCGGCTTCCGACGACGATTTCGCCAGGCCGCAAGCGACCGCGGTGGCGCGCATCGCGAATGCATCCGGTGTCACCCGCGTGCCTTTCGAACTGGCCAGCAACCACATCTACGTCGACGGCCTCGTCGATGGCCGTAAAGCACGCTTCCTCGTCGACACCGGCGGCGTCAACCTGCTGACCCCGGCGGCGGCGAAGAAATTCGGCTTGCAGGGCGCCGGCAAGCTGGCCGCGCGCGGGGTTGGCGAGAAGAATGTCGACCTCGCGCTCGCCCGGGCCGGCGAAGTGCGCGTCGGCGAGGCGACGCTCGACAAGCCGGTGTTCTATGTCGTCGACCTGGGCAGCCTCGCCGCGGTCGAGGGCGTCGAGGCCGATGGCCTGGTCGGCTACGAGATGTTCAGCCGCTTCGGCGTGACCATCGACTATGCCCGGCGCGAGCTGACGCTGGCGACGCCGGCGAAATTCCAGGTGCCGGATGGCGCCCATGCGATCCCGTTCGAGTTCGCCGACCGCATCCCGATCGTCGACGGCACGCTGGATGGGCTCGCGGTGCGCCTGAGCATCGACACCGGATCCCGTGTCTCGCTGACCCTGCACTCGCCGTTCGTGCGCGGACATGACCTGGTTTCGCGTTACCGGCCTGCAGCGGAGGCGATTACCGGCTGGGGCGTCGGCGGCCCGACGCGCACACGCCCTGCGCGATTCGACACCCTGCGCATCGGCGATCTCGACATCGGCGGAGTCGCCGGCGACCTGTTCACCGGCGACAAGGGCGCGTTCTCGAGCACGGACCAGTCGGGCAACATCGGCGGCGGCCTGCTCAAGCGCTTCACGGTCGCCTTCGACTACGCCCGGCGGCGCATGTACCTCGCGCCGAACGCGGCATTCGCCGCGGCGGATGACTTCGACCGCAGCGGGTTGTTCCTGCTGGCCGATGGCGACGGCCTGAAAGTCGCCGACGTGGCAGCCGGCAGCGCCGCGGCGGCGAGCGGCCTCGAGGTCGAGGATCGCATCGTTGCCATCGATTCCATGCCGGTTGCCACGCGCACGCTCGAGCAATGGCGCCAGCTCCTGCGCGAGTCGGCCGCCGGAGCAAAGCTCAGTATCCGTTACGAGCGCGACAGCAAGCAGCAGCAGGCAACGCTCGTGCTTGCCGACCGCATTCCGCCGATAGCCCCCATGCGCCGCCAGCCCTAGGAAGGCCCTGGTCCAACGGGCGCGAAAGGCCACCCTCATCAGCCTGTCGGCAGCTTCTCCCGCCGGCGGGAGAAGCACCCGGGATGCGGACATCGCCGCATGCCGGGAAACGCGCCAGTGCAGTGCAAAGGTCGCCCACGCGCGATGGATCGACAGGACCACGTTGGGGTTCGCATGCGCTCAGCCCAACCAACGACGAAGCGGAGACGCGGGCGCGACTATCGAAGCCCGCGACACTCTTCGGCGGTCCCTTGCAGGACGGGCCCGATCCACAACACCCGGTCGGGCCTCCAGGTCCGATGCTTGTTCTGCGCAAACGAGAAACCGTCGCCGGCGCGGCCGGTCCCGCGTCGCGGGGGCGGGATGGATTTCTCCAGCCAGGCCTGCATCGCAGGTCGCACGCCGCGCCGTGCCGCGGATCAATCCACGCGGCAGAACACCGCCTTGAGGTAGCGGCTTTCCGGGACATGGGCCAGCCACGGATGGTCGGCGCCGGCGCCGCTGACCTTGAGCACCTGCGCGGTACGCCCGGCGTAGAACGCGGCGCGGCGCAGCATGTCGAGGAACTGGTCCTCGCTGACCAGGCCGGTGCACGAACAGGTCAGCAGGATCCCGCCCGACTTGAGCGCGCCCATGGCAAGCTTGTTCATGTCGAGGTACTTCTTCAGCGCCGGGATCACCTGCTCGCGGTCGCGGGTCATCTTGGCCGGATCGAGAATGACGACGTCGAACTTTTCCGCCTTGTTGCCGGCGTAATCACGCAACCAGTGGAAGATGTCGGCCTGGACGAAACGCACCCTGGCCTTGTTCAGATACGCGTTTTTCTCGGCAATCTCGAGGATGTCCTCGTCGAGATCCACGCCGACCACTTCGGCGGCGCCGCCGATGGTCTTCGCGGTGATGCCGAAACCGCCCGAATTGCAGCACAGGTCGAGCACGCGCTTGCCTTCGCAGAATTCGGCCAGGGTCTTGCGGTTGTCGCGCTGGTCGACGAAGAAACCGGTCTTGTGCTTGCTGCCCGGGGCGGCATGGAACTGCACGCCGTGTTCGTGGATGACGGTCGGCTCGGGCGTCGGCGGCACCGGGCAATCGAAGCTCTCCTGTTTCTGCACGTGCGGTTCGGCATACGCGTAGATCGTGCTGTCCGGGTAGTGTTCGAGCAGGCAACGACGGATCAGGTCGCGCTGCTTGTACATGCCGGCCGAGAAGAACTCGATGACCAGGGTGTCGGCAAAGCGGTCGACGACGAGGCCGGACAGGCCATCGCCCTCGGAGTGCACCAGTCGGTAGGCATCGGTGACCGCATCGAGCTTGAGCAGGTCGCGGCGCAGGCTGACCGCAGCGGCGATCTTGCGCTCGAAGAAGGCCTCGTCGACCTGCTCCTCGACGTCGGCGGTGAGCACGCGCAGGGTAATGCGCGAATGACCGTTGTAGAAGCCGCGTCCGGCGTACTCGCCGTTGCGGTCGACGATCTCGACGATGCTGCCGGGTTTGGGTTTCGGCTCGGGACGCTCGACCATCTTCTGGTAAATCCAGGGATGGTTGGAACGGCGTTCGATTTTCAGCTGT
>DAIMYT010000159.1:0-7530 GCA_036734345.1 Dokdonella sp. | reverse complement strand
GCGGGGAACTCGGCGAGCAGGCGCTGGGCAAACGGCGCGCTGAGGAAATCGTCGATAACGACATGGCGGAATGGCTCGCGCCTGGCGAACTTCGCGGCAAGCTCGCTTGTTTGTTCGCGAACGCGCGAGTCGATCAACAGTTCAACGGTTGCGGGCATGTCGGAAACCGGGCTCGGGTGGAGGCGAAATGGCGCGGAACGGGTCAGGGTGACGCCGGCAAAGGCTTCGCATTTTCCATCATCGGGCCGGTTTCGGCACGCATGCGCTCCATGACCTTGCGGATGCCCTCGCGGCTCGTCGCGCGGAGCAGGACCGGCGCCAGCTTGCGCACGGCCGTGCGGTCGATCGCGTTGATCGTCTCGCGTACCTCCAGCAGCAGGCCCGCGTGCATGCTGAATTCGGTCAGGCCGAGCGCGATCAGCATGGCCGTGAAATGCGTGTCGCCGGCTATCTCCCCGCACAGCGTGACCGGGCGATTGGCCCGGTTGCAGACGGCGATGATCTGCGCCAGCAGGCGCAGCACGGCCGGATGCAGCGGGTCGTAAAGGGCGCCGAGTTCGTTGTTGTTGCGGTCGACGGCGAGCGTGTACTGGACCAGGTCGTTGGTGCCGATGGACACGAAATCGAGCTTGCGGATCATGCTCGGCAACGCGATTGCCGCCGCCGGAACCTCGATCATCGCGCCGACTTCGAAGGTGTCGGCGATATGGTGGCCCTCGGAGCGCAACTGCGCGGCACACTCCTTGACCATGCGCCGGACCGTGATGATTTCCTCGATCGTGCTGACCATCGGCACGAGGATGCGCACCGGACCGTAGCTGGTCGTGCGCAGGATGGCGCGCAGCTGGGTATGCATGAGCTGCGGCGTGCGCAGGGACAGGCGCACGCCGCGCACGCCGAGCGCGGGATTCGGCTCGTCCTTGAGGACAAGCCCGGCGCTGTCGACCTTGTCGGCACCGAGGTCAAGCGTGCGAATGGTGACCGGCAATCCACCCATGCCGAGCACGAGATCGCGATAGGCGAGGAACTGCTCTTCCTCGCCGGGGGCGTCCTTGCGCTGCAGGAACAGGAATTCGGTGCGGTACAGGCCGATGCCGGCGGCGCCGTATGAGCGCGCCTGGGCCACGTCGCCGGCCATTTCCGCATTGGCAAAAAGATGGATTTCCACGCCGTCACGTGTACGCGTTTCGGCATCGCGCAGGCGCGCCCGGCGCTTGTCCTGCTGCACCACTTCGCGCTGCCAGTTCCGATAGCCGGCCAGGTCCTGGGCGGTCGGATGGACGATGACCTTGCCGTGGTCGCCGTCGATCAGGATGAGGTCGCCATCCTGCAGGTGCGAGAGCGCTTCGTGCGAGCCGACCACCATCGGCAGGCGCAACGAGCGCGCGAGGATGGCGCTGTGGGAAAGCGTGCTGCCGGCGGTCAGGACGAAGCCGAGGACGCCATGCTCGGCGAGCGGAACGAGCTCCGAAGGGGCCACCGTGTCGCTGACCAGGATTTCGCCGACTCGCGAGGCGAGCTTGCGTTCCTCGACGCTGGATTCGCGGCTCAGGGCCCCCTGTACGCGGCCGATGACATGCTCGATGTCTTCGCGCCGGCTGCGCAGGTAGGGATCGTCCATCGCCTCGAATACTGCGACCAGGCTGTCGCGCTGCATCTTCAGGGCGGCACTTGCGTGATAGCGGCCGGTGCGGATCAGCTCGTGCACGCCGTTGACGAATTCGGGATCCTGCAGGATCAGGCTGTGCGCGTCGATGAACTCCGCGACTTCGCGGGCGAGCGGGCCATCGAGCTTGTCGCGCAGGCTCTTGAGCTCGGCGCGCGCGCTGGCCAGGGCCTCGTCGAAGCGCTGCAGTTCACCGGGGACGTCCTCTTGCCCGAGCGGCGTTTCATCGACGAGGAAGCGGCTCGGTTGCTCGAGCCGTGCGCGCCCGAGCGCCATTCCGCGTGATGCACCATTGCCGTCGAGTATGAGTCGCACGCCGAATCCTTCTCCTTATCCGCGCGCACCCTCGGGCACGCAGCGATGGCCGGCGCCTCCGGCGCCGGGACTGGAACTACTGCCCCTCGTCGAACTTGCGTTCGAACAGGTCGACCAGCGCGTTCATGGCCGCTTCCTCGTCCGCGCCATCGGCGCGCAAGGTCAGCACCGCGCCGAGGCCGGCCGCCAGCATCATCACGCCCATGATGCTCTTCGCGTTGACCTCCTTGCCGCGGTAGGCCATGAAGATGCTGGACTGGAAGCCGTGCAGGGTCTGCACGAGTTTCGCCGAGGCCCGCGCGTGCAGGCCCAGTTTGTTGCTGATGGTGATTTGGCGCTCAAGCATGATCGATGAGTATTCCTCCGCGTCCACCGCTGGCTGCGGTTTGCGCGAGTTCGTCCAGGGATTGTTCGGGATAGTTGAGCACACGCAGGAGCATGGGCAGGTTGAGGCCCGACACGCAGTGCATGTTCAGCCCCAGCGCGGGAAGCCGCTGGGCGACATTGCAGGGCGTCGCGCCGTAGAGATCGGTCAGCACCAGCACGCCCTGACCGTGGTCGAGCACGCGCGCGTGCCTGGCCGCATCGGTCAGCGTATTGTCCGGATCCGCGCTCGAGTCGACCTCGATGACATCCACCGGCAGCGTGAGCTTGCCGAGCACATGGCGGGCTGCAGCCACCAGGGCGGCGCCCATCGCCTCGTGGGTCAGCAACAGGACACCGACGCTCATTTGCGGGATACCGTGTTCGGCGCGCGGCGCCAGCCAGCAGGGTAACCGACTTTGCCATGCCGCGGTGGGAACCATGGATGCATCATTGGACGACTATTCCAGTTCACGGTGATAACTGAGTACTTGTTCATAGTTCTGGCGGAAATGTTCCGCCAGGCGTTCGACCAGGTAGACGGAGCGATGCCTGCCGCCGGTGCAGCCGATGCAGATCGTCACGTAGCTGCGCCCTTCATTCTGGAAGCGTGACAGCCAGGTGTCGAGGAAACCGCGCAGGTTGTCGAGGAAGAGCATCACGTCGGCCTGCTCCTCGAGCCAGCCGCGCACCGGCTTGTCGCGACCGGACAACGGCCGCAACTGCGGGTTCCAGTGGGGATTCGGCAGGCAGCGCGCGTCGAACACGAAATCCGCGTCGGGTGGTACGCCATGCTTGTAGGCGAACGATTCGAACAGCAGGGTGAGCGAGCCCGCGCTCATGCCGAGTTCGGCAATGACCAGGCGGCGCAGCTGGTGCACGTTGAGGTCGCTGGTGTCGATCACGCGATCAGCGATCGCGGCGACCTGGCGCATCAGCTTGCGTTCGAGCGCGATCGCGTCGGCCAGGCCGAGGCCGTCGCCGGAAAGCGGATGGCGGCGACGGGTCTCCGAATAGCGCTTGATCAGGGTTTCGTCGCGTGTATCAAGGAACACCAGTTCGTATTCGATGCCCACTTCGGCGAGGCTCGAGAGGACGCCGGGCAGCCGGTAGAGGTCATCGGCACGGTTGCGCACGTCGACGCCGACGGCGAGTCGCGGATGCAGCCCGCCGGCATCCTCGGAAACCGCGCGCACGAAGGCAGGCATGAGGGCGCTGGGCAGGTTGTCGACGCAGTAGTAGTCGAGGTCCTCGAGGGTCCTCAGGGCCACCGATTTTCCCGAGCCCGAGAGGCCGCTGACGACGATCAGGCGGGTCTTTCCGGTTCCGGCTTCGTGCTCGCTCATGAGGTCACCATGGCGGCAGGCGCCGCAACTGGTGCGCCTGGCGGTCGACGAAGGTCTGCGCGGGATCGAGCCCCTTCGATTTCAGCATGTGGCTGCGCACGGCGGCCTCGGCGAGGACCGCGATGTTGCGGCCGGAAGCGACCGGGATGACGATCTGCGGAATCGGCACGTCGAGCACCTCGCGATAGCCGACATCGCCGTACAGCCGTTTCATTTCGTCGTCGGCCCCGTTTTGCGTCATCGGCTGCAGGTGCACGATCAGGCGCAGGTATTTCGAGGGCTTGACCGCCGTGTGGCCGAACATCTCGCGCACGTTGAGCACGCCGAGGCCACGGACCTCGAGCAGGTCGCGCAGCATCTCCGGGCAGGTGCCATCGATGACGTCGGGTGCGATCAGGGTGAATTCGGGCGCGTCATCGGCGACCAGGCGATGGCCGCGCGTGATCAGTTCGAGCGCAAGTTCGCTCTTGCCGGTTCCGCTCTCGCCGGTGATCAGCACGCCGATCGAATTGACCTCCATGAGCACGCCGTGCAGGGTGATCTGGCGCGCCAGGCCACGCGCAAGGTGGTACTGCAGGTAGGTCAGCAGTTCGTGGCCGCGCTTGGGGCTGATCCACAGCGGCGTCTGCGATTCTTCGGCGGCTTCGCGCAGGTCGCCCGGAATGGCCTGGTCCTTGGTCACGATCAGGGCGATCGAGCGGTAGGCCATGATCTTTTCGATGGTTTCCCAGCGCTGGCGCGAGTCGAGGCCGTCGAGGTAGGACAGCTCCTCGGTGCCGATGATCTGCACCTTGTTCGGATAGATGATGTTGAGATATCCGATCTGCGACGGACGGCGGGATTTCTTGTCACCGGGCTCGATGGCGCGCCCTTCGCCGCGCAGGCCGGCGACCCAGCGCAACTGCATGCGCTCGCCGACGGCGTCGTAGAGCTGGCGCGAGGTCAGTCTGTCCATGCGGGGCCCTTGCTTCGATTCCTGCCAAATTCTGCCAGTTCCTGGAGCAGCGCGCTGCTGTCCGGTGCCCTGCGCAGGGCTTGGGTCAGGTCATTGTCGGAGAATATCTCGGCCAGTTCCGCGAGCAGTTGCAGGTGCTGGTCGGTGAAATGGGTCGGCACGACCAGGGCGGCGACGAGGTCGACCGGCTGTGCGTCGATGGAATCGAAATCCAGCGGGCTGGCCAGCCGGACGAAGGCGGCACGCGGCCGATCGAGGTCGGGAATGCGGCCATGCGGCATGGCCACGCCGCGACCGAGACCGGTCGAACCCAGTTTTTCCCGGCCGACCAGGGCGGCGGAAATCTTCCGGCGTTCGTCCGCATCGACCGCCAGAAGGCCCGCAAGGATGTCGAGCAGGGCAGTCTTGTCGGCGGCAACGAGATCCGTACGCACACGTTCGGTGCTCAGCAGATCGAGAAATGGCATGCGCGGGCAAGGGGGAGTGGTAGCCGTAGGGACCACAGTATCGCATTGCCGCGGCCCGGCATGGCGCCTGTCTCTTGATCACATCTCGCTGGCGCCCACTCGCGACCCGGTAAAGCGAACTCTCTGTGCTCGTCATCCCGGCGAAAGCCGGGATGACGGCCAAATAGCGTGCGACTTGCTGCCAATTTGCGGCGTACGAAAGTTGTGACCAAGAGACATGCATGGCGCCGGGGTGGCGATCCGCCGCGGCATGCCGCGGTTTTTCGGCTCCGGCCCATCTGTTCGGCTGGGCCGGCCCCCGTGCGGGACTATTCGTAGCGTGCGGCGCGCACTTCCTCGGGATGGTGGTTGGTCAGCTTTTCCTTGTGCTTGCGCACCTGTGCCGTGAGCTTGTCGGCGAGCGCGTCGATCGCCGAATACATGTCGGCGGCGACGGCATCCGCGTGCAGGTCCTTGCCGGATACGTGGATCGTCGCTTCGGCCTTGTGCAGGAGTTTTTCGATGCTGAGCACGATGGACAACTCGTGGAGGTGGTCAAAATGCCGGGTCAGACGCTCCATCTTCCCTTCGCAGTGCTTGCGAAGTGCGGGAGTGACTTCGATCTGATGGCCTTTGATCGTGATCTGCATGGCAACCTCCTTTAATGGCAGGCCGGTCGCTACCGACCTGTTCGGGATATCCGGCTCAACCGGGGCCCGCAAGAAAACCGGATTTGATGCTGGTTTCGAATACGACCGCAAGACGGCGCAGGCGTTCCCGGGAACGCGACAGTGCGTTAGCCGTTCAGCCCAGCCGGCAACGGTCGTTCGATGACGGAATGTTGAGCGCCTCCCTGTACTTTGCGACAGTACGTCGTGCCACGCTGATGCCGCGGCGATTGAGTTCCACCGCCAGTGCCTGGTCGGACAATGGACGGGCTGCTTTTTCTTCGTCGATGAGTTTGCGGATCATCGCCTGAATGGCGGTTGCAGACGCCGCGCCGCCGTCGACGGTCGATACGCCGCTGGAAAAGAAGTACTTGAATTCGAAGGTGCCGCGCGGCGTGTGCAGGTATTTTCGCGTGGTCACCCGCGACACGGTCGATTCGTGCATCTCGATTTCCTCGGCGACATCGCGAAGCACCAGCGGGCGCATGGCTTCGGCGCCGAATTCGAGGAAGCCCTCCTGGGCCTGGACGATTGCCTGGGCTACCTTGAGCACCGTCTCCGCACGTGTCTTCAGGCTCTTGATCAGCCAGCGCGCCTCCTGCAGCTGGCCGCGCAGGTAGCTCGCGTCATCCCGCTGGGCGCGCGCGATCAGGCTGGCATAGTGCTCGTTGATGGAAAGGCGCGGCTGGCAGTTGGGCGACAGAGAAACCTGCCAGCGGCCATTGACCTTGTGCGCGTAGGCGTCCGGCGAGACATATTCGGCTGGCCCGCTGGAATATCCGGCGCCCGGCTTGGGCGTCAGCGAACGGACCAGCTCGATGATCGTATCGAGCTCTTCGTCGCTCGCGCGCAGCTTCTGGCACAGCCGCGTGCGGTCGTTGCGGGCGAGAAGGTCCAGGTGCTCGGCGACCAGCATGCGGGCCTTTTCGCGTCCGGGCGTTTCGCTATCCAGTGCTTCAAGCTGCACGTCCAGGCATTCGCCCAGCGTGCGCGAAGCCGATCCCAGCGGGTCGAAGCGCTGCACGCGGTGGCGCACCGCCTCCACCTGCTCGACGGTGACCGTGCACAGGTCGGCCAGGCTTTCGCAGATCACCTCGTTGGTTTCCTCGAGGTAGCCATCGTCATTGATGCCTTCGATGATGGCCGTGGCGATGCTGCGATCCCGTGGCGAGAGCGGGGTCAGGTTGAGCTGCCATAGCAGGTGGTCGCGCAGGTCCTCGGACTCGGCGTCCTGTGTCTCGAACGCATCGTCGTCCGAGGAGGCCTGGCGATAGTCCCGCCGCTCCTCGCCGAGATCCAGCGGCCGGTCGTCATAATCGGGCGTGGCGTCCATCGTTTCCGGACCGACGCCGTCGCTGGAATCGACCGGAGCGCTGATGGTGTGCTCAGGGGGGGCGAACTCCTCGATCGCCTCGGCTTCCGGGTCGTCCTCCTCGATATCGAGCAGGGGATTGGATTCGAGGGCGAGATTGAGCTCCAGCTCCAGTTCCATGCTGGACAACTGCAGGAGCTTGATGGCTTGCTGCAATTGCGGGGTCAGCGCGAGTTGCGACTGGACTCGGAGTTGTAGAGCGGGTTTCATGCCCGTGCGGTGGTCACCTTGCGACTTCATGCAATCCTAGCGCCAATTGCGCGCAAGCGGCAGATCTTGACGCTGTCCGCGCTTGAGTCCACTGTTAGGTGATTCGTTCGCGGCGGAGAAGCCCGGGCCGGGAAAGCCGGTTCGCCGGGCCGGTTCGGCCGCTTGCCTTCGGCATCCGCGGCCAACCCT
>DAIMYT010000158.1:0-7582 GCA_036734345.1 Dokdonella sp. | reverse complement strand
CGTCCTTGGTCGCCTGGCGCTGGCTGTCGTTGAAGTAGGCCGGCACCGTGATGACCGCTTCGGTCACCGGCTCGCCGAGATAGTCCTCGGCGGTCTTCTTCATCTTCATCAGCACCTGGGCGGACACTTCAGGTGGCGCCATCTTCTTGCCGTCGGCAGTCTCGACCCAGGCGTCGCCGTTGTCATGGGCAATGATCTTGTACGGGACCAGGTCGATGTCCTTCTTGACCTCGTTGTCGGTGAACTTGCGGCCGATCAGGCGCTTCACCGCCGAGAAGGTGTTCTTCGGATTGGTAACGGCACCGCGACGCGCGGTGGCGCCGACCAGGACTTCGCCGTCCTTGAACGCCACGACCGAAGGGGTCGTGCGATCGCCCTCGGAATTCTCGATGACGCGGACCGAACCGCCTTCCATGACCGCGACGCACGAATTGGTCGTGCCGAGGTCGATACCGATGATCTTGCCCATTTGATTCTCTCCCGAAAATTTGTATTCGGCCGCTTCGGCCACTGGCGCAAAAACTGGGGGTATAACGTCAGGATTCAAGCGCCCCGGATGCAGATTTCGCAAAGATTCCAGGGGTCAGGCGGGTGCCTGGGCCACATTCACGAGGGCCGGCCTCAACAGGCGCTCATTCAACAAGTAGCCCTTCTGCAGCACCGCGACCACGGTGTTCGGCTTGTGCCCGGACGATTCGACCATGCTCATGGCCTGGTGGAGCTCCGGATCGAACGGCTTTCCGGTTGGATCAACGATCACGACGCCGTGCGCGGAAACCACGCGCAAAAGCTCCTTCAGGGTCAGGTCGAGGCCAGCGCGCAGGGCCCCCGTCTCGCTCTTGTCGGCGCCGAGGGCGCGCTCGAGGTTGTCGATGACCGGCAGCAGTTCCGCCAGCAGCTTCTCGTTGGCGAACTTGCGCGCCTGGTCGAGATCGCGCTGCAGCCGCTTGCGCTGGTTTTCGATCTCGGCGCGCTCGCGCAGGACCAGTTCGCGCATCTCGCCCAGCTTGGTCTCGTATTCGGCCATCAGGCCAGCCAGCGCTTCTTCGCCGCTCGCCAGTGTTGACTCGTCTTCGGCCTTTTCCCTGGCATCTTCACGCGCCGGATTGGTGTTCTCCATCTCGCCTCCACAAACAGGTAACGACCGGGCGAAACGCCACCCTGGCCTGGTTTCAGATTCTGTCGCTGCAAGTCGGCCTGGAGCCCGAGGGTCCACGGCCCGCCAACGAAATGCGTTGGTCACCCAAAGGATTGGGCTGACCGCCAATCCTATGGGGGCGTCGCCGAGCGGTTCAAGGCTCCGGAAATCAACTGGGCGGTAGTCGCGACCACCGGAATGACGCGTTCGTAAGCCATTCGCGTCGGCCCGATCACCCCGAGCACGCCAAGGACCCGGTTGCCCACGCCGTAAGGCGCGGTCACCAGGGAATAGCCGCCCAGTGCGGGGAATCCGGATTCCTCGCCGATGAACAGGCGCACGCCGTCCGCCCGCGAGCAGCGTTCGAGCAGTTGCAGGAGGTCGCGCTTGCGCTGGAAGGCGTCGAACAGGTCGCGCAGGCGATCCACCTCGGACAGCTCGTGCACCCCCATCAGGTTGGTCTGGCCGGAAACCAGCATGTCGTTGTCTTCAGGGGACTGGAAGGCCTGCTGGGCCACATCGACCGCCGCCGCCAGCAGCCGGTTCAGGCGCGCGCCCTCCTCGCGCATTTCCCGCAACAGGCGCTTGCGGATTTCATCGAGGCGCATCCCGGCATAGTTGGCGTTGAGGAAATTCGCCGTCTGCTCGAGCTCGCTCGGCGAGTACGGCTGCTGGACCTCGATGACGCGGTTCTGCACCTGGCCATCGGTGAATACGAGGATGACCAGCACGCGATTGGCATCCAGGGCGACGAAATCGATGTGCCGGAACGGAAACTCGTCGTGCTTGGGCACGCTGACCACACCGACGAAACGCGTGATTTCCGAGAGCAGCGTGCTGGCGCTGCCGAGCAGGGCCGGCGTTGCCGCGCCGGTGGGCAGTTCGCGCCGCAGCTGTTCGACCTGGGGCTCGCCGAGCGGACGCATCTCGAGCAGGCTGTCGACGAACATCCGGTAGCCCTGGGCGGTGGGAATGCGGCCGGCCGAGGTATGCGGCGCCGCGACCAGCCCGGCGTCCTCGAGGTCGGCCATGATGTTGCGGATCGTGGCCGGGCTGACATCGAGGCCGGATGACTTGGCCAGGGTGCGCGATCCCACCGGCTGGCCATCGGCGATGTACTGCGCTATCAGGCTACGCAGCAGGCTGCGTGATCGTGCATCGAGGGAATCGGGATGGCCGGCATGACTCATCCGCCCAGCATACACAGCGGGGATGGGCTGGCAATAGCGGATGTCGTCGTTCCGCCCCGCCCGCCATCGCCCGGGCCCGCTGGCGCGCTCGCGGTTGCCGGGTTGGACGCACCAAAACCTCCCGGACTTGCGACAATGTTCGCTGGCCCGGAAACTCCACGCCTGATCCCAGGGATGCCCGCATGCTGCGCACGCTCTATGTAAAGGACTTCGCGATCGTCGGCGAAGCGGAGATCGGCTTCGATGGCGGATTGACCGTGGTGACGGGCGAGACCGGCGCCGGCAAGTCGCTGCTGGTCGACGCCTTGTTGCTGCTGGCGGGCAATCGTGCCGACGCCAGCCTGGTCCGCCATGGTTGCGAACGCGCGGAACTGTCGGCCGAGTTCGATGTGTCCGCGCGCGCCGACCTGCGCGAATGGCTGCGCGAGGAGGAACTGGACGACGGCGACGCCTGCCAGCTGCGTCGGGTCATTCGCAGCGAGGGCAGCTCGCGTGCCTGGATCAACGGGCGACCGGTCACCCTGACCCAGATGAAAGCGCTCGGCGAACGGCTGATCGAGATCCATGGCCAGCACGAACACCAGGCCCTGCTCGAGCGCAGCCAGCAACTCGCCCTGCTTGACGCCTTCGGTGGCCACGCCGAAGAGCTGGCGGCCGTGCAGTCCATCGCGCGGAACTGGCGTTCAGTCATCGCGTCGATCAACGAGATTTCGCGTGGCGAAGACCACGGCGAACGCATCGACTGGCTCACCCACCAGGTCGGCGAGCTCGACACCCATGCGCTGGATCCGGGCGAACTGCTGGCCCTGGAAGAGACGCATCGGCGCCTGGCCAATTCCGGACAATTGCTGCAGGGTTGCGCGGGACTCGCCGACCTCCTCGATGGCGACAGCGAGTTCAGCGTTTCCCGCCTGATCGGGCGCGCCCATGGCGAGTGCGTGCGACTGGCTGCGCTCGACCCCAAGCTCGAAGCGGTTGGCGAGTTGCTCGAGGCGGCCCGGATCCACGTCGACGAATCCGTCGACAGCCTCGGCCGCTACCAGGGTTCGCTGGATCTCGACCCGGATCGCTATGCTGAAATCGACGCCCAGCTTGGCAAGTTGCACGAGCTTTCGCGCAAGCACCGCACTTCCATGGTCGAGCTCAAGGTCCATGGCGAAACGCTGCGCGAAGAACTGGAAGCCCTGCGCAACGCGGGCACCCATCTGGTCCGGCTCGAACGCGAGCGTGACGAACTGCTTGGCAGGTACTCGACGGCGGCAGGAAAACTCGGCGCGGCGCGGCGCAGGGCAGCCGACCAGCTCGGCAGGTCGGTCGGCGAACTGCTCGCGGACCTCGGCATGGCAGGCGGACGTTTCGAAGTCTCGCTGGAACCCGCCGGAAATTCCGAGCCCGACGGCCAGGGCGCGGAACGCTGCGAGTTCATGGTCAGCGCAAATCCCGGCCAACCGGTCCGCGCCTTGCGCAAGGTCGCCTCGGGCGGCGAGCTGTCGCGCATCAGCCTGGCCATCGAGGTCGCTGCGCTCGGGCTCGATGATGTCGGCACGATGGTGTTCGACGAAGTTGATGCCGGCATCGGCGGCGCCGTGGCCGAGGTGGTCGGCCAGAAGCTGCGCCGTCTCGGCAGCCAGCGCCAGGTGCTCTGCGTCACCCACCTGGCCCAGGTTGCCGCCCAGGGGCACGCGCATCTGCGCGTCAGCAAGGCCAGCGACGACGACTCGACCGAGACGCGCATCGAAACCCTCGACGCCAGGGCAAGGCGCGATGAAATCGCGCGCATGCTGGGGGGAATCGAGATCACGCGGGAGACGCTGGCCCACGCGAAACAGATGTTGCAGGTTGCGCAAGGCGCGGATTGAGCCGCCCGCTCGCGGGAAGTTTGATTCCAGGCCCAGCGCCGAGCCGCGCCCCGCGCGCCAAGGACCGGAATCCGCCTCGTGGCTTCGATCGGCAATCTCTCCGCCAGATACGAAAAAAGCCCCTTGCGGGGCGCTCCGTTTAGTCGTGCGGTCGCATGTCGAGGGATTGCTCGGCCCATCCATGGGCCTCACCCTTCGCGCTGCGCGCTACGGGCCAGCCTTCGGCTGTCCAAAATGGTTCCAGACCATTTTGTCACTGCGCAGGCAGGATGCCGGAGCGAACGTCGCCAACGGCGACGGCCCGAAGGGTGAGGGCCGGGACGGGCCCGAATCAACCCGGGAGGGTTCTGCTGCACCCTCTCTCTCCGCCAGATACGAAAAAAGCCCCTTTCGGGGCTCTTCGTTGGATCGTGTGGTTGCCTGACGTGGGATTGCTCGGCCCATCCATGGGCCTCACCCTCCGCGCTGTGCGCTACGGGCCAGCCTTCGGCTGTCCAAATTCGTTCCGGACGAATTTGTCGAACCTGAGGTTTCGTTCACCAATCTCTCTCCGCCAGATACGAAAAAAGCCCCTTTCGGGGCTCTTTTCGTATCTGGCGGAGAGAGAGGGATTCGAACCCTCGATAGAGCTTTTGACCCTATACACCCTTAGCAGGGGCGCGCCTTCGACCACTCGGCCATCTCTCCGGGTACTTGTACTGGCATCGATCGGTGCCAGTTCGCCGATTCCGGGAAATCGACTGGACGCGAAGGATAACCGCCGCGGGTCACTCGGTAAAGCTCAGGATTCGCTGACTTCGCCGGGACCTTCAGCACCCGGATCCTGCTCACGCTTGATGCGCTGGTAAATTTCCTCGCGATGAACCGATACATCCTTGGGCGCGTTGATGCCGATGCGCACCTGGTTTCCCTTCACGCCCAGAACCGTAACCGTCACCTCGTCGCCGATCATCAGGGTCTCCCCGACCCGGCGGGTCAAAATCAACATAGTGTCTGCTCCTTGAAGCTGTCTCGTCGGTCCGGTTTGGCTGCCAGTCGCGTAAAACTCCGTACACAATCAGGCATCATGTCCGAGGACCGAGACCAGCCTTCCTGGCTGACCTCGCGGCCCGTTCCCCCCAGTATTCGAAGCCGTATCCCGCCAGGACCGGCGAATTCCCAGTTCACGAAAAGCATGTCCGGCGGAACGGTGCCGATACTAAGCGATGCCGTCCGTTGCGCGCAATGAAACTGACACTGGTTGGCCAAGTTGGACAACGCAGCCAGCCGGACGTGCTCCGCCGCCTGATCCTGCCGCGCGGGCTATTGGGCAAGCTTCGCGCCGATCCACTGCGGCAGTCCGGCGAGGATCCGGCCGAGCTCGGGCGTATCGTTGCCCCCGCCCTGGGCCATGTCCGGCCGGCCGCCGCCCTTGCCGCCAATGGCAGCGGCAACGTGTGCAACCACCTCGCCGGCCTTGATCCGGCCGAGTGCCGCACCGGCCACGCTGCCGACCAGCGCGATCTTTCCGTCGGCACCGGCGGCCAGCAGGATCACGCAATCGCCCAGCTTGGGCTTGAGCGCATCGACGCCCTCGCGCAGGGCCTTGGCATCGAGTCCGTCGACCCGCGCGGCCAGCACCCTGATTCCCGAAACATCGACCGCCTGGCTGGACAGGTCGGCGGTGGCCGCACTCGCAGCACGGGCCTTGAATGAATCCAGTTCGCGCTCGAGCTTCTTCTGCCGATCCAGAAGCTGGCGCAGCTTGTCGACCACTTCGTTGCCTTGCGCCGACAGCAGGCCGCCGATCTGGCCGAGTCGCACTTCCTCCTCGACCACGTGCGCGATGGCAGCCGCCCCGGTGACCGCCTCGATGCGGCGGATGCCGGAGGCCACGCCGCCTTCGCCGAGGATCTTGAACAGGCCGATATCGCCGGTGCGGGCGACATGCGTTCCGCCGCACAGCTCGGTCGAGAAGTCGCCCATGCGCAGCACGCGCACTTCGTCGCCGTATTTCTCGCCGAACAGGGCCATGGCGCCGAATTCGATGGCTTCGTCGTAACCCATGTTGCGGATTTCGGCCTCCGCATTGCCACGGATCTCGGCGTTGACCAGATCCTCGACGCGGCGCAATTCCGCGGCATCGGTCGGCTGGAAATGCGAGAAGTCAAAGCGCAGGCGGTCCGGTGCGACCAGCGAGCCCTTCTGGGTCACATGTTCGCCGAGCACCTGGCGCAAGGCCGCGTGCAACAGGTGGGTGGCGGAATGGTTGAGCACGATGGCGCGGCGGCGGCCGACATCGACCGTTGCCTGCACTTCGGCGTCGGGCCTGAGCGGGGCCGATCCTTGCCAGCGCCCGACGTGGCCATGGAACGCGCCACCCAGCTTGATCGTGTCATTGACCACGAACCGTCCGCCGGTTGCCGTCAATTCGCCGGTGTCGCCGACCTGGCCGCCCGACTCGGCATAGAACGGCGTACGGTCGAGGATGACAATGCCCTCTTCGCCGTCGGCGAGCGCCTCAAGCCGGCGACCGCCACGCACGATGGCGAGCACGCGCTCGCCGGGCTCATCGGTGGTTTCGTAGCCACTGAACCGGGTTGCCGACAGCGAGCTGGCCAGTTCAGCGGGCAATTGCCCCTTCGATTCGAAACTGCTCGCCGCGCGGGCGCGCTCGCGCTGCTCGTTCATGGCCTTCTCGAATCCTGCCATGTCCACCGCCAGTCCGCGCTCACGGGCGATGTCGGCGGTGAGGTCGACCG
This sequence comes from Dokdonella sp., assembly GCA_036734345.1. Taxonomy (GTDB): domain Bacteria; phylum Pseudomonadota; class Gammaproteobacteria; order Xanthomonadales; family Rhodanobacteraceae; genus Dokdonella. The sequence goes on along the minus strand of DAIMYT010000158.1, from coordinate 654 downwards.
GGAATCCGTAGGTGTCATAGAGGCGGAAGACATCCCTGCCCGGAATCTGCGTTGCCGATTTGGCGGAAACCTCCTCGAACACCTTCATGCCCTGCTCGAGCGTCTCGCCGAAGCGCTCCTCCTCGGCCTTCAGCGCACGCTCGATGAAATCCTGTTTCGACGCGAGTTCCGGATAGGCCTCACCCATCTCCTTGACCAGTGGCGCGACCATCTTCCAGTAAAAATCGCCGCGCACGCCGAGCATCCAGCCATGGCGCAGCGCGCGGCGGATGATCCGGCGCAGCACGTAGCCGCGTCCTTCGTTGGAGGGCAATACGCCATCGACGATCAGGAACGAGCAGGCGCGGATGTGGTCGGCGATCACGCGCAGCGATTTGTTCTCGAGGTCGATCGTGCCGGTAAGTTCGCCGGCGACCCGGATCAGGTGCTGGAACAGGTCGATCTCGTAATTGCTGTGTACCTTCTGCAGGATCGCGGCGAGGCGCTCCAGGCCCATGCCGGTATCCACGCAGGGCGCCGGCAAGGGCGACAGCGTGCCATCGTCGGCGCGGTCGAACTGCATGAAGACGAGGTTCCAGATCTCGATGTAGCGGTCGCCGTCCTCGTCGGGCGAGCCGGGAGGACCGCCGGCGATATGCGCGCCGTGGTCGTAGA
>DAIMYT010000157.1:0-7777 GCA_036734345.1 Dokdonella sp. | reverse complement strand
CAGTTCGTGCAGGCACTCGAAGTAGGCCATTTCCGGAGCGTAGCCGGCTTCTGTCAGGGTTTCGAAGCCCATCTTCACCAACTCGACGGCGCCGCCGCACAGCACGGCCTGCTCGCCGAACAGGTCGGTCTCGGTCTCTTCCTTGAAGTCGGTTTCGATGAGCAGGGCACGCGCGCCACCGAGGCCGGCCGCATAGGCCTTGGCGAGGTCGGTGGCCTTGCCGCTGATGTCCTGGAACACCGCGTAGAGGCACGGCACGCCGCGACCGATCTCGAATTCGGTGCGCACGAGGTGACCGGGTCCCTTCGGCGCGACGAGGATGACGTCGATATCCTTGCGCGGCACGATGGTCTTGAAGTGGACATTGAAGCCGTGCGCGAACAGCAGGGCGGCACCGGGCTTGATGTTCGGCTCGATGACGTCGCTGTAGAGCTTGGGCTGGACCATGTCCGGCGTCAGCACGGCAACCAGGTCGGCGCCCTTCACCGCTGCTTCGGGACTGAGTACCTCGACGCCATCGGTCGCGGCCTTGAGCGAGGTCGGGCCGCCCGGACGCAGGCCGACGACCACGTCGAGGCCGGAATCACGCAGGTTGAGCACGTGTGAGCGGCCCTGGCTGCCATAGCCGAGCACGGCGATCCGGGCGTTCTTGAGTGCATCGGTGGTGACGGTGGCGGACATGCGGGTACTCCAGTGGGATTGATGGGGGTATTGGAATGAAAGATCAGGGACTGGTCACGGCGCCCTTGGCGGCGGAACCGACGAGGCGGGCGTACTTGGCGAGCACACCATGGGTGACCTTCGGCTCGGGTGCCTGCCAGCCGGCGCGGCGGGCGTCGAGATCGGCATCGGTTTCGATGACGCGCCGCGCTGCATCGATGACGATGCGATCGCCCTCGCGCAGCAGCCCGATGGCACCGCCGCGCGCCGCTTCGGGCGCGACGTGGCCGACCACGAAGCCGTAGCTCGCGCCGCTGAAGCGGCCATCGGTCATCAGTGCAACCTGGTCGCCGAGGCCACGGCCCACCAGGGCCGCGGTGACGGCCAGCATTTCGCGCATGCCGGGTCCGCCCGCCGGTCCTTCGTTGCGGATGACGATGACATCGCCGGACCGGATCTCGCCCGCCTGCACGGCATGGAAGCAGGCTTCCTCGCTCTCGAACACGCGTGCGGGACCTTCGAAATGGACCGGGCTGCTGCCGGACAACTTGAGGATGCAGCCTTCCGGCGAAAGATTGCCGTAAAGGATCGAATAGCCGCCGCGCGGCTTGAACGCCTGTCCGACCGGACGCACGACCTGCTGGCCTTGCGGGGCTTGCGGCGATGCTTCGATTTCCTCGAACAGCGATCGTCCGGTGACCGTCGCCGCCTCTTCGAGCAGGCCGGCGCGTCGCAGTTCACGCGCAACCACGGCCATGCCGCCGGCTTCGGTCATTTCGATGGCCGTGTATTTCCCGCCCGGCATGAGGTCGGTGATCACGGGTGTCGCCGCCGCCGCGGTCTCGAAATCCTCGATCACCAGTGGCACGCCGGCTTCATGAGCGATGGCCAGCAGGTGCAGGACGGCATTGGTCGAGCCGGCGGTCGCGGCGACGATGCGCATGGCGTTGCGAAACGCCTGCGGAGTGAGGATGTCGAGCGGCTTGCGCTCGTTGCGCAGGCAGTCGAGGACCAGCTCGCCGCAGCGACGCGCGGCATCGAGCTTGGCCGGATCGGTGGCAGCGATGTCGTTCAGCCCCAGCGGCGAGAGGCCCAGAGCGCTGAGCACCATGGCCATCGTGTTGGCCGTGAACTGGCCCCCGCAGGCACCCGCACCGGGACAGGCCGCGCGTTCGATCGTACCGAGGCGCTCGTCGGAAATCTTGCCCGCGCCATGGCTGCCGACTGCTTCGAAGACCTGCTGCACGGTGATCGATTTGCCGTCGAGGCGACCATGCGCGATGCTGCCGCCGTAAAGCGCAACGCCGGGAATGTTCAGCCGCGCCAGCGCCATCGCCGCCGCCGGAATGGTCTTGTCGCAGCCGCACAGGACCACCATCGCATCGAGGCAATGCCCGTCGACCGCCAGTTCGATCGAGTCGGTGATGACCTCACGGCTGACCAGCGAAGCCCGCATCCCGGACGTGCCCATGGCAATGCCATCGGTCACCGCGATCGTGTTGAATTCGATCGGCGTGCCGCCGGCTGCGCGGATTCCTTCGCTGGCGGCCTCGGCCAGGTCGCGCAGGTTGAGGTTGCACGGGGAGATGTTCGACCAGGTGTGCACGACGGCAACCAGCGGCCTGGCGATGGCTTCGGCATCGAGTCCGGTCGCATGCAGCATGGCGCGCGCCGGCGCGCGGTCCGGCCCGGTCTTGATCGCATCGCTGCGCATCGGTGGTCGCAACGGAATGCGTTCGTCGGCGCTCATGCAGCGACCTGCTGTTGGCTGTCCAGGCGGGTGAGCACGGCCTGAGTCACCTGTTGCGTACTTGCGTTGCCACCGAGGTCGCGGGTGAGTTCCGCGGCCTCGAGCACGGCGTCGACGGCGGCCTCGACGGTGCGCGCCTCGGCTTCCAGGCCCAGTGAATGGCGCAACAGCAGGGCTGCGCTGAGGATGGCTCCTATCGGATTGGCGATGCCCTGCCCGGCGATATCCGGCGCCGAGCCATGGATGGGCTCATACAGGCCGAGCCGTCCCGCGCCCAGCGAGGCCGATGGCGACACGCCCAGCGAACCCGCCAGGGCGGCGGCTTCGTCGGTGAGGATGTCGCCGAACAGGTTGTCGGTGACGATCACGTCGTAGCTGGATGGCCGCGTCAGCAGCAGCATCGCCATCGAATCGACCAGCTGGTGTTCGAGGGTGATGCCGTCGTACTCGGCGACCACCCGCTCCGTGGTTGCACGCCACAGGCGCGAGGTTTCGAGGACGTTGGCCTTGTCCACCGAGGTCAGGCGACCCTTGCGCCCCAGCGCCAGCTCGCAGGCCCGGCGTACGACGCGTTCGACTTCGCCGACGCTGTAACGGCATTCGTCGATGGCCACGTCGCCTTCGCGCGACTTGCGGCCGAAATAGGCGCCCCCGGTCAGCTCGCGCACGAACAGCAGATCCACCCCGACGAGGTTCTCGGCCTTCAGCGGCGACAGGCTTGCAAGGCGCGGATGCACGCGCAGCGGACGCAGGTTGGCGAAAACGCCGAGTTTCGCGCGCAGGCCGAGCAGGCCCTGCTCCGGCCTGACTTTCGCTTGCGGATCGGACCATTTGGGTCCGCCGACCGCACCAAGCAGCACCGCATCGGAACCCATGCAGGCATCGATGGTTGCCTGCGGCAGCGGATTACCCGCCTGGTCGATGGCGATGCCGCCGATCAGGTGCTCGTTGAATTCGAATACGTGGCCGTTGCGCTGGGCAATCCCGCGCAGGACGGCGACAGCCGCCGCAGTCACTTCCGGCCCGATGCCGTCACCGGGCAGAACCGTGATGTCAGCTCTCATGCAGCGCTCTCCTGGGGATAGGGGTTGGATTTCCGTTGTTCTTCCCAGGCACCGATCTCGGGTTGCGCGTCAAGCAGGAAGCCGAGCTGGTCGACTCCGTTGAGCAGGCAATGCCGGGCGAACCGATCCAGATCGAACGCGATGGCGTCGCCGTCTGGTCGGGAAATCGTGCCTGCGGCGATGTCGATCACCAGCTCGGTTCCGGGCTGGGCAAGAAGTTCGCGATGCTTGTCTTCGGGAACGACGATCGTCAGCAGGCCGTTCTTCAGCGAATTGCTGCGGAAGATGTCGGCGATCTCGGAGGAGATGACCGCTTCGATGCCGTAGTCGAGCAGCGCCCAGGGCGCGTGCTCGCGCGACGAACCGCAACCGAAGTTGCGGCCGGCGACAAGAATGCGGCAGTCGCGCGCTTCCGGCCTGTTCAGCGGGAAATCCGGATTCTCGCTGCCGTCGGCGCGGTAGCGCCAGTCATTGAAGGCATGGCGGCCGAGTCCGGCACGCTCGGTCGTGGTCAGGAACCGTGCCGGGATGATGCGATCGGTGTCGATGTTCTCGAACGGCAGGTTGGCGGTGCGCGACCGGATCTGCGTGAGGGGCTTCATGCGGCGCGCTCCTGGAACTGGTCGGGATCGGTGATGACGCCTGCGACGGCGGCCATCGCGGCAACCCGCGGACTGGCCAGCACGGTGCGCACGCCGGGACCCTGGCGCCCTTCGAAGTTGCGGTTGCTGGTCGAGACGACCAGTTGCCCCGGGTGCGCGATGTCGCCGTTCATGCCGATGCACATCGAGCAACCGGCCTCGCGCCATTCGGCACCGGCGGCGCGGAAGACTTCATCGAGTCCCTCGGCCTCCGCCTCGCGCTTGATCAGCACCGAGCCGGGCACGATGAGGACGCGCACGCCATCGGCGACGCGGCGTCCGCGCATGACATCGGCGGCCTCGCGCAGGTCCGACAAGCGGGAATTGGTGCAACTGCCGACGAAGACGACATCGACTCTCTGCCCGGTCAACGCCTGGCCGCCATCGAAGCCCATGTAGGCCAGGGCCTTGGCTTCCTGCGCATCACGCGCCTGCGGAATCGCGGCGGCGATCGGCGTGACCATGCCCGGATGCGTGCCATAGCTGATGGTCGGGCCGACATCGGCGGCATCGAAGTGGATTTCCGCGTCGTAGTTCGCATCGGGATCACTGCGCAGGCTCTTCCAGGCCGCGACGGCCTGCTGCCATTCCTCGCCGCGCGGCGCACGCGGTCGTCCCTTCAGCCAGTCGAAGGTCGTCTGGTCGGGAGCGACCAGGCCGGCGCGCGCACCGGCCTCGATCGACATGTTGCAGACGGTCATGCGCTCCTCCATGGAGAGCGCCTCGATCGCCTCGCCACGGTATTCGATGACGTGGCCGGTGCCACCGCCGACGCCGATGCGGCCGATGATGTGCAGGATCAGATCTTTCGCGCCCACTCCCGGACGCAAGCGGCCGCCGACATGGATGGCCAGCGACTTCGGCTTGCGCTGCAGCAGGCACTGGGTTGCCAGCACGTGTCCGACTTCGGTGGTGCCGATGCCGAATGCGAGGGCGCCGAATGCGCCATGGGTCGCCGTATGGCTGTCCCCGCAAACGATGGTCATGCCAGGTTGAGTCGCGCCGATTTCCGGACCGATCACATGGACGATGCCGCGGTGTTCGCTGCCCCAGCCGTTGAGTTCGATGCCGAACTCCCGGCAGTTCTCCTCGAGCCGGGTCACCTGCCCCTCGGCTTCCTCGGTGACATAGTGGCGACGCCCATCGGCATCCGGCGGCGTGGTCGGCGTGGAGTGATCGAGCGTGGCGAGCACGCGCTGCGGGCAACGCACGCGCAGCCCGCGGGCACGCAGTTCGCTGAACGCCTGCGGCGTGGTGACTTCGTGGATCAGGTGCAGGTCGACATAGAGGATGCCGGGGGTATTGGCGGTCTCCGCACGAACCTGGTGCGCCTCCCAGATCTTGTCGATGATTGTGCGCGCGCCCATGCGACCCCCCTCACCGCCCGTGGCCGGGCCTGGCCGGATCCCGCTTCAGCGACCGGCGTCAACCAGTTGCGCACGTCGGCCGTGCTGCCATCGAACAGGCCGAAGAACGCTTTCTGCAACGCACGCGTGACCGGACCCGGCGTACCCGCGCCAACCGCCTTGCGGTCGACCGAACGAACCGGCGTGATCTCGGCCGCCGTGCCGGTCATGAACACCTCGTCCGAGGTGTACAGCGCCTCGCGCGGCATATCGCGCTCCTCGACCTCGAAGCCGAGGTCTCCGGCCAGTGCGATCACCGTATCGCGCGTGATGCCGGCGAGGATTCCGGCACTGGTGGTCGGCGTATACAGCCGGCCCTTGCGCACCAGGAAGAGGTTCTCGCCGGCGCCCTCGCTGAGCAGTCCGTTGGTGCCGAGCGCGATGCCTTCGGCGTATCCGCCGCGCTGCGCCTCGAACCCGATCAGCTGGCTCGACAGATAGTTGCCGCCGGCCTTGGCCCAGCTCGGAATCGTGTTCGGCGCCGGACGATTCCACGAGGACACGCAGACATCGGCGCCGTGCTCGATCGCATCGCCGAGGTAGGCGCCCCAGTCGAGCGCCATGATCGAGACGTCGACCGGCGAGCCTTCCTTCGGCACCACGCCGAGTCCGCCCGCGCCGCGGAACGCAATCGGACGGACATAGGCGGACTTCATGTGGTTCGCCGCAACCAGCTCGAGGCAGGCCTGGTTGATTTCCTCCTCGCTGTAGCCGATGTCGATCTCGTAGAGGCGCGCCGACTCGAACAGGCGGCGGGTGTGGTCGGCGAGGCGGAAATAGGCGGGACCACGCGGCGTGGCGTAGACGCGCTCACCTTCGAACACCGAGGAACCGTAATGCAGCGCGTGCGCGCTGACATGCACTGTCGCTTCGTGCCAGGGCTTGAGTCGGCCGTTGTGCCAGATCAGGGCGGTGTGGGACATGCGGGGGCTCCTCAGCGGGCGATGGCGGTGGCGGGGCCCGTGCGGGCCGTGATGACGTGTTCGATGCGGTTGGCGATTTCCAGAATGGCCATCGCCGCGGCCTCGACGATGTCGGTGGATACGGCCTGTCCGCGCAACTCGCGGCCCTCGTGGCTGACGCTGATCGCCGCCTGGCCCTGCGCATCGCCGCCTTCGCTGAGCGCGCGGATGTGGAACTCGTTGACCGCGAAATCATGGCCGACGGCGCGCGATACGGCGCGCAGCACGGCATCGACAGGGCCATCGCCGCCTCGCTGACCACGCGGCCGTCATCGTGGGTCAGGCGCACCGAGGCCGAGGCGCTGGCGCCGATGTGGCTGGTCGCATGCAAATGGCTCAGGTGCCAGGGCCCGGCCGCCTCGGGATCGCGGCCGAGGGCGATCGCCTCGATATCGGCGTCGAAAACCTCGCGCTTCTTGTCGGCCAGCGTCTTGAACTGCGTGAATGCTTCGTCCAGCACGGTGTCGTCGAGATCATGGCCGAGCATGGAAAGGCGCTCGCGCAGGGCATGCCGGCCGCTGTGCTTGCCGAGGACCAGTTGCGAGCGGGCGAACCCGACATCCTCGGGCTTCATGATTTCGTAGGTACCGCGATGCTTGAGCATGCCGTGCTGGTGGATGCCCGATTCGTGCGCGAATGCGTTCTCGCCGATCACCGACTTGTTGCGCGCGATCGGCTGTCCGGTGATCTGCGCGAGCAGGCGCGCGGCGGCGTGCAGGCGCTGTGCACGGATCCCGGTGGCAAGCCCGGTGAAGCGGTCGCTGCGCACGCGCAGGGCCATGACGATTTCCTCGAGGGCCGCATTGCCGGCGCGCTCGCCGATGCCGTTGATCGTGCATTCGACCTGGCGCGCCCCTGCCGAGATCGCGGCAAGGCTGTTGGCAACCGCCATACCGAGGTCATCGTGGCAGTGCGCGCTGAACACCACCTTGTCGGCACCACGCACGTTCGCGCGCAGCCAGGTGAAGCGGTCGGCGATCTCGCTCGGCGTCGTGTAGCCGACCGTGTCGGGCACGTTGACCGTGGTCGCGCCGGCATCGATGACCGCCGAGAACACCTCGGCAAGGAACTCCGGCTCGGTGCGGATCGCGTCTTCGGCGGAAAACTCGACGTCATCGCAGTAGCCGAGGGCGCGCCGGACGCCGGCCACCGCGGTATCGATGACCTGCTGCCGGCTCATCTGCAGCTTGAACTCGCGGTGCAGCGGACTGGTCGCGAGGAAAATATGGATGCGTCCCCTTGCCGCGGGTTCGATGGCCCTCGCCACGCTCTCGATGTCGCCCTGCTGGCAACG
>DAIMYT010000156.1:0-7843 GCA_036734345.1 Dokdonella sp. | reverse complement strand
CAGCGTTGCCGGTGATCTCCGCATTCCACAGGTAGGCGTCTGCGTTCGAACTGGTGAATGCGGATTGATCAGGCCAGAGGTAGATGCCACCGCCGCCGACCGAGGCGAAATTGCCGCGAATGGCTGCGGGCTTGTCGGCTTCAACCGTGAATAGCTGCAGTTCCGCGTCCGCATCTGCGCCATCGCCACCGCAGACTGCCACGCCACCGCCGTAACGCGCCTGGTTGCCGTAGATTGCGCCAAGCGTGCCGACACCGCCGCTGCCGATGTAGGCGATGGCCATGCGCCCGCTGCTGCTGCGTACGGCCAGTCCGCCGCCATAGCCGGTGGTTCCTGGTTGTCCTTCCGCTACGTTGTTGGCGATGATGCTGTTCGGCGATTGCATTGAAAACGTCATGCCATTTACGAACACGCCACCACCATCCCCGCGCGCGACATTGCCGGCGACCGTGACGTTGGCGAACAGCAGCAATTCCGCGGCGCTGCCGGTACCATTGGCATAGATTCCCCCGCCTTTGAAGGCGCGATTGTTGCTGATGGCGCTATTGCCGATCTGCAGGCTGCCGTTGCCCGAATAGTTGATGCCGCCGCCGTTGTTGCTGCCCGACGGATCGCCGTTGCTCAGGCGCAGATAGCGCAGACGGATGATGGAGCCCGTGTTACCCGTAATCTGCAACACAGGTGCGGCACTGCCGCCAGCGCCGTCGAGCACCGTAAACGTACCATCGCCGGCGAAGTTGCCGCAGGTTTCGTAGCCACCCTCCAGATCAAGTTCCTGGCTGGTGCTGACGGTCAGCGCCTGCTGGGTCCAGCTCGCAGAACGGGCGATGTAAATGGTGTCGGCGCCCGGGTTGGCCTCGGCGGCATTGATCGCGGCTTGCACGCTGGAATGCGTACAGGAAAGATCACCGCCGACGTAGTAGTTGGCGGCCTCAACCCATTCCGGGACCGCAGCGACGCCCAGACAAAGGACAAGGTTCGTCAGCAGGGCTCGATTGTTCATGGCAAGGATCTCTTGTCGGCCGGCAGGAGCGCCAACCACGAGAAACGCCGGCTGCGGGAAATGTGGGCCATCCGGCTTGGGCGCGGACATCGCGGGCCCAGCTTCAGTCTGTACTGACCACGCCTGTTGGCTGCCATGTGTGCAGAGGATGACCAGCCGGCAACTGCGCCATGGCATCGGCTGCACGATCGGAATCCGCATGTGCGCCGGCCCTGTCGCCAGTTATCTCGCGCATTGCGGCGAGCATTCGATAGGACTGGGCGCGCAGCGAGTGGGCCGGACCCAATTCGGATTCGAGTTCCGCTAGTACCTTCGCCAATGGGGCGATCGCCGGCCCCGGTGCGCCATTGGCCAGTGCCAGCTCGGCCATCGCAATGCGCGCCGGCAAGCGTTGGGGACTGTGCGCGAAACGGGGTTCTGCCAGCAGTTGTTCGGCCAGGATCGCGCGGTCGTTGCCGCAAGGGGGGATGGGTGCGCGTCTGCAGGCAAGCGCCGCGAGACTCGCATACAGCGGTGCATCCGGCGCCCGCGTGCCGAGGCGCGCGCCTGCCGATCGATCCGGAGACAACAAGGAGAGCATGGCATCGCGCAGCTTCGCGTTATCGCCGGTCAGCCACCACAGGCGCGCCTCACTAGCATCAATTGCACCGAGCAGCTTGCCGCGTTCAGATGTGCTCATGTTGGCCACGACGCGCGCCTGGTCGTAGTCCGCGCGTGCGGCTCCAACCTCGCCACTCGCAAGGTACAGCCGAGCACGCTGCGCCAGAACGAGCGCGTGGTTGCGATGCTCGGGGCCATCCAGATCGATCACCTTGGTGACTGCCTCGTCGCAAACGGGCCGCGCTGCCGATAGATCCTCAAGATCCACCAACACGCTGCATTGGCGCAGCAGCAAGCTGATCAGCGCGGGATGCCGGTCGATCGGTATCCGGCGAAATATCGCACGGGTATCGTCATACAGGGTCGCCGCCGCTCGCCAGCTGCTGGTCGTGGCGATGGCTCGGGCCAGATTCATTTGTGTGGTTGCGGTGTCGATGCTGTCGCCGAGGTTGTCGCGGTTCAAGGCCAGGGCCTTGGCGTACCATGCACCGGCCTCGTTGTAGTCGCCGGCATATTGGTAGGCTCCGCCGAGATTGTTGTAGCCACTGGCGCGGTCGCCCGCGGTGGCGGCAGGGTCGGCCAGGCGCGTGTCCAGCGCTTCGCGTTGCAGCCTGATGGCCTCCGCCGGGTCGATGCCCTGGTACTGGCTGGCGACAGACAGCGCGTCGAGTGCACGGGCGTAGGGCTGTCCGCCGATGCCGTGCGCGCGCATGATTGAACGGACATTCTCCATTGCGGCGATGGCTGCCGGGTAGTCACCAATCCTGCGCAGGACACGCGCATGGAATTCCAGCGCGGTAAGAGTTCGCACATCGACACTACCGTAGGCTGCTTCGTTGGCGTGCCAGGCCGCTTCTGCGAGTTCACGATTGGCGATCGTCTCACCCATGCCGTCGTTGATGCGCGCGAACATCGCCAGCAGGTCGGCGCGGACCCGTGGATCATCCGGGTAGCGCAGATCGAGCTGTGCGCGACCGCGAGCGACCAATTCGACCACCGTCGGCGCCTTGCTGGTGGCGGTGCCATCCTGCAGTGGCCGGAACAGCCCTTCGAGAAAATCCTGGATCTCGCCTGCGCGCTTCACTTCGCGCAGCGCTGCCCGCGCGTTGTCGTGTGCAACCTTGGCTTGCCAGACTGCAATGGCCAGGCTGGCCAGCAGCGCCAGAGCGAATGCCAGGGTCAATGCCACGCCGCCGCTGTGGCGTCGCACGAACTTGCGCGTGCGATACCAGACCGACGGCGGATGCGCACGCACGGGAAGGGCCTGCTGGTGGCGCTCGATATCGTCGGCCAGTTCGGCAGCGGACCCGTAACGGCGCCAGGGCTCGGTCGCCATCGCCATGCCCAGGATATTGTCGAGGTCGCCGCGCAACGCTGCGCGCATCGCGAGTGGAGACAACGGCATTGCGCCTGCGTCGTTGGTCAATGCTGCTGCGCGTGTTGATGGTCGGGTGTTACCCTCGTCGGGACGCTCGCCGAGCAGCATTTCATGCAGCAGGACCCCCAGGGCGTAGACATCGGTCGCCGTGGAAATCGGCGCGCCGCTGAACTGCTCCGGCGCGGCGTATCCGCGGGTGAGAACGGCGAAGCCGGTACGCGTTGCCTCTTCATCGTCGTCGTCCAGCAGTTTGGCGATGCCGAAGTCGAGCAGCTTCACTTCGCCTGCGTCGGTGACCAGGATATTGGAAGGCTTGATGTCGCGATGCACGATCAGCAGGCGATGGGCGGCGGCAACGGCGTGACAGACCAAGACGAACAGGCTCAGCCGCTTCGGTAGTGAAAGCCGCTGATCGGCAATGTGGCGGGTGATCGACACGCCGTCGACGTACTCCATGGCCAGGTAGGGAATGCCGGTCCGGGTCACGCCACCGTCGATCAGATGGGCGATGTTCGGGTGCGAGAGCATCGCCAGCGCCTTGCGTTCGCGGCGGAACAGGGCCTGTTCGGCTTCCGAGAACAGGCCGCGGCGCAGGATCTTGACGGCCACCTGCTGGTGGAAATCGACCCCTTCGCGTTCGCCGAGGAACACGGCGGCCATGCCGCCCTGACCCAGAGAACGGGTCAAGCGAAACGGACCCACGCGCCGACCTATCCAGCCGGATTCCCATTCTGTTGGGTCCTCGCCAATCCGGGTCGCGCGCTCGTCGGGCGGGATTTCCAGCAGACCGCTACGGGCATCGGCAGCCAGCAATCGACCAAGCGCCGCGCGCTGGTCGGCATCCCGCACATGCGCCTCGATCCAGGCGCCGCGTTCGGCATCGGTTTGCTCCAGCGCGGCATCGAACAACTCGCGCAGTCGGCTGTAACCGTCCGGCAGGCCGGCTGTAGGTGGATCGTTTGGGTCCGAACAGTCGTGCATGAATGCGGACAACGCCGAATGGGGACAAAACGCGCCAGACGGAAATCCGGCCCTATAATTTTTCGTGAAGGAAGGCGCGCGCGAAGCGCCAGTCACGCACCACCGTGCGCCGGCCGAGGCCCAAGGCATCGGCAACCTGTTCCAGTGAGAGGCCGGCGAAATAGCGCAACTCCACGATCCGGGCGGCGCGCGGATCGTGCTGTTCGAGTCGGGTCAGCGCGTCTTCCAGTTGCAGGGCCTGCTCGGCGTTGTCGATCGACAGCCGGGCATCGTCGCCATTCAAGGTGATGCTGGTCCAGGCGCCGCCGGCGCGCAGGCGCAGACGATCCCGGGCGCGATCGGCCAGCAAGTGACGCATTGCACGTGCCGCGTAGGCGAAGAACTGTTCTTCCCTGTCGAAACGCGGGTCGCGCTTGCCGACGCGAAGGTACATTTCATGCACAAGGGCGGTCGTATCGAGCGTGTCGCCGGCGCGTCGCGCCAGCTGGCGGCTTGCCATGGCCTTGAGTCGCTTGTAGACGGTCGCGAACAGGACATCGAATGGCTGCGCCGGGGTATCGGCAGCCGGGATGGCATGCGTGGCTGAATCGGGAGCAGTCACAAGGCATCTCTCCGCCACCTCGTTGCGCGGATTCTACCCTCGTTCTCTGCTTCAGATCCCGGGTGTCCGGGAACCCGCATTGTCAGGCGTAGCGCAAGGAGCTATTTTCAGCCCGTGGCTTCCACCTGCATCGCGCCGCTCGAAAGTTGGAGTTTCCCGGGCAGGCCGCGGCTGGCCAGCCACAAGCGGGCATCTTCCGCATCGCGCTCAAACCATGCACGGGTGGAACCGAGGCGGAACGTGTAGCCCCAGGCATCCATGTCGGCCATCAGGCGCGCGCTGCCGACATCGGGAAGGGCGTCGGCGAGGACGATCTGCAGGTAGCAGGTGGCGTCTTCCTCGGCGATCGAATCGGTGGCGTCGGTATGCACGCCGGCGCGTCGTTCCGCCGGCATCACGATCAGGTGGCAGGCTTCGTGGAGTACCGAGTGCACCGGCGTGTCGTTGCGCGCATGGACGGTGGTGCCGATCAGTCCGGCTTCGGGCGCGCCCCAATAGCTGCCGGGGATCGGCGCGGTGTCGGCGACGCGTTCAAGGCGCAGGCCGTGGTAGGCGAGCAGTTCGCCAATGGCCTGGCCGTCGATGTCGCCAAGGAGCAGCAAGCGCCGTCAGTTCTCGCCGATGGCCATGGCGCCCTTTTCGGGCAGGGCGACGGAAAGTTCGAGGACCTCGTGGTCGCCGTCGCGCTCGACATTGATCAGCACGGCATCGGGGTCGACGTTGACGTATTTCTTGATCACCTCGAGGATTTCGCGGCGCAGGGTCGGCAGGTAATCCGGGCTGCCGCGCTGGGCGCGCTCCTGGGCGACGATGATGCGCAGGCGTTCCTTGGCGACATTGGCTGTGTTCTTCGGGCGCGCGCGCAGAAAGTCGAAGATTCCCATGCTCAACTCCTGAAGATTCGTGAGAACAGGCCCTTCTTCTGCGCATCGATGAAACGCAGTGGGCGCGACTCGCCGAGCAGCCTCGCGACGGCATCGTCGTAGGCATGCCCGGCATTGGACTCCTCGTCGAGGATGACCGGGATGCCGGCGTTCGACGCGGCAAGCACGCCTTCGGACTCGGGGATCACGCCGACCACCTCGATGCCGAGGATTTCCTGCACGTCGGCGATGCTCATCATGTCGCCGGATTCGACCCGGTTCGGGTTGTAGCGGGTCAGCAGCAGGTGCTGCTCGACCGGGCCGTTGCCGAGTTCGGCGCGGCGCGTCTTGCTGGCGAGCAGGCCGAGGATGCGATCCGAATCGCGAACGCTTGAGACTTCGGGATTGACCACGACGACGGCGCGATCGGCGAAGTACATGGCCAGCGCCGCGCCCTTCTCGATGCCGGCCGGGGAGTCGCAGATGACGAAATCGAAGCCTTCCTCGCGCAAGCCGTTGAGTACCGTTTCGACGCCTTCCTTGGTCAGCGCCTCCTTGTCGCGCGTCTGCGAGGCGGCCAGCACGAACAGGTTGTCGTAGCGCTTGTCCTTGATCAGCGCCTGCTTGAGCGTGCATTCCTCGTTGATGACATTGACGAAGTCATACACGACGCGGCGCTCGCAACCCATGATCAGGTCGAGATTGCGCAGGCCGACGTCGAAATCGATGACGGCGACCTTCTTGCCGCGCTTTGCCAGGCCCACGGCCAGCGACGCGCTGGTCGTGGTCTTGCCTACACCGCCCTTGCCGGACGTGACGACGATGATATCTGTCAAGGTCGATTCTCCAAGTGGTGGCTCTTGTGATGGTTCCGCCGTCAGCCGAGCCTGGCCAGCAGCAGTTTTTCCCCCTCCAGCCACGCCTGCACGGGCTTGCCGCGCAGGTCGGGCGGAAGATCTTCGAATACCCGGTATTGTCCCGCGATCGAGACGAGCTCGGCGTGGAATTCCTGGCAATAGATGCGTGCGCCGGTGTCGCCCTGCGCGCCGGCCAGCGCGCGACCGCGCAAGGCGCCATAGACATGGATCGAGCCGTCGGCAATCACTTCGGCGCCGTTGGCGACCAGTTTCGTGACGACCAGGTCGCCGCCGCGCGCATAGACCTGCTGCCCGGAACGTATCGGCTTGTCCTCGTGCAGGGTCTTCGCCGTTTCGCGACTGGCCGGCAATGGCGTCGCCTTGTCGACAGGCTTCGCCGGCGCTTCGACGGCGTCCGCGGGTGGGGCGACGGCAGGTTCGCCGCTGCGCTCGAACGCGGCACGGAACTTGGCGAACAGCGGCAGGTCGAGCGCACGGGCCAGGGCCTCGTTTTCGCTCGTGCCGTAGGAAAGCCCGACCGGCAACATTCCCGCGGCGCGGATGCGCTCGAACAGATCACGCACGACGGCCTCGCCGGGCAGCGCAGGCAGGTGGCTGAGGTCAAGCACGACCGGGGTGCGCAGGAACAACTGGGGCGCGCTTTTCAGGCGCGCCTCCAGTTCCTTCGACATCGAGTCGGCGTCGAGCCGCTTGAGACGCAGGTTGGCGATGCCGACCTGGCCGAACTTCAGTTCGGCTGCAGGCTCATGGTTCTTCGCTGAATCCACCATGGGCCCGGATCAGCCTCGGCTCGCGCGGACTTCAGGCTGCGCGGGACTTGCATCCAGGCGCTCGGCCAGCCAGGGCAGGTCGGGGAGCTCGCCACTGCCGGCCTGGAGATAGGTGTCGCGGACGAATTCGAAACTGCACAGCGTCTTGGCAAGCAGGCTGACCGGACGGCCCACGCCATCCATGATCTGCTGGCCGACCTCGTTGAATCCGTAGGTGCCGTGGAAAAGCACCGCGACGTCGTCGCGCGGTTCGAGGAAGACCTCGCAGGCCAGCAGCGGCACGCGCAATTCGGCATAGCTGGTCACGTCGCAATAGAAGATCCTGCCGAGGCCGAGGCCACGATAGGGTTCGGCGATGACGATGCGATCGATGTAGACGAACTCCGGGTAGCGCTCGCGGAACCAGATGAAGTTCGGACTCGCGTAATCCGTGGACTCGCGCAGCGCGATGAGGAACCCGGCGACCACGCCATCCACTTCGGCGACGCGGAAGTAGGAAGCGTGGGTGAAAAACCAGCGCATGCGCGTCGCATCGAGAGCCAGGATGCGGGGGCCGACGGCGTTGTTGAGGGCGAGCACGGAATCGAGCTCGTGCTCACGCACGTCGCGAATAACCAGGGTCATGCGTTCTGTCGCTCCAACGGAGATGATTCGATTGCCGATTCGTTCGGCACGGAGCCCGGATTATCGCATGGGTGCGATCCACGGGCCATTAAGGCAACGCTGATCAAGTGGCGCAATCGTCACGACGCCTGTCTGCGTGCAGATC
>DAIMYT010000155.1:2902-7913 GCA_036734345.1 Dokdonella sp. | reverse complement strand
CATCCCCCTACGCCGAAGCCCTGCAGTCCACCGGCATCAGCCGGCAGACGGCGCATCGGTACCAGGCTCTCGCCAGAGCGACGATCAGCCGCGGCCGGCACTCGCGGTCATCCGGAACGAAAAAGCCGCCCGAAGGCGGCTCGAGTGCGGCGCTGGCGGTGGTCAGTCGGAGGGCTTCAATGCTTCGACTGCCGCGTCGGCGATTCGCCGGCCGATGTCCGCAAGGGTCCAGGGGTCGCCGTCGTTCTCGAGGGCGTAGATCACCGCCCGGAACATCTCCGCGCATTCCTGCAGCGCCCGATGCGGGGCATCGATCACTGGGGTTTCAGTCGTCTGCATGGTCATGCCTCCTGTTCGCGCAAGTGCTCGGCGTGCCCGACGGCGCTCGTGAATTCGTCGACCACCTTAGCGTACTGGGTGGTGATCTGCAGCGCATCGCGCACCAGCCGGCGCGCGTAGAGCAGCAAGTCGTCGGTGTCGCTGTGCTCGGACTGATCGAGCAATGCGAGCGCGCCGGACAGGCGAGCGCCGATCTCAAAACAAGGATCGACGTCCAGGTCGGGAAGTTCGGTAGCCATACGGCCTCCTATGGGCGGGCGGGACACAGCGGGTTGGCGGATCGGTACGGGACCGACAGGCCCTTGCGGACCTCCCACTGGCCCGCCCAATGAAGGACCGCCAGCGCAAGACAACAAAAAACCGCTGAGCGCGGCTTTTCGCCCGTACCGGGCCGCCAAGCCCGAGCGCCGAAACCTCGGCGCGCATCAAGTCTGCGCTCGGTCCATCCGACGGGTCAAGCGGCAAGTTTGCCGGTTGAACTTTGGCCAGCGCGGCGGGTCAAGCTCAGTGCTTCGCCCTCGGCCCGCCCTCGAGCTCGGCGAGCCGGGCCTCGAGCAGGTTGACCCGCTCGACCAGCTCGGCATGAGCAAATGCGAGCCGCACCAGCGGAAGCGTCGGGATCAGTGGCACCTCGCCGACATTGTCCGGGCTGTCTTTCTCGTCCATGACTCCCTCCTATCGCGCGCGCATCGTGCGAACGCTCAGAACCTGCATCCCGATCGGGGTCGCCGTGAAGTCCCCCGGCCGCGTCCCCTCGAAGAACGGTGCCAGCTTCCAGCCGGCGCGCAGCTCGACGTCGACCCCCGCGAGCCGCGCCGCCGCCGTCAGCTCGAACCACCAGCGACGACCATCCGCAATCGTCCCGAGCCACCAGGCCGGCGGATTCGTGCGCGGGTCTCGGGTGCCGCGCTCGCGCAGGACCATCGTCTCGAAGTCCGGCGAGCAGCGCCGGGTGTTCGCCAGCCGATAGGCGCGATTGCGCCAGAGCCAGCGGATCAGCCCCCAGCGGGTCGCCGGGTAGCCCTCCGACAGCGGCCCTTGCCATCCCGGCTGGTCGTGCGTCTCGAGCCAGCGAGAGCACGGCGGCAGGCGCCCGGCTGGATCGGCAAGCGCCACAGCCAGCGGCACGAGCGGGACCGCGAGCACTTCGGCCACCAGTAGGACGGCGGACCAGCCGAGCCACGCCAGGACGATGCAGGCCGGCCTCATATGACGACGTACTGCGCGACGAAATACAGCTGCAGCGCGCTCGCCGTCTGCGGCGTGAAACTGCACCGCAGTCGGGCATCGGTCGCGTTCGCGTAGATCACGCCGCCCCGGCTCGCCGATGCGGTGTTGAATGTTCCGTTTGCGTTGGTAATGGCCGCGAACGCCGATGCAATCGGCAGCGTCAAATCGAAGATCGTCCCCGTGTCCGCGGCGGTCGGGTCGATGTCGACCACGCCGCTGACCGTCACGGTATTACCGACCCGCGAGTATCGGCAGAGATAGGCCGTCGAGGACGCGACGTTCGTGACAGCTGATACCGAAGGGGTCCAGGTGCCGGACGTCGCGTTCAGGTCATCCACATACTTCTTCGTGGCCGCGTGAAGATCGCTGGTCGGCGTGCTGACGATGAACATGCCGCCCGCCGTGCGGTACAGGCGCACGCGCCAGTTTCCGGCGCCCAGCGACTCGGCGATCAGCCAATCACCGCTCGCGGTCGTGATGTTCGCCGCCCCTGGCAGCGCCAGCGAGGTCGCGTTGTGCGTGAGCGTGAGCGCGCCGGAGAAGCGCACGTAGCGGAGCACGCCATCGTCGGCGGTGCCGAAGCTCGTGATCGTGGTCGTGCCGGTGATCGCGACGATGCGACCCGATTGCGCGCCGAGATCTACCGTCGCGCCAGAAGCTACCGTCGCAACCGGCTCCTTGACGAGCTGCGCCATCTCGTCGGTGATCGCGACCCAGCTCGTGCCGTTGTATCGCTCGAAGCGCTTGTTCGTCGCCGACCAGCGTTTGAAGCCCGAGGCGAGCCCTGTCGGCGACAGGTCTTCGAGCAGCTGCGCAAGCGCGACGAGGGTGTCTTTTGTCGCGACGAGGTTGTCGGCGCGATCATTGTTCGCGACTGGTTTGGTGAAATCGGCTGGCATCAGACGCCTCGATCAGGCTGAAGGGTTTCCTGCGCGTTGGCCTGACCCTCTTGAAACCTGGTCGGCGCCACGCGCCCGCAAGAATCGAACAGCCACCAGCCGCCGCTACGGGTGACCACGCGCACGCGCAGTCGCGGCTCCTCGAGCGGCAGCAGGTCGACCACCGGGCGGAGGAGTCCGCCGCGGTTCAACTGACAGGCAGCCAGATCGAGCACGCTTATATCGAGCGGCAGCGACTGCAGCAGCTGGGGCTCGAGAGCGGCGGCGGCGTCGAGCCACTGACGCATGGGCACGGTCACGCCAGCGGGCCGTCCCAACTCGGGCTTCGCAATATACGGTTTCGAATCTCGTTGACCGTGTCTTGCTTGATCGCTTCGCCCCATGCCCGCACCGCGGCGGACCCTGTTATCTGCGAGGGCGCGGCCCGATCCCGTCATGCCGAGCCCCTCTCCGGGCGGGTGCGGCTGGCCCGAGTCTCGAGCAGCTGCAGGCGAGCGTGGGCCAGACGCAGGCGCGGCTCCAAACGAGCCGCCGAAGACGTGCTCGCGAGGCGCGGCTTACCGCCGCGGGCGAGGCGATCGATCACCTGATCGAGGGTCTCGATCCCGTCGAGCATGCCGGCGCGCCTGGCGTCCTCGGGCGTCAACAGCCTGCCCTGCCCGAACCGCTCCCGGACGTGCTCCACCGACAGCCCCCGGGTTCGTGCGATCTGCGCGACCATCTCTGCGTACGCCGTGTCGACGAGCGCCTGCAGATGGCGCCGAGCCTCTGAGTCGAGCGGCGCGTGCGGATTGCCCTCCGCCTTGAAGCGACCCGCGGTCACGTAGCTGATGCGGCGCCCGGCTTGCGCGTCGGCTGCGCTGCGGTCCTCGTGCATCACCACGACGCCCACCGACCCTACGGATGCCGATGGCGTCGCGATCACCTCGTCGGCTGCGGTCGCGATCCAGTAAGCGGCCGATGCGGCGCTCGCGTTCGCCACCGCAACGATGCGCTTTCCGCGACCGCGCGCGGCCCGGATCACCTCGACCAGCTCGGGGGTTCCTGCGACCGACCCGCCAGGGGATTCCACGTCGATGACGATGTGTGCGACCGACGGGTCGGCCATCAGGGCACGGAACTCACGTGCGAACAGTTCGGTGGACGTCCCGGCCCCACTCGAGGTTCGGGCGACCATGTGCGCCCGGTGCGCAATGACACCATGGAGCGGCAGCACGGCGACCGATCGGACCCGGCGCGCCGACTCGCGACGGGCGGCCATCCGTTCCGGCGCCCCCGCGACGGCCGCCTGCACCTGCTGCGGATCGAGCCGAGCACCGGACACCCACCGATCGAGCGTGCCCGCCATCGCCGCCGCGAACGGCAGTGAGACGGCCCACGGCTGGCCGATGATCGTCTGCAGAAGCAGCGCCCCGTGCATGGCCTACGCAGGCAGCGCCTCGAATGGCACGCCGACCAGGTTGCGGTAAGTGTCGCCCCCGATCTCCCGGCACCGCCGAAGCGCCGCGCGCGCCGCCGCCTCGATTTCCGCGGGCGTGCGCTCCGAATAGCGCATCGCCTCGAGCTCGTCGATCGCCGAGGCACAGCGTGCGGCGAGTTCTGCCATGTTCGGGTTTTCGATGTCGAGCCCGACCACCGCCGTCTCGCCAGTGATCCAGGATTTCCGAAGTCTCGGCGACTGCCGGATCAGCGTGCGGGCGTTGTCGCGCATCGATTGGAGTGCCACGAGCACCTCGTCGAGCACGGCGTTGCCCAACGGGCCGAGCGCCTGCCTTTGCGCGCCTTGCTCCCGGTCGAGCCGC
The DNA here is from genome assembly GCA_036734345.1 of Dokdonella sp. Lineage (GTDB taxonomy): Bacteria > Pseudomonadota > Gammaproteobacteria > Xanthomonadales > Rhodanobacteraceae > Dokdonella. The sequence goes on along the minus strand of DAIMYT010000155.1, from coordinate 3,643 downwards.
GAACTCGCTCCGTGGGCGGCCGCCATCGCGGACCGCAGTCGTTCGTCGGCCACACGCCATTCGGCATTGATTCGATCGAACTCGGCTTGCGCGGCCTGCAGTGTCGCGCCTGTGGCCTCGAGGTTCTTTTCGGCTGCCGCGATCGCCTTGCGATGCTCCGCGAGCGCTTTGCGCCGCTGCCCGGCACGCCGCGCGTCGAACTGCGCAGTCGCCTCGTCCAGTTGCGGCGCCAAGACGGATTCGATTCGGTCGAGCTTGTCGAGCCGCCGGTCGATCAGGGTCGATTGATTGAACATGTTGACTCCGATTGGTGGCGCGCCTGACCGCGCAGCTTCGGCTGCGCAGTTGGGCACGATGGGTGCGCACGCATCGGCGTACGCGTCATGAACTTGGGCCAGCACGCAACGGCCATCAGGGACGACCTGCGCGCAGCCGCGGAGAGAAGGTGCGCGGCGTCGCGAACTCGATCAAAACCGCGGCCAGGCGCCGCGCCGTCGCGGGCGAGATGCGCGCTGCCAGGCGCTCCTGACCGATCACGACGGCGACCTCGAGCGGGTCCGTAGCGAGCTCCACGCGGGCACGATCATGGGGACGGGGTTTCATGATGAGTACCCTACGCGCGCCCCCGTCATGGCCGATGACGGTGCGCACGCCGCCGCGCCTTGCGGATCGCCGAGGGGCTGGTCGGGACGTGCTGGGCGCGCAATTCCTCAAGATCGGCGGAGAGACCCGGCGGGCATG
>DAIMYT010000155.1:0-2892 GCA_036734345.1 Dokdonella sp. | reverse complement strand
GCCGCCGTCCGCGAGCCAGTCGAGCAGCGCCCGCCCGAGGTAAGTCGCCGCGTAGCGCGCCGGCGCCTGTCCCGCGACGAGCGCGCGGGCCGCCTGCGCAAGCAACTCGACCCGCTCGCCGCGATCAAGGCGTTCCGGCTCGACCAGCGGGCGCCCCCAAGGATCGCGAGGAACAGGCCGAGCCGCCATGTCAGCGCGGGGCCCGGGCCGCCTTACTGGCCCGGTCGGCCGGCACACGGTGCGCGGTCCAGCCCGCGGCCTCCGCCGCCTCACCCGCGGCGATGTCTCGCTCGCGCTCGGCGAGCAGCAGCGCGCGTTCGCGCGCCGCCGCGGCTTCCTGCGCCGCTTCGACTTCCTGGATCTGCAGCTCGGCCGGCTTCGGTGCTGGTCCGCGCTGTCCCATGACTGCTCCAATACCCCCCTGCCGAAACCCGCGCACGAGGAAAAACGACTTGGCGCCCGGCTTCCCTGCCTCGAGCGCCAGAGATTCAGACCCCCTTACGGGGTAGAGGGGTCGGATTCCTCCGGCTTGAGGGTCGGAAGCCGGGCGCCAAGTCGTTTTTTCCCATCGTCGAAATTGGGATCGGAAAATGAGAGGACGGAGGTTTCGAAAATCCTTGAAGTTTGTGGGCGGAACCGATTGCGCGCGGTTTCCAGACCGACGGCGCAAAGATCGCGACCCCCATACCCCCTTGCGCGTCATGCACGCCCCCACTGGCGACGCGCGCAGTCGTCGACGATCCGGTGTCGGTGCCGCTCGCCCGGCAGCCGTTCGAGCAGCGCGACCAGACACATGGACTCGCCGATCGGATCGGCGAGCAGCCGGCAGACGAGGTGCCAGCGGTCGGCGCTCCGTGTGCCCGCCGAGTGCATCTCTGGCATCTCTGCCTTGCGTGCGCGGAGGGTAGAAGTAGAGAGAGGGGAAAATCCGCCTACTCCCTGCGGGCGCAAGGCAGAGATAACAGACATTCAGGTTTCCCCCATGAAGTCGCGCACGGCCTGCCGACGGTCGCGGTGCGCCTCGCCCTCGGCCGCGAACAGGTCGAAAACCCGCTGATTGACTGCCCACTCGGACGCGCCCCATCCGCCATAGGCGCGCGACTCAGCCACCGGATGCAGCCACCGCGCATCCTCGAGCGCCTGCACAGCGAGCCGTCGCTCGAAGTCCTGCGCCTGGCGAAAAGCCCGGCATCGCTGCGTCATGTAGTTGCGGCCAATGCTGGCCGGGCGGCTCGGATCGGCGACGATCGCGCGGGCCACGCCGCGGGCCACGTCGAGCGCGGGCGCCGCCGAGAGGATCCCCAGGAACAGCGCGGCGGCGTGCTTGCGCACCGTGTGCATGAAGCGCGCGGCCCGCTCCATTGTGTCGCGCTCGATCGCATCGCCCGGGCGCCCGTCGACCAGGTGAAACGTGAGCGCAACGCGCGCCAGCATCCCCGGGTGCTTGCCCAGGTGCGACGCTAGAGCCGGCGATAGATCATAGATCGCGTCGATCGACTCGCGGATCGCGCGGGCCTCGGCGTCGAAAGTCATCCGTGCAGCGGTGCTGATGCGCGTTCGCGCGCTCGCCGTTTCGCACGTCGTGCGTTCAAACAGGTCGCGCAGCCGGATCGACCAATCCCGCAACGCGTCGCGCGCACTGGTCGCGCTCGGCATCCGTGGCGCCCCCATGATGCACGGCATGAACCGATGAATGAGCCCGTCATCAGGCAGTTTGCGAACCTGATCGCGCAGCCCGGCCGGCGTGCAGGCGGCGAGCACCGATGCGCCCCAGTTTGGCACGAGAAAAGAGCCGCGCTTCACTCGATCGACTTGGTGCGGGCCGCCGTCGTACAGCTGCAGCCACTCGCCGCGGTTGCGCGCGCCTGCCCCGCCCCGATGGGCGTCGCCCCCGCCGATCCAAGACGCGAATTCCTCGGTGAGCATCAGCACGCCGCGCGGGTTGTCGCGCAACAGGTCGGCGAGCGCCTCGGTCGTCGCGTCCGACGTGAATAGCGCCGGCTTCGGGTCGCGTTCGCCTTCCTTCGCGGTCGCGTTCGCCTCAAGCCACCGAGCGAACATCTCGCGGCGCAGATCCTTGATCGGGTCGGCCGCCGCGCGGATTGTCGGCGACTTGCCAGCGCTCGGCGTGCCGATCAGCACCGCCCACAATCGGGCAGACTCGAACCAGTCGGACCCGGGCCGCCCCGCGAGCCGATATCGGTCGTCGATCACCGCAGCCGCGGCCACCGTCGCCGCCATGATCGAGCCCGACACGTTGAATCCTGTTGCTGCGCTGAATGCCTCGGCCATGCGCCGAATCGGCGCCGGCACGTCGGCAGGATCGAAGCGCGGCGCCACAGCCTCGCGGAATAGGTTCTGCGGCTCGTCTGCGCCCTCTGCAGCGCGATCGCTGCCGCGCTGGTGCTCTGCATCCTCCGCGCCCGTTTGCGCGGCGCCTGGCGCCTCCCTGGGCTTGTCGTAGCCGTTTCGACGCGCCCCATCGATCATCCGGTCCAGCTCCTCGCCGAGCAGCTCGTCGGCGCGCTCCCGGCCCCGACTGGCGGCCACGCCGATCGCCAGCGCGTCCATCGTTGCGCGGATCGTCGCGTCGTCCCAGCGCAGCGCGACCCAGCGCCCGATGAGCCGGCAGGCGTTGCCGTGCACGTCGTCGCCCTCGAGCAGCGCCGCGAGCCAATCGGTATGCGCGCCGGGTTCGTTGCGCTTGGCCGTTCCCGGCTCGGCATCCGGCGGGACTTCGGCGAGCAGCTCGTCGACCTTGACCGGCTCGCCCAGGAACCGGAAGTCCATCGCGCCATGCAGCGGCGTGAACAGCGGTTGCTCGGCCCGGTAGACGGTCTCGTCGAACTTGAGCACGCCGAGCCCGAAGTCCCGCTCGACGCGCCTCTGCAT
>DAIMYT010000154.1:0-7937 GCA_036734345.1 Dokdonella sp. | reverse complement strand
AGGCGAACTGCAGTCGAGCGAGGGCGTGCAGCATGTGATCGCCCATCGCCTGTTCAATCTCGATGCCCTGCTGCCCGAACTCGGCTCGCAGTCGCGGGATTTCCACTGAAGGCATACATCGCCGATCCTGCCCGAATTCCGCCATCTGGCCGCCCCGGCGCGGCCATGGGCGGGGCTGAACATGGTTCCCGACCCGCCATCCACCTGCGCGGACTACGCGGTCACCCACCAACCACGACGGAAAACCCATGAAAACCAGCCTCCTGCTGCTCCTGATCGTTCCCTGCATGGCCCAGGCGCAGGCCGCGTCCACGCTCAAACCCTGCAGCGAACTGAAATCCGAAATCGCCGCCAAGATCAAGGCGAACGGGGTCAAGGCCTATACGCTGACCATCCTGCCCGCGAATACCACGACGGATGACCGGATCGTCGGCAGTTGCGATGGCGGTACGCAGCGCATCGCCTATCGCCGGGTAACGGAACCGGCCGCATCGCCGCAGGGACTCGCAGCCGCGTCAAGGTAGGCACGACGCGGCACCGCCCGGCCTGCCCGGCACCCGCGGGCTCAGGCCGCCTTGCGCTGCAGGCAGGTTCCGAGCGCATCGATGACGCGTCCGACACTGGCTGGATTGCTGCCGGCGCCCATCAGGCCGATGCGCCAGATCTTGCCGGCCAGTTCGCCCAGGCCCGCGCCGATCTCGATGTCGAATTCCGCAAGGAGCCGCTTGCGCACGATGGCCTCGTCGACGCCTTCGGGAACCTTGACGGCATTCAACTGGGGCAGCCGCGATTTCTCGGCGACGAGCAGTTCGAGCCCGATCAATTCGAGCCCCTTCCTGAGCAGCAGGTGATTCTCGCGGTGGCGGGCGAAGGCTGCTTCGAGTCCTTCTTCCTGGAGGATCAGCAAGGCCTCGTGCAGTCCGTACAACATGTTGATCGGTGCCGTGTGATGGTAGGCGCGTGCGCCGCCGCCTTGCCAGTAGCCCATGACCAGGCCGAGGTCGAGGAACCAGCTCTGCACGGGCGTCTTGCGCGACTGCAGTACGCCGACGGCCCTTTCGCTGAACGTGATCGGAGAGAGCCCGGGCGGCGCCGACAGGCATTTCTGCGACCCCGAATAGACCGCATCGGCTGCCCAGGCATCGACGAGCAGCGGAATGCCGCCGAGGCTGGTCACCGCATCGACGATGCTGAGGGCGCCGTACTGCGCGGCAAGCCTGCACAGCGCAGCGGCATCCGATTCGACGCCGGTCGAGGTTTCGGCGTGGACGAAGGCAAGCGCCTTGGCACCGGGATTGGCTTTCAGCGCGGCTTCGGCCTTCTCCAGATCGATCGGCGTGCCGAAGGCATCATTGACCATGATCGGGATGGCGCCCATGCGCACGACGTTCTCGCGCATGCGCCCGCCGAACACGCCGTTCTGGCAGACGACAACCTTCTCGCCGGGCTCGACCAGATTGACGAACGCTGCTTCCATGCCGGCCGAGCCAGGTGCCGAAATCGGCACGGTCAGGGCGTTGCGGGTCTGGAACGCGAAGCGCAGCAGCTCCTTGAGTTCGTCCATCATGCCGACGAAGCGCGGATCGAGATGGCCGATGGTCGGCCGCGCCATGGCATCAAGCACGCGCCTGGATACCGGCGACGGGCCCGGGCCAAGCAGCAGGACATCGGGTGGCTGGAAACTGCCCATGCAATCTTCCTCAGTGCGTGTGAACCGGAAAGTCTACCGCACGAGCGCCCCGGTCCATCCGCGCAGCGCTTTCCAGCGCCGCGAGGAACGCCTCCGACAGCTTCACCTGGCCGAACAGGCCGCGCTGGGTTCCCGAGAGGACCCGCAACATCAGCGTCCGCGCGCCCCAGGTCCGGCCCAGTGGATGGAAAGCGAGATCGCGCAGCGCGGCCAGCAGGTCGCCTTCGGACTGGAACAGCGGCGTCAGCCAGCGGCTCCAGAACTGGTAGGCCGATACATGGGCGCGACGCGTGGCCTGGTAGCTGGCCAGTGCCGCCTCGATCGGGGCAGCGCTGCGCAGCGTGTCACGCAAGGCGAGGGCGTCGAGCAGGGCCATGTTGACGCCCTGCCCCAGTTGCGGGCTCATCGCATGCGCGGCGTCGCCAAGCAGTGCCATGCGCCCGCGCTGCCAGTGACGAGGAATCGCGTCGCGATAGCTGGCACGGCTGAGCTGGTCGCAACGGTCCACGCCGGCGAGGCTTGCAAGCGCCTCGGGCCAGAGCGCGCGGATTTCCTCGAGCCACGGCCCGATCCCGGCGGCCGACCATGCCTCGAAGCCTGCAGTCGGCAGGCTCCAGAAGAAACTCAGCCTTGGCACGGGATCGCCGGGCCGGGACCCGACCGGCAACAGGCCGATCATCCTGCGAGCCCCGACATAACGTTGACGCAATTCGTGCGGATAAGGCCAGGTGCCCTGCGCAACGAGGCACCACAACGCACCCCAGGGGTACGGCCGGTCCAGGCGTGGAGTTCCAGCGAAGGCACGCAGTTTCGAGGCCGCGCCATCGGCGCAGAGCACCAGGTCGAACGGCCCGTGGCGTCGGCCCTGCGCGTCGCCGAGGCGACGCCCGTCTTCGCTGATGTCGGTGATGTGATGCGCGCAGTGCAGTTCCACGGTTGCCGGCAAGGCATCGGCAAGAATCGAGAACAGCGCACCGCGCTGCATGCCGAATCCGGCCATATGCGGGTGCAACTGGCGGTAACGCATGTCCATCACGGTCCGGCCGGCCTTGCTTTCGCCGTACAGCCGATCGATGCGCTTTCCGAAATGCACGGCGGTGTCGAGCAGTTCCATGTGCCAGAGCACCTGCAGGCCGACCGGTTGCAGCAGGATGCCCGCGCCAACCGGGCCAGGTCGGGCGGTTTGCTCGAAGACCTCGACGTGGTGGCCGTCGCGTGCCAGCAGGATCGCAGCCGCCTGCCCCGCAGTCCCGTAGCCGACGATTGCGACATGCATCGGCTTCATCGGCATGCCGGATTCCCCTGCGGCGGTCTGGCGGTCATTGCGGCCCCCTGTTTCGGTGTGTACGCCATGCCGCTCGCGCTGCCGGGAGCTCCCCTGCACGACCGCGGCCAAAAACGCGGATCAGATCGAGGCCAATGCCTGCTCGAGGTCTTCGATCAGGACATCCGCCTCTTCGAGGCCGATCGAAAGTCGCACCAGGCTGAGCGGCATGCTGGCCGCCGTCCGCATCGGCGCATCGGGCGGGAAGACCGCACAAACCGGGAACGCCAGCGATTCGTAGCCACCCCAGGAAACGGTCATCAGGAAGCGCGTCAGCGAATTGCAGAAGCGCTCGATGGCCGGCATCTCGTCCGTCGCCAGGTCGATCGTGAGCAGGCCGCTGGATCCGCGCAGCTGCTGCGCGGTGAGCGCGAGCTGCGGGTTCGACGTAGCGCCCGGATGGTAGACATGGCGAATTTTCGGATGGGCTTCAACGAAGGCGAGCACCTTCCGCGTGGTCGCCGCGACGCGCTCCATGCGCACGGCCAGCGTGCGCATGCCGCGGATCATCAGCCAGGCATCGTGCGGCGAAAGGATTGCGCCGAAGGTCATGTAGGGCCCGCGGAAGACCTCGCGCAGTATCGCTTCGCTGCCACAGAGCATGCCGGCAACCACGTCGCTGTGGCCATTGAGATACTTGGTCGCCGAATGCACGACCAGATCCACGCCCAGCGCGATGGGCGACTGGTTCAGCGGCGTGGCGAAACTGTTGTCGCAGATGGTGCGGATATCCCGCGCGCGCGCTAGTTCCGCTACGGCAGCAAGGTCCTGTTGCTCGAAGGTCATCGAATTCGGGCTTTCGAGGACGATCAGGCGGGTTTCCGGCGTGATCGCCGCGGCGAAATTGGCTGTATCGGTGCCATCGACGAAACTCGTGCCGACACCGAACTTCGGCAGCAGGTCGCGCAGCAGGGTCCGCGTCCAGCTGTAGGGCTTGGCGACGCAGATGACGTGGTCGCCCTGGCGCACGCTGGCGAAGACCGCGGCGGCGACGGCGGCCGCGCCGCTGCCGAATGCCAGGCAGTCTTCGGCGCCTTCCAGGGCGGCGACCTTCTTGCGCAGGATCGACACCGTCGGATTGTTGCCGCGCGTGTACATGTGCTCGGCGAATTCATCGGCGAATCCGACCCGCATCGCCTGCACGCTGGGAAACGCGAAAATGGACGACTGCACGATTGGCGGAATGACCGCGCCATGGTAGGACTCGCGCTCCTCACCCAGGTGATTGAGGATGTAGCTGAGGTCCATGCCGACGCTATCGGCCCTGCAACTCGGCCAGGCAGCGGCGGGTCTCATCGGCGATCTGCGGATCGTTCAGGGCCATGTGCAGGGTCGCCTTGACCAGGCCCAGCTTGTTCCCGCAATCGAAGCGGGTGCCTTCGAAGCGATAGGCCAGCACCGGTTTCTCGTGGAGCAGCGCCTCGATCGCGTCGGTCAGCTGGATCTCGCCACCAGCGCCTGGCGTGGTCTTTTCCAGCAGCGCGAAGATGCGCCCCGGCAGCACGTAGCGGCCGACGATTGCAAGGTTCGAAGGCGCCACATCGGGCTTGGGCTTCTCCACGACCAGGCGGATGCGCGCGGCGCGTTCGGAAATCGGCTCCGCATCGACAATGCCGTACTTGCCGGTGTCTTCGCGCGGCACTTCTTCCACGGCGATGACACCGGCGTCCTCGCGAACGGCGACCTCGTTCATCTGGCGCAGTGCGCCGTGGCGGCCCGATCCGGGATTGCCGTTCCAGATGAGGTCGTCGGCCAACACCACCCCAAACGGCTCGTCGCCGACCACGGGCCTGGCGCAAAGCACGGCGTGGCCGAGCCCGAGCGCTTCGGGCTGGGTCACGAATACGCAGCGCACATTCCTCGGCAAGGTGCCCTGGACCAGCGCCAGCAGTTCGTCCTTGCCGGACTGGGCCAGCTTGCTTTCGAGTTCGTAGGCCTTGTCGAAATAGTCGGCGATGGCGTGCTTGTAGCGGTTGGTGACGAAGATCAGGGTATCGGCACCGGCATCGACAGCCTCGTCGACCGCGTACTGGATCAGGGGCCGGTCCAGTACAGGCAGCATTTCCTTGGCAACCACCTTGGTCGCGGGCAGGAATCGCGTGCCGAGTCCGGCTACCGGAAAAACAACCTTGCGCAATCGGCCGTGGCTCATCGAATCATTCTCATGGCGGGAATCAGGAAGGTCGAGCGGCAAATGGAATCACGGTCGCCGAGTCATCGGCGCCGCGCGATTCGAACTCGGGCAGCAACTGGTCGAGGATGCGGCGCAACAGGGTTTCGTCGTAGTCACGCACGGCGAGCTCGGCCTGCTGCATCTGCATGGTCAGCAGGCTCCAGGCCATGCTGCGCGGCTGGGCGAGATAGATCTTGGCGTGCGTGGTCGCCTGGTAGTTCTCGAGCGGATGGAACAGTTCCTCGAACAGCTTCTCGCCCGCACGCAGGCCGGTGAAGGCGATCTCGACGTCACGGCCGGGCTGCTTGCCGGCAAGCAGGATCATCTGTTCGGCCAGATAGGCGATCTTGACCGGCTCGCCCATGTCGAGCGCGAAGATCTCGCCGCCATTGCCGAGCACCGCAGCCTGCAGGATCAGCTGGCAGGCCTCGGGAATGGTCATGAAATAGCGGGTGATTTCCGGATGGGTGACGGTCACCGGTCCGCCGGCGCGGATCTGTTCGCGGAACAGCGGCACGACGGAGCCGGCGGAATCGAGCACGTTGCCGAAGCGCACGGATGAAGCGCGTCTTCGATTGCGCCGCGAAGTTCTGGCAGTAGATTTCGGCCGCGCGCTTGCAGGCCCCCATGATGCTGCTCGGGTTGACCGCCTTGTCGGTGGAGATCAGGACGAAGCACTCGACGCCATGGCGATCCGCCGCCTGGGCGACCGTGTGCGTGCCGAGCACGTTGTTGCGGAAGGCCTCGCGCAGCTGTTCCTGCAGCAGTGGTACGTGCTTGTAGGCGGCGGCATGGAAGACGACCTGCGGCCGTGCCGTCGCGAATGCCCTCTCGCAACCACTGAGATCCCCGCAATCGCCGATGCGCGCATCGAGCAGCAGGTCGGGGAATTCGCGCCGCAGCTCCTGTTCGATCCGGTACAGGTTGTATTCGGAAATCTCCAGGATGGTCAACGACGACGCGCCGAGCCGCGCGACCTGCCGGCAAAGCTCCGATCCGATCGAGCCACCGCCGCCGGTAACGAGAACCCGCTTTCCCGAGATGCCGGTGCGGATCGAGGTCCAGTCGAGCTGTACCTGTTCGCGGCCGAGCAGGTCCTCGATGGCGACTTCCTTGAGCTCGCCGAAGCTCGAACGCCCGGCGACGACGTCGGCGAGGCGCGGCATCGTGCGGAACGGCAGGCCGGTCTGTTCGCAGAAGCCGACCACGCGCTGCATCTGCACGCTGGTCGCCGAGGGCATTGCGATCAGCAGCATCTGCGCGGCAGTTTCGCGGGCCAGTTGCGGCAGCTGCTCGAGTGTTCCGAGCACCGGCACGCCATGGATGCGCGCCCCGCGGATCTGGCTGTTGTCATCGAGGATGCCGACCAGCCGGTAGCGGTTCTCGCGCACCAGCCCGCGCACCAGGGTGTCCCCTGCGCGTCCGGCGCCGAGAACGAGGACGCGCATGGCCGGCGAACGCGAAAGGAAATCGAGGCGGCTGTCCTTCCAGTAGCGGTAGGCCAGTCTCGGAAAGCCAAGCAGCACGGCCAGCGTGGGCGTGTAGATCAGCAGCACCGTGCGCGGCACTGTGGCGAGGCGGTTGTAGAGGAACAGGGTGACCGCAATGGCCAGGGCCCCGAGCGTGGCCGCGCGCAGGATGTTCCACAGGTCAGGCAGGCTGGCGAAGCGCCACAATCCCTTGTACAGCCCGGTGATCCAGAAGATGACGCCCTGCGCGGCGAGGACCAGGCAGACCTCGGGACCGAACAGCCCGAGGTCCGGGCGCACGGATTCGAACGACCAGCGGATCGATGTGATGGCGGTCCACGCCAGCCACACCATGGCCAGGTCGTGCACGACGACGGCAAGGCGCGGATGGATCTTGGCGATGATTCGGTTGATCACGACGACCTCGACCGGTTCGACCGGCACACGCGCAGCCAAAGACGTTTGCAGCAGACCCAGGTAACGGCGCCCAGCGCATACACGGCCAGGAGGGCTCCACTGCCCGCGGTCGGCACGGGCATGGCGGCCGGGTTGCCCTCAGGCACCGTGGCTGTTCGCAGGCTCCAGTAGATCATCGGCAATACCACCACCAGGTTCCACGCCATGTAGAGGCCAACGACCTGCACATGGCTCATGCCACAGCGGACAAGCCACTGATACAGATGCTCGCGGTGTGCACTATACCAACGCCGGCCACCGGACATGCGTGAAAGCAGGGTCGCCGTACTGTCGACAACGAAGGCGGAACAGGATGAACCCGACCCAGAATGCCGACGGCACCGCGCTCACCTGCCAGAACACCGCGACGGCGATAAGCAGGCCGAGGACGCCGCTGCCGACATCGCCCATGAAGATGCGGGCGCGCGGGAAATTGAAAGGCAGGAAACCCAGGGTGGCCGCCGCGAACAGTCCGATCGAGCGGGCCACGTCGATCCGTCCGGCCCGGTGGCAGATCCAGGCGAGCACGCAGAACACGAACAGGGCCTGCATGGCGAGCAGCCCGTCGATGCCGTCCATGAAATTGTGCAGGTTGATCGACCAGACCAGGGCCACCACGCAGACCAGCCACGCTGCAACCAGCCATGGCGTGGCCGGGTTGGCCGAACCTTCGCCGAAGATCAGGGACAAGGCAGGCGCACCGAGCATGACCGCCGCCGCGCCGTGGGCGATGATGCGCCAGCGCGCGTCCAGTCCGCGGTGGTCATCGATCCAGCCAACCAGTGCGACCAGGGTGATCGAACCCAGAAGCAAGTACGAAGCCTG
>DAIMYT010000153.1:0-8050 GCA_036734345.1 Dokdonella sp. | reverse complement strand
TCGAGTGAACGCAGCAGGACGCTGGCCTGGGTGCGGTTGCGCACGTCAAGCCGCTCGAAGACGGCGCTCATGTGCGCCTTGACCGTACGTTCCTGGATGCCGAGACGATCGGCGATCTGCTTGTTGAGCAGGCCCTCGGCGACGAGGATCAGCACTTTCAGCTGTTGCGGGCTCAGCGAGGCCAGCCGCTTGGCCAGCTGGCGATCCTCGTCGGCGCCTGCCATCGCGTTTGCCGGCGGCGGCAGCGACGGCGGTTCCGCGCAGTCGATGACGGCGCGCAGCATGGCCTGGATGTCGGCGATGCCGCTGCGCTTCGGTATGAAGCCGGCGGCGCCGTAGGTCAGCGCCCGACGCATGATCTGCGGGTCGTCGTTGGCCGAGATCATGACCACCGCAACCGCAGGGAACTCGGTGCGCAGGGCCACGAGTCCCATCAGGCCATGGCTGCCCGGCATGTGCAGGTCGAGCAGCACGAGGTCGATGCCGGCGTGGTCGAGCAGGCGTTCACGTGCCGAATCGAGGCCATCGGCTTCGAGGATCTCGATATCGCTGCCGAGGTTGCCGACTGCCTGGACCAGGGCCAGGCGGAACAGCGGGTGATCGTCGGCGATGAGGATGCGGGTCATCGGCAAAGGGTAACCCGTATGCGCACCGCTCAGGCCACCACGTTCAACTGGCTCAGTATCGATCGTGCGGCTTCGCGTCCATCGAGCACGGCGCGCACGACGAGGTCGGCACCACGCACATTGTCGCCGCCGGCGAATACCTTCGGGTGGCTGGTCTGCTGGGGCAGGCGCGATTCGCCGCCGACCTCGAGCCGGCCGTTCGCCGCGACCCCGATGTTCGAACGGGCACACCATTCGGGCGGACTGGCAAGGAAACCGAAAGACAGGATCACGACATCCGCGGGAATCGTCTGGCTGCTGTCGGCCACCGGTACGCAGCGGGCGCGTCCATCGCCGGCGTCGCTCAGGCGGGTTTCGGCGATCTCGACGCCATCGACGAACTGCTTGCCAACGATCGACAGGGGCTGGGCGAGGAAGCGGAAGATCACGCCTTCGTCGCGCGCATTCTTCACTTCCTTGCGCGAGCCGGGCATGTTGGCTTCATCGCGTCGGTAGACGCAGGTGACCCGCTCGGCGCCGAGGCGCACCGAGCTGCGCACGCAGTCCATCGCGGTGTCGCCGCCGCCGAGCACGACGACGCGCTTGCCGCGCAGGTCCGGCAGAACGTCGGCGGCGGTCGCCGTACCAAGCTGGTGGCGCGCGTTGGCGATCAGGAAGGGTAGGGCGACGATGACGCCGGGAAGGTCCTGGCCCGGCAGCTGCGCGTCGACGGCGGTATAGGCGCCGGTCGCCATGAATACGGCGTCGTAGTCTTCGACGAGCTTCTCGAAGGCGATATCGCGCCCGACTTCGACACCGAGGTGGAAGCGCACGCCCTGGTCCTCGAGCACGCGCCGGCGCGTGCGCACGATGTCCTTTTCGAGCTTGAAGGACGGAATGCCGAAGGTCAGCAGGCCGCCGATTTCCTCGTAACGGTCAAAGACGTCAGCAGCCACACCGGCACGCACCAGCCGGTCGGCGGCGGCGAGGCCGGCTGGTCCGGCGCCAATGATGGCGACGCGCTTGTCGGTCCTGCTGGTCGCTTCCGGGGGACGCCAGCCGCGGCGGATCGCCTCGTCGGTGACCGAGCGCTCGATGGCACCGATGGTCACCGCACCGAATCCTTCCTCGAGCGTGCAGATGCCTTCGCAGAGCCGGTCGTGCGGACACACCCTTCCGCAGATTTCCGGCAGCGGATTGGTCTCGTGCATCAGCGTCGCGGCGTCTTCGATGCGGCCATCCCTGACCAGCTTGAGCCATTGCGGAATGCGGTTGCCGAGCGGACAGCCCCACGAACAGTAGGGATTTCCGCAATCGATGCAGCGCGAGGCCTGGTCGACGGCTTCGCTGCCGACGAAGTCCGCGTTGATCTCCTTGAAATTCACCACGCGGATCGGTATCGCGACTTCGCTCGGCAGTGCGCGGGCGAATTTGAGGAACGGAAACGGGCGGTCGCTCATGCGGCTTCCCTGAGTTCGCTGTTGAGTGCAGCGAGGCTTGCCGCCTTCGGCTTGACCAGCCAGACCTTGTGCAGGACGTCGCGGAAATCGCTGAACAACTGCTGTGCCCAGGCGCTTCCGGTGGCGTCGATGTGCGCCTGCATGAGCGCGCGCAGGTGCTGCAGGTGGTTCTCCATGCCTTCGAGCGAAATGCGGTTGATGTCGACCAGTTCGTGGTTGTAGCGATCGAAGAAGTTGCGTTCGAGGTCGAGCACGTAGGCGAAGCCACCGGTCATGCCGGCGCCGAAATTCAATCCGCTGCGGCCGAGCACGACGACGGTGCCGCCGGTCATGTATTCGCAGCCGTGGTCGCCGACGCCCTCGACGACGGCGACCGCGCCGGAATTGCGCACGGCGAAGCGCTCGCCGGCGCGGCCGGCGGCGAACAGTTCACCGCCGGTGGCGCCGTACAGGCAGGTATTGCCGATGATGCTGGCGTCCTGGCTGGCGAAACGCACGCCGGCCGGCGGGCGCACGACGATGCGGCCGCCGGCCATGCCCTTGCCGACGCCGTCATTGGCCTCGCCGGTAAGAATGAGGTTGAGGCCGCCGACATTCCAGGCGCCGAAACTCTGTCCGGCGGCGCCGCTGAAGTCGAGCGTGAGCGGTGCTTCGACCATGCCCTGGTCGCCCCAGATGCGTGCGATTTCCCCGGACAGGCGTCCGCCGATCGCGCGGTCGACGTTGCTGATCGCGTAGCTGAAACGCCCGCCGGTCCTGTTCGCGATCGCCGCGCGCGTGTCGCTCACGGTGGCCAGGGCGAGGCCGGTCGGACCCGGGGCCAGCGGACCGGCGACACACAGGTCGCTGACCACGCGGTTGGCCTCGGCGCGAACCAGCAGTCGCGACAGGTCGAGCTTGCGCTGCTTGGCGGTGATGCCGGGCAGGTGGCGCAGCAGGTCGGTGCGCCCGACGATCTCGTGCAGCGAGCGCGCGCCGAGACGGGCGAGCAACTCGCGGACGTCATCGGCGACGAAGCGGAAGAAGTTCTGCACCATCTCAGGGGCGCCGACGAAGTGCTGGCGACGCAGGATGTCGTTCTGCGTGGCGACGCCGGTCGCACAGGAATTGAGGTGGCAGATGCGCAGGTACTTGCAGCCCAGCGCCACCATCGGCCCGGTGCCAAAGCCGAACGAATCGGCGCCGAGGATGGCTGCCTTGATGACATCAAGGCCGGTCTTCAGGCCGCCATCGGTCTGCACGATCACGCGCTCGCGCAGGCCGTTCATGACCAGGGTCTGGTGGGTCTCGGACAAACCGAGTTCCCACGGAGTACCGGCATAGCGGATCGACGTGATCGGGCTTGCACCGGTACCGCCGTCATGGCCCGAGATGGTGACCAGGTCGGCGCCGGCCTTGACCACGCCCGCGGCGATCGTGCCGACGCCTGCGTGCGAAACGAGCTTGACCGATACCAGTGCCTGCGGATTGGCCTCGCGCAGGTCGTGGATCAGTTCGGTCAGGTCCTCGATCGAATAGATGTCGTGGTGCGGTGGTGGCGAGATCAGGCCGATGCCGGGCTTGGCATAGCGCAGGCGCGCGATCAGCGCGTTGACCTTGTCGCCGGGCAGCTGGCCGCCTTCGCCGGGTTTCGCACCTTGCGCGATCTTGATCTGCAGTACTTCGGCGTTGACCAGGTAGGCCGCGGTCACGCCGAAGCGCCCGGAGGCGACCTGCTTGATCTTCGACATGCGCTCGGTGCCGTAGCGCGCCGGGTCTTCGCCGCCTTCGCCGGAGTTCGAGCGTGCGCCAAGGCGGTTCATCCCCATCGCCAGAGCCTCGTGCGCTTCCGGCGAGAGCGCGCCGAGCGACATGCCGGCCGAGTCGAATCGCTTGAGGATGCTTTCGCGCGCCTCGACCTGTTCGAGATCGATCGGCGTGGTGTCCTCGCGCAGGGCGAGCATGTCGCGCAGCGTTGATATCGGCCGCGCGTTCACGGCTTCGGCGTAAAGGCGGTAGTGGCGCATGTCGCCGCTGCGCACGGCAGTCTGCAGATGGCCTACCACGGACGGGTTGTACATGTGGTACTCGCCGTCAGGGATCGCCTTGAGCAGGCCGCCGGCAGGCAGCGTGTAGTTCGGATTGCGCGATCGCGCCAGCTGGGCGCGGTATTCGTTCTCGATGTCGACGAATCCGGCGCCACCGATGCGCGATGGCGTGCCCGGGAAGCACATCTCGACGATCTCGCTGTCGAGGCCGATGATTTCGAACAGCTGCGCACCGCGGTAGCCGGCGATGGTCGAGATGCCCATCTTGGAGAGGATCTTGAGCAGGCCCTTGCGGATGCCGTGGCGGTAACTGCGCCCGATCTCATGCACGGTCTCGTCTTCGCGGCCCTTGATCTCGCCGCGCTGGTTCATGTCGAACAGGGTCTGGTAGGACAGGAACGGATAGACCGCGGTGGCGCCGAACCCGATCAGGCAGGCGAAGTGGTGCGAATCGCGCGCCGTTCCCGTTTCGACGAGCAGGTTGCAGTCGCAGCGCAGCTGCTTGCGGGTCAGGTGCGCATGGATGGCGCCGGTGGCGAGCAGGGCATGGATCTGGGTGAGCCCGGGCTGCGGGAAGCGATCGGAAAGCAGGACGATGGCGGCACCATTGCGCACCGCATCTTCGGCCTGCGTGCAGATGGCTTCGAGCGCGGATTTCAGGCCGACCTGCTCGTCATAGTAGAGATCGATGCGGATCTGCCGATCGACCAGGTTCGGCAGCGCGAGCAGCTGGCGCAACTTGCGCTGTGACAGCACCGGCGAGCTGAGCAGCACCTGGCGCGCGCTGTCGGCGGAAAGATCGAACAGGTTGCCTTCGAGCCCGATCTGCGAGACCAGCGACATGACCAGGCGTTCGCGCAGCGGGTCGATCGGCGGATTGGTGACCTGGGCGAAGGCCTGGCGGAAGTAGTCATAGAGCGAACGCGACTGTTGCGAGAGCACCGCGATCGGCGTGTCGTCGCCCATCGAGCCGGTGGCCTCGGCGCCGGTTTCGGCCAGCGTCTTGAGGACGATGTCGCGCTCCTCGCAGGTCAGCGCGAATTGCTTCTGGAAGCGCGCCAGCATGTCCGCCGGCATCGGTTCGGCGGCCAGCGCCGGGTCGATCAGGTGCGACTCCAGATAGATGACGCCTTCGCGCAGCCATTCGCGGTAGGGCGCCCGTGCTGCATTGATGCGGTCGATGGCCGCACTGTCGAGCAGGCGATGCTCGACGAGGTCGACGGCGAGCATTTGGCCCGGTCCAAGGCGGCCCTTGGCGATCACGCGCTGCTCGGGAATGTCCCAGAGCCCGGTTTCGGAAGCGACGATCAGGTGGCCGTCGTCGCTGCGCGACCAGCGCGCCGGACGCAATCCGTTGCGATCGAGCGCGCACACGGCGTGCCGCGCATCGCACATGACCAGGCCGGCCGGCCCGTCCCAGGGCTCGGTGTGCAGGGCGTAGTACTGGTAGAACGCCTCGAGGTCCTGGTCGAGGTTTTCGTCCGCGCTCCAGGCCGGCGGCACGAGGATGCGCGTCGTCGCGAGCAGGTCGAGGCCGCCCTCGACGAGCAGCTCGAACATGTTGTCGAGGCTGAGTGAGTCCGAGCCGGTGCGCGAAACGTGGTCGCCGATGTCGGAGATGTCGAGCAGCGGCGAGTGCAGCTT
Source organism: Dokdonella sp. (assembly GCA_036734345.1). Taxonomy (GTDB): domain Bacteria; phylum Pseudomonadota; class Gammaproteobacteria; order Xanthomonadales; family Rhodanobacteraceae; genus Dokdonella. The sequence goes on along the minus strand of DAIMYT010000153.1, from coordinate 2,314 downwards.
CGGCTGGCGCGCCAATGCCCAGTTGCGGTTGGCCCGGATCGTGTTGATCTCGCCGTTGTGGGCGAGCATGCGGAATGGCTGGGCGAGCCGCCAGTTCGGCATCGTGTTGGTCGAGAAGCGCTGGTGGAAGGTGACCGCGCTGCTGGCCAGCTCGGCACGCTGGAGGTCGGGAAACACGTCGCGCAGGCGGCCGGGCGCAGCCATCGCCTTGTAGCCGATGGTCGCCGCGGACAGGCTGACCACGTAGAACGAGGGATCCTCGGCCAGCGCGAGTTCCGCGCGGCGCCGGGCGCGGAACAGGGCGCGGTCGAAAACCGCCTCGTCGAGGCCCTCGGGTGCGTTGACGAAGACCTGGCGGACCTGCGGCCGGCTGGAAAGCCCCAGCGGCCCGCAGGGTTCGTCGTTGACCGGTACGTCGCGCCAACCGGCCGCGCCCAGGCCCTCGTCGCGCAGCGTCGACTCGAGAGTCGACTGCGCTCGCGCGGCCCTGTCGGTGTCGTGGTCGAGAAACACCAGCCCGGCTGCGAAGGAGGCGCCGAGCCCGATCGAGGCTTCGGCCGCCAGCGCACGCAGCCAGCCGTCGGCGCGATAGACAAGTACCCCGCAGCCGTCGCCGGTGACGCCGTCGGCATTGACGCCGCCGCGGTGCGACATCCTGGCCAGGGCGGAGAACGCCTGGTCGACCAGCCAGGTACTGGCCTTGCCATCGATATTGGCGATCAGTCCGAAGCCGCAACTGTCGTGCTCGAAGGAGGGGTCGTAGAGTCCGGGCGGATGGATCGGCGTCATCGTTGTTTCCTGCGCAAGCGTACGGAGCGCATCGATCCACTGCGGATGCGCCCAATGGGATTATCGAAGCGGGTCCATCATGCACAGCCAACGATCAGGCATCGCTGCGCCTCCAATCAATCACAATTGGTGCTATGCGTCAAATATTTTGGACGTCCAAATGGTTCCATGCGAAACCATTGGAGCGGTGCCGGTCGGTCAGGCGAGTGATTCGAGCGTGGCCGCCAGGGCGCGTTTGAAACGCGTTTCAAGTCCGCCATCGGCGTCCGCGACCGGACCGCTCGCGAGCCAGGTGCCAAGCAGCTCGCGCAAGGCGTTTGCGGGCGAAGGCGCTTGCACGCCACGCATGCGCGCGGAGAGTTTGCCGACCTGCAGGTCCATGCGTCGCTGGCGATCCCCGGGCGGCGGCTCGATCCCAGCCAATTGCTCGATTTCGAGGACGCAGTCGCGCTGCGCATCGCCATCGCCGTCAGCGGCATCCGCCCCTTCGAGCAGGGATTGCACGCGCTGGCGCATTTCCTCTGCCGACAATACCAGCGCCGGTAACGATTCTTGCAGCGTGCCGAACGCAGCGGCATCGATCATGCCGCGTTCAAGCTGCCTGCATAGTTCGTAGTGGGACAGCCAGACGTCGAACTCGGCGCGCCTCTTCTGCTGTTTCGCGCGCGCTTCGAGCGCCTGCAGCGACGCCTGCGCCGACTGGAATCTTTGTCGCAGTGCGGCATCGCCAACGACAAGCGCGCGCCAGGCATTTTCGATGGCATGGATTGCAGCACGATCAGGCAGGGCCGGACCGGCAGCCAGCGCTTCGAATTCCGCGCACAGCCGCGCTGCCGCTTCGAGGGCCTGCTGCTCCTGTGCGGATCGTTCGCGGCGCTCGTCGTCGGCGCGCGCGAACACGGCATCCACGGCCGCGCGGAAAAGCTTCCATTGCGCCTGGTCGCGCGCGCGCCGGCCATTGCCGGCCTTCTGCCAGAGTTTCTGCAGGTCGCGTGCCTGGTTCATGGCGGTGCGATTGTCGGTCTGTGATGCCAGCGCGCCCGCGCGTTCGATCAGGTCGTTCTTGGCGGATTCGACCTCGGCATGCCGGGCCGTAACCTGCGCATCGATGGCGCCGAGCGCGTTCTTGATTTCGCCGGCGAGATTCTTGCGCTCGCGCGGGTCGACGCGGTCGAGGCTGCGCAGGGCGTCGGCGAGCTGCTTGCGCAGGGCGGACAGCGCGGACCCGTCGGCATTCTCTTCGGTTGCGGTAGCCCTGGCCCGCGCGATCAGTTCCGCGGTTTCCTGCGAACCCTGCCTGCGCAGCTCGTCGCGCTTCTCGAAATACGGCTTGGCCGGCTCGATGGCCTTGCGGCAGAGCGCGCGGAAGCGCCTGGCGAGCGCGTCGCCGGCGTGCGCCGGGCGCGCCTCGAGGCGGTCGAGATTCGACCATTCCGCCTGGATTTCGCGCAGGCGCGTGGCCAGCGCATCCGGATGCAGTCCGGCTTCGGGGAGCACTTCGAGCTCCTCGCATAGCTGCTCGCGC
>DAIMYT010000152.1:0-8227 GCA_036734345.1 Dokdonella sp. | reverse complement strand
CCTTGACCAGTACGTTGAACGACTCCGGCATTCCCGCCACCATCTCGTGGTCGCCGTCGACGATGTTCTTGTACATCTGGTTGCGTCCGGAAACGTCATCGGACTTGACCGTGAGCATTTCCTGCAAGGTGTACGCCGCGCCGTAGGCTTCCAGTGCCCAGACTTCCATTTCGCCGAAGCGCTGTCCGCCGAACTGGGCCTTGCCGCCAAGCGGCTGCTGGGTGACCAGGGAGTACGGACCGGTGGAACGTGCGTGCATCTTGTCGTCGACCAGATGGTTGAGCTTGAGCATGTGCATGTAACCGACCGTGACCGGTCGATCGAAGGACTCGCCGGTGCGGCCGTCGATCAGCATGGTCTGTCCGGATTCCGGCAGGCCCGCCAGCTTGAGCATGGCCTTGATCTCGGATTCGAACGCGCCGTCGAACACCGGCGTCGCCATCGGCACGCCCGAGCGCAGGTTGCGCGCCATCGTCAGCAACTCGTCGTCGGTGAACGACTTCAGGTCGACACGCTGCTTGAATGTGTCCTTGTCGTGGTTGTAGATCGCGTCGAGGAACTTGCGCAGCTCGCTGACCTTTTCATTGGTGTCGAGCATCTTGCCGATCTTCTCGCCGAGGCCCTTCGCGGCCCAGCCAAGATGGGTCTCGAGGATCTGGCCGATGTTCATTCGCGACGGCACGCCGAGCGGATTGAGCACGATGTCGACCGGGCGGCCGTCCGCCGCGAACGGCATGTCCTCGACCGGAACGATCATCGAGACGACACCCTTGTTGCCGTGGCGGCCGGCCATCTTGTCGCCCGGCTGGATGCGGCGCTTGACGGCCAGGTAGACCTTGACCATCTTGAGCACGCCCGGGGCAAGGTCGTCGCCGGCCGTGATCTTGGCCTGCTTCTCCTTGAAGCGGCGATCGAATTCCTCGCGATGGCCCTTGATCTGCTCCTGCGCGCGCTCGAGCATCTCGGCGGCATCCTCGTCCTTCATGCGGATCGAGAACCACTCGTCGCGCTTGAGGCTGTCGAGGTACTCGTCGGTCAGTGCCGCGCCCTTCTTCAGCGCGCCCGGCCCGCCATTCGCGGCCTTGCCGAGGATCGCGCCGCGCAGGCGGTTGTAGATCGCGCCTTCGAGGATGCGGAACTGGTCGTCGAAGTCCTTCTTGATGCGCTTGATTTCCATCTCTTCGATCTGGCGCGCACGCTTGTCCTTTTCGATGCCATCGCGGGTGAACACGGTAACGTCGATGACGGTGCCGTCCATGCCGGGGGGCACGCGCAACGAACTGTCCTTCACGTCGGAGGCCTTCTCGCCGAAGATCGCGCGCAGCAGCTTCTCTTCCGGAGTCAGCTGGCTCTCGCCCTTCGGCGTGACCTTGCCGACCAGGATGTCGCCGGCCTTCACCTCGGCGCCGATGTAGACGACGCCGGATTCGTCCAGGCGCGCGAGCGCCTGCTCGCCGACATTCGGGATGTCCGCGGTGATCTCCTCGGGCCCGAGCTTGGTGTCGCGGGCGACGCAGGTCAGTTCCTCGATATGGATCGTCGTGTAGCGGTCCTCCTGGACCACCCGCTCGGAGATCAGGATCGAGTCCTCGAAGTTGTAGCCATTCCACGGCATGAACGCGACCAGCATGTTCTGGCCGAGCGCGAGCTCGCCGAGATCGGTCGACGGGCCGTCGGCCAGCACGTCGCCGATCTCGACCTTGTCACCGACGTTGACCAGCGGACGCTGGTTGAGGTTGGTGTTCTGGTTGGAGCGCGTGTACTTGGTCAGCGGATAGATGTCGACGCCGGCGTCGTTTTCGCCGATCTGGTCTTCCTTCACCCGCACCACGATGCGGCCGGCATCGACCTGGTCGATTTCGCCACCGCGACGCGCGGCCACGATCACGCCCGAGTCGCGCGCCACGGCGCGCTCGATGCCGGTACCCACGACCGGAGTCTGCGCACGCAGCGTCGGCACGGCTTGGCGCTGCATGTTTGCGCCCATGAGGGCGCGGTTCGCGTCATCGTGCTCGAGGAACGGCACCAACGCGGCAGCGACCGACACGGTCTGCATCGGCGAGACGTCCATGTACTCGACGTCGCTGGGCGGACGCAGTTCCGATTCGCCGTGCGAACGGCAGGAAACGAATTCCTCGGTGAAGGTGCCATCCTTGCTCAGCGGAGAGTTGGCCTGGGCAATGACATGGTCACCCTCGTCGATTGCGGAGAGGAACTCGACCTCGTTGGTGATCTTGCCCTTGATGACCTTGCGGTACGGCGTCTCGAGGAAGCCGTAGCCGTTGGTCCGCGCGTAGACGGCCAGCGAGTTGATCAGGCCGATGTTCGGGCCTTCCGGCGTCTCGATCGTGCAGACGCGTCCGTAATGGGTCGGATGCACGTCGCGCACTTCGAAGCCGGCGCGCTCGCGGGTCAGGCCGCCCGGACCGAGGGCCGAAACGCGGCGCTTGTGGGTCACTTCCGAGAGCGGGTTGTTCTGGTCCATGAACTGCGAGAGCTGCGAGGAACCGAAGAATTCCTTGATCGCGGCAGCCACCGGCTTGGCATTGATCAGTTCCTGCGGCGTAAGGCCTTCGGATTCAGCCAGCGACAGGCGCTCCTTGACCGCGCGCTCGACGCGGACCAGGCCGATGCGGAACACGTTCTCGGCCATTTCGCCGACCGAACGCACGCGACGGTTGCCGAGATGGTCGATGTCGTCGACCGTGCCGCGACCGTTGCGGATATCGATCAGCACCTTGAGCACGTCAAGGATGTCGGAACCCGTGCCGAGCTCCTTGACCATCGCCTTCGAGTTCTCGTCGTTGCGGTCGCGGAAGTAGCGGCCGTCGTACAGGACGCCCGGCCCCTTGTCGTCCTTGCGGCCGACGCGACGGTTGAACTTCATGCGGCCGACGCGATCGAGATCGTAGCGCTCGGGCGAGAAGAACAGGTTCTGGAACAGGTTCTGCGCGGCATCCTTGGTCGGCGGCTCGCCCGGACGCATCATGCGGTAGATCTCGACCAGCGCCTCGAGCGGCGTCTTCGACGGGTCGATGCGCAGGGTCTGCGAGATGTACGGGCCGCGATCGAGGTCATTGACCCAGAGCGTGGCGATGCGGTCGATGCCTGCCTTGCGGAACGCCTCGACATGCGTCTCGTCGATCTCGTCGTTGGCCGAGGCCAGCAACTCGCCGGTCTTGGTGTCGACGATGTCGTTGGCGAGGATGCGGCCGATCAGGTATTCGTCCGGCACTTCCAGCGACTTGATCTTGGCGCTTTCGAGCTGGCGCACGTGGCGCGCGGTAATGCGCTTGCCGGCCTCGACAATGATGTCCTTGCCGACGCGCAGGTCGAAATTCAGCGTTTCGCCACGCAGGCGCTCGGCGACGAGCTCGAGCTCGGCGCCGTCCTTCTTGCCCAGGTGGAACACGTTGTGCTCGAAAAAGATCTCGAGCATCTGCTCGTTGGTGTAGCCGAGCGCACGCAGCAGGATCGTCACCGGCATCTTGCGGCGACGGTCGATGCGGGTGAACAGCGCGTCCTTCGGGTCGAACTCGAAGTCGAGCCAGGAACCGCGATAGGGAATCACGCGGGCGGAGTACAGCAACTTGCCCGAGGAGTGCGTCTTGCCGCGATCGTGGTCGAAGAACACGCCCGGCGAACGGTGCAGCTGCGAGACGATGACGCGCTCGGTGCCGTTGACGATGAAGGTGCCGGTGTCGGTCATGAGCGGCAGTTCGCCCATGTAGACTTCCTGCTCCTTGACGTACTTGATCGCCTTGTTCGACGACTCGCGGTCGTAGATCACCAGGCGCACGGTCACGCGCAGCGGCGCACCGTAGGACATTCCGCGCGAACGGCATTCGCGCTCGTCGAACGCCGGTTCGCCGAGGCGATAGCTGACGTACTCGAGCGCGGCATTGCCCGAATAGCTCGAAATCGGGAACACCGACTGCAGCGCGGCATGCAGACCCTTGTCGTCACGCTTGTTCGGATCGCCTTCGAGCTGCAGGAACTCGCGATACGAATCGACCTGGATGGCCAGAAGGAATGGGACGTCCAGCACGGGCGGACGCTTGCCAAAGTCCTTGCGGATGCGCTTCTTTTCAGTGAACGAGTAGGTCATGGTGGGGGTACCGCCTCGGAGCTTGGTCGGCGTGGGGAGGCCGACGGGGGTGAATAAACCGGAATTCGGGATTTGGGATTCGGGATTCGCAGAGCGCGCTATGAACGCTGCAGCGAATCCCGAATCCCGAATCCCCAATCACGTGGCAACAACGGACAAAGCCCGGGGGTTTGCACCCCCAGGCATGCCTGGAACTGGTCAGTTGAACGACCCAATGTGTCGATTACTTGATCTCGACGGTGGCACCGGCAGCCTCAAGATCCTTCTTGATCTTGGCTGCGTCGTCCTTGCTGACGGCGTCCTTGACGACGGCCGGAGCAGACTCGACCAGGTCCTTGGCTTCCTTGAGGCCAAGACCCGTGATCGCGCGGACAACCTTGATGACTTCGACCTTCTTCTCGCCGGCAGCCTTGAGGCCGACCGAGAACTCGGTCTGCTCTTCGGCGGCAGCGGCGGGACCCGCGGCAGGGCCGGCGGCCATGGCAACCGGTGCGGCTGCGGAAACGCCAAACTTCTCTTCCAGCGCCTTGACCAGCTCCATCACCTCTACGAGGGACTTGCCGGCGATTGCGTCGATGATCTGTTCATTGCTGAGGGACATGATTTAACTCCTGAAAACGGCTATTGATTGGGTACCGAAATAACGAACGCCTAGGCGGCCTGCTTCTGTCCGACCTGGTTGATGACACGCGCCACTTGCGAGGCGGGTTTCGCCAGTACGCGGGCCAGCATGGTGGCAGGCTGTGCGAGCAAGCTGACCAGCATGGTGAGCGCCTGTTGACGGGTCGGCAGCGAGGCCAGCACGTCGACGTGCGTCCCCGGATATGCCTTGCCGCCAACGGCGACCAACATGGGCTTGAGCTTGTCATTTGCCTTGGCAAATTCCTTGATCAGGCGGCCGGCAGCGCCGGGATCTTCCTTCGAGAAGGCATACAGCAGCGGACCCGTCAGTGTGTCCTTGACACACGCGTAATCCGTACCGTCCACCGCACGGGCAACCAGGGTGTTTTTAGCAACCCGGATGAACACCCCGTCCTGGCGGGCCTTCTTGCGCAGCTCGGTGAGCTGGGCAACGGTAAGACCGACGTACTCGGACGCGACCAGTGAATGTGCCGTGGCAGCCACGTTCGCCAGTTCGGCAACGACCTCTTTCTTTTGCGCAAGATTGAGCGCCATTGCTTTCTCCGATTGGGCATCGTCAGCGCTCCTGCGCATTTCGATTCCCGTAAACGATGCGGACCGCGGGTTCCTTCGCGCATCCGCCGGCATCTCGCGATGCCTCGTCTGGTGGCCGTTCCAGGAAATCCTGTCGGGCTGCACCATCTACGCAGGCTGGGGGTTTGAGACCTGTCCGGTGAGATCGGGATGATCCATTGCTGTGAGCATGCTTCCATGCATCCCGGTCGCGCCATTCAGGCCGCCTGCGGTCTTTGACGGCTGGCTTCATTCCGTTGCCGGAATTCCGCACGCCCTCAAAACCCTGGCGATCGCCTGAGCGACCGCCATGAAACCTGTTACTTCAGCGGCAAGCTCGACGGATCGACGACGACGCCGACACCCATCGTGCTGGACACAGAAACCTTCTGCACGAAGATGCCCTTGGCTGCCGCCGGCTTGGCCTTGATCAGGTCCGCGAGCAGGTGGCCGAGGTTCTCGCTCAGTGCGCTGGCTTCGAAATTCACCTTGCCGATCGTGCAGTGGATGATGCCGGCCTTGTCATTGCGGAAGCGCACCTGGCCTGCTTTCGCATTCTTGACCGCGGTGACGACGTCGGCGGAAACCGACCCGTCCTTCGGATTCGGCATCAGGCCGCGCGGACCGAGCACCTGGCCGAGCTTGCCGACGACGCGCATGGCATCCGGCGTGGCAATGACCCGGTCATAGTTGAGATCGCCCGCCTGCATCTTCTCGGCGAGGTCGTCCATGCCGACGATGTCCGCGCCCGCGGCCAGTGCCGCATTGGCCTTTTCACCAGCCGGGCAGAACACCGCGACGCGCACGGACTTGCCGGTACCGTGCGGAAGCACGGACGAGCCGCGCACGCCCTGGTCGGACTTCTTCGCATCGATGCCGAGGCGGATGGCCACGTCGACGGATTCGACGAACTTGGTCTTGGCGCCGTCCTGTACGAGCTTGATGGCGTCGGCAAGGACATACGGCTTGCCCGGAACGACCTTCTCGCGGATTGCCTTGTAGCGTTTGCTGTTGTTAGCCATGTCTTATCCCTCCACCACCAGGCCCATGCTGCGTGCACTGCCGGCGATCGTGCGCACGGCAGCATCCAGATCCGCTGCGGTCAGATCGGGTTCCTTCGCCTTGGCGATGTCCTCGAGCTGCTTGCGCGTGACCTTGCCGACCTTTTCCGTATTCGGGCGCTTGGAACCCGAGGTAATGCCGACAGCCTTCTTGAGCAGGATGCTTGCAGGGGGCGTCTTCGTGATGAAGGTGAAGCTGCGATCCGAATACGCGGTGATCACGCACGGAATCGGCAGCCCGGGTTCGAGCTTCTGCGTGGCGGCATTGAATGCCTTGCAGAACTCCATGATGTTCAGTCCGCGCTGGCCGAGGGCAGGACCCACCGGCGGCGACGGGTTGGCCTGGCCGGCCTTGACCTGAAGCTTGATGTAACCGACGACTTTCTTTGCCATTTCTACTTACTCCTGCGAGTGCAAGCGCCTGTTGTCAGGCTCCTCGCTGTCTTGTGAATCGGGAATGGAGAATGGGGAATCGGGAATGGGCAAGAGCAGGAGCAATACGCAGCTCGGCTTTTCCCATTCCCTATTCCCTACTCCCTATTCCCGGCCCTTCAGGCCTTCTCGACCTGGCCGAACTCGAGTTCGACCGGGGTGGAACGACCAAAAATCAGTACCGCCACGCGCAGGCGGCTCTTCTCGTAATTGACTTCCTCGACGACGCCGTTGAAGTCGTTGAACGGTCCCTCGGTGACGCGGACCATCTCGCCTGGCTCGAACAGCACCTTCGGCTTCGGCTTGTCGACGCCGTCCTGCACGCGGCGCAGGATCGCATCGGCCTCGGAATCCTTGATCGGCATCGGGCGATCGGCGGTTCCGCCGATGAACCCCATGACCTTGGGCGTTTCCTTGACCAGATGCCAGGATTCATCATCGATGCGCAGGGTCCGGTTCTCGTCGTGCGTTTCGATCTGCACGAGGACGTATCCGGGGAAGAACTTGCGTTCGCTGCGGCGCTTCTGGCCACCGCGCATCTCGATGACTTCCTCGGTCGGCACGAGAATGTCGCCGAACTTGTCCTGCATCGATTCCCGCGCAATGCGCTCCTGGAGCGCGCGCGAGACCTGGTTCTCGAAACCCGAATATGCGTGAACGACGTACCAGCGTTTTGCCATGTCTTCCTCAGTGCCCGAGCGTCAGGAGCCAGTCCATCACGACCCATTTCAGAATCAGGTCGATCAGGCCCAGGATGAGGCTGATGATGATGACGACGACGATGATCACGCCCGTCGTGCGCAGGGTTTCCTCGCGGGTAGGCCAGACGACCTTGCGCAATTCGAACTGCGACTCCGCGATGAAGCTGCGCAGGCTGCGGCCGCTGTGCGTGGTTGCGCCGATGAGCCCCGCCGCGACCAGCGCACCGATCAGGCCGAGCACGCGCATTGCGGTATTCCATTGGCCCACGAAATAGTAGAAGCCGACCAGCCCGGCAACGACAAGAAGCACCGCAAGGCTCAGCTTGACGATATCTGCACCGCTGTTGCCCTCGGATTGTTCAACCTTTGCGTTCATTCGTCCTGCCGATTTGACCTGTTGACGCCATGATGCCGGTTCGGTCAATTGAACTGGCACGCCAGGAGGGACTCGAACCCCCAACCTGCGGTTTTGGAGACCGCTGCTCTGCCAATTGAGCTACTGGCGTATGTTCGGGGGCCGGGATTCGGGATTCGATATTCGGGATTCGATCAGGGCGGGTAAGCCGCTCTTGATTACCGCTTTGCCGAATCCCTAATCCCTAATCCCTAATCTCAAATCCCTGCCTTAAATCACTCGAGAATCTTCGCCACCACGCCGGCGCCGACGGTGCGGCCGCCTTCGCGGATCGCGAAGCGCAGGCCATCTTCCATCGCGATCGGTGCGATCAGCG
>DAIMYT010000151.1:4518-8390 GCA_036734345.1 Dokdonella sp. | reverse complement strand
GCAGTCGCGGCGCTGCACCAGTGGCGCGGGCTTCTGCCAGTGCAGGTTGTACAGCTCTTCCTTGTCCAGATGTGGCAGTTGGGCACCAAAGGCGGGGGCGAATTCCTTGAGCACGTGGGCATAGTTTTCGGACAGGAACTTGCGCAGGCGTTCGTTGTGCTCTGCGTAGGCCCGGGCCAGCACGCGCACGAAGGTCGACCCGCCGGACTTGTCCAGCGATAGCAGCAATGCAGGATGGATGAAGGCCGCGAGGATGTCCTCCAGGCGGTGTTCTGGCCGCGACAGGACGAGCTGCAGGGCATCCAGCCCCTGCGCGCTGAGTTCATCGAGCCGCCGCCGGAACACCTCGTTGACGAGGTTGTCCTTGGAGCCGAACTGATAGTTCACGGCGGCCAGGTTGACCTTGGCGGTCGAGGTCAGCTCACGCAGCGACGCACCGGCGAAACCGTTGCGCGCAAACAGCTCCTCGGCAGCGCCGAGTATGCGTTCCTTGGTCGAGAAATGGGGTGAATTCAATTGGGTGGGTCCGGATTGGGCGACAGAACCAAACGAGCGTTTGAATCATAAGCCCGCCAAGGCTCGCGATCAACGTCCGAAATGCGCTTGCGATCACGATGATGGGGTGCAATTCGGCCCGAATACTAGCTAGAATACGAAGTCGGATAGTGCGCTAACTATCCGGATTGCCGCAGGTTTGGGCTTGCGGCGGCTTCCATACCCACCCGAATACTCCCCTCTGTCCAAAGGTCGAAAAACAATGGCGCTGGAGCGCACCCTTTCCATCATCAAGCCCGATGCGGTCGCCAAGAACGTGATCGGCGAAATCTACTCCCGTTTCGAAAAGGCCGGCCTGAAGATCGTCGCCGCGCGCATGAAGCAGCTGTCGCGCCGCGAAGCGGAAGGCTTCTACGCCGTCCATCGCGAGCGCCCGTTCTTCAAGGCGCTGGTCGACTTCATGATTTCCGGTCCGGTGATCATCCAGGCGCTCGAAGGCGAGAATGCGATCGCCGTCCATCGCGACCTGATGGGCGCCACCGATCCGAAGAAGGCTGCCGCCGGCACGATCCGCGCGGACTTCGCCGATTCGATCGATGCCAATGCCGTGCACGGCTCGGACGCGCCGGAGACTGCCCAGGTCGAGATCGCCTACTTCTTCGCCAGCTCCGAAATCGCAGCGCGCTGAATCGAATGGACGTGACGCAGACCCGAACCAATCTATTCGGCCTCGACCGCAAGGAGCTGCGCGAATACTTCGCGCAGGCTGGCGAGAAGCCGTATCGTGCGGACCAGGTCATGAAGTGGATGTACCACCGTCACGTCACCGATTTTTCGCTGATGACCGATGTCGGCAAGGCGCTGCGCAGCAAGCTTGAAGCCATTGCCGAGATCGTTCCGCCCAACGTGCTGTTCGAAAAGCAGTCGACTGACGGGACGCACAAGTGGTTGCTCGGCATGGACGCCGGCAATGCCATCGAAGCCGTGTTCATCCCGGAAAGTTCGCGTGGCACGCTCTGCGTTTCCTCGCAGGTCGGCTGCGGGCTCAACTGCCAGTTCTGTTCGACGGCGACCCAGGGCTTCAACCGCAACCTGTCCACGGCCGAGATCATCGGCCAGGTCTGGGTGGCGGCAAAGCACCTCGGCAACGTCCCGCACCACCAGCGCAAGCTGACCAACGTCGTGATGATGGGCATGGGCGAACCCCTGCTCAATTTCGACAACGTCGTGCGCGCCATGAGCATCATGCGCGATGACCTCGGCTTCGGACTCGCCAACAAGCGGGTGACCCTGTCGACGGCCGGCCTGGTGCCGATGATCGATCGCCTTTCCGAGGAAAGCGACGTTTCCCTCGCGGTTTCGCTGCATGCGCCGAACGACGCGCTGCGCACCGAACTGGTGCCGCTCAACAAGAAGTATCCGATCGCCGAACTCATGGATGCCTGCATCCGCTACACGCAGCGGCGGCCGCGCACGACGATCACCTTCGAGTACACCATGATGAAGGGGGTCAACGACACGCCGGAGCTCGCCCGCGAGCTGGCCAGGCTGGTGCGTAGGGTGCCCAGCAAGATCAACCTGATTCCGTTCAATCCATTCACCGGAACGCGTTTCGAGCGCTCCGACGAGGCGGTGATCCGCGAGTTCCAGCGGATCCTGCTCGACGCGGGGGCGTTGACCATGGTCAGGCGCACGCGTGGCGACGACATCGATGCGGCCTGTGGCCAGCTGAAGGGCCAGGTGCTCGACCGCACGCGACGCCAGGCGGAGTTCCGCAAGAAAATCGAGAAGGGTGTGGCCGATGCGGCTTGATCGATTCCTCGCCGGTTTTGCCATGGCGCTGCTGCTGGCCGGTTGCGCCAGCGGTCCGAGGCCGGTCGCGCAGGCGGATCCGGAGAGCCCGAAAGCCAAGGCCGCGGCGCTGTACACCGACCTCGGCCAGAAGTACCTCGCCCAGGGCAAGCTCGAGGTTGCCCTGGAGAACCTCAACAAGGCATTGGCCGCCGACATCAATCATGCCGATGCGCACACCGTGATCGCCCTCCTCTACGAGCGCATCGGGGACAACGCCAAGGCCGAGGAACACTATCGCCGGGCGGCCCAGCTCATGCCCAAATCGGGCAGCGAGAACAACAACTACGGCGCGTTCCTCTGCAAGCTGGGCCGCTATGAAGAATCCAGTACCTATTTTGTGCGGGCCGTCGCAGATCCGTTCTACAAGACGCCCGCGGTGGCCTTGACCAATTCGGGAACATGTGCGATCAAGGGCGGCAAGCTCGATGTTGCGGAAAGGGATCTGCGCGCAGCATTGGACCGGGAACCGAACAACTCCGAAGCCCTGTTCCAGATGGCTACGGTGCTGTACCGGAAGGATGACTTCTTTCGGGCCCGCGCGTTCATCCAGCGTTACGAGGCGGTGGGGCAGCAGAGCGCGGACGCGCTGCTGTTGGGTCGCAACATCGAATTGCGTCTGGGCAACGGCAAGGCGGCACGGGACTACACACGTCGCCTGCGCGAGCGGTTTCCCGATTCAGAGCAATCTCGTTCGCTCGACACGCCGAGTACGCCCTGATGGATGCAACTGGCTTGTTCCGGCCCAGGATGGCGACGCCAATTGACGGGAGGCGGGGTTCATGACGTCCGTTGACCATCGACAGTTAGAGTTGTTGCCAAATCGGGGGAGCGCACCAGTGACAAATGAAGACGTCGAAAACCAGGTTTCGCAGACGGGTTCTGCGGATGTTCGGACCGCGACATCCCAGGCGGCGGACATCTGTCTGCCGGCTGTCGAACCTGTCGACGGGCCCGCGTCATCGATCGGCCAGCGCTTGCGCGCCGAGCGCGAAAGGCGTGGATGGAGTTGCGAGGATGTGGCGTCCCGGCTCAAGCTGCAGGCCCGCCTGATCCGGCTCATCGAGCAGGATGACTACAGCGATTTTTCCCACGCGGTCTACCTGCGTGGCTATCTGACCAGTTATGCCCGCCTGCTCGACATTCCGGTCGCGCTCGCCGAGCGGGTTGTCGCCGAGGCCAGCCAGCCAACCCCGCTGGTATCGACCGGACGGATATCGCGCTCGCGCTATCTCCTCGACCGTTATTCGGTCAGCGCGACCTACCTGATCCTGACCGGCCTCGTCATCGGACCCGCGGTCTGGCTGGCGACGCATGGTGGCCTGGAACAGAATCTTGCCCGCACGGTCATGCTCGATGGACCGACTGCAAGCCTCGAGTCCGCCCAGCCCGTGGCCGGGCAGGATGATCCGGCTCGCGCGAATGGTATCGCCTTGGCAACCGGCGAAGCCGGGCAACCTGCCGATTCGCCTGCGGCGACAACAGCGGCTGATGGCGACCAGGATGCCTTGCCCATCGTTGCTTCG
>DAIMYT010000151.1:0-4508 GCA_036734345.1 Dokdonella sp. | reverse complement strand
GGCGGCTCCCGCAGCGCCGGCAATTCCGGTGGGGCAGCATTCGCTGACGCTCAAGCTCAAGCAGTCCAGTTGGGTGGAGATCACCACGGTGGACGGCGAAAAGCTCGAGTACGGCCTTCTCGCCGCCGGGACGGAGCGGCAGTACTCCGGCGATTCCGGCATGACGCTGCGCATTGGCAACGCGCATGGCGCCGAAGTAACCGCCGATGGCAAGCCGGTCGACCTGGCACCATTCCAGCGCGCCAACGTGGCTCACTTGCGCCTCTTTGGCGAGGGCAACCTGGCGACCCGCATCGACTCCTGAACGACCCCGAATGACCACGCCTTTTTTACAGGCGTGGGATGATTTCCTGTTACCCTAGCGCCCCCCGCGCCGCCCCTGCCGTTTCCCGGCAACTCCAGTATTGCGGTGCCTCATTCGGTGATGCGTATGGCTTTTGAAGTTCTTGACGAGCACGAACAAGGTGAATTGGTGCGCAAGTGGTTGCGCGCCAATGCAATGTCGATAGCAATCGGTATCGCGATCGGCCTGCTGCTCATCTTCGGATATCAGCAATGGAAGGCACGCGAAGCGCAGACCCGCGCCGAGGCCGCCACGCAGTATTCGGCCTATACCGCCGCGGTCGATGCCAAGCGCAGCGATGATGCCGGCCGGATCGCGGAAACATTGCGCAAGGACTTCCCGAAGAGCGCGTACGCGATTTTCGCGGCGCTGCGGCAGGCCGAACTGGCTGTCGGGAAAGTCGATTACAAGTCTGCTGCCGCGGATCTTGCCTGGGCCGCCGAATCGGCGGACGAACCGACCCTGAAATCCCTCATTGCGCTGCGCCAGGCCCGCGTGAGCCTGGCTCTCGGCGAAGCGGAAACGGCATTGAAGCAGCTCGACCAGGTGGCCAAGCAGGACTATCCCGATCTCGCCGGTGAACTTCGCGGCGACGTGCTGGCCAAGCTGGGCCGCAGTGACGACGCGCGGGCTGCCTACACCGAGGCGCTGTCCCACATGGATCCGCAATCGCCCGGTCGCAGCTTCGTCGAAATGAAGCTCGGTGACCTCACCCCGACGCCAACGGCGGAGAAGCAGAAATCATGAAGCGCGCGCTCCTCGCCGCAGCCATCGTCACGGTGGCCCTGGGTGGCTGCAACTGGATCAAGAACCTGGGCAAGAAAGACAACGTCGAGCCGCCGAAAGTGCTGGTCGAGTTCGCACCTACGGCGAGCGTGCAGACGGCGTGGACCGGCTCGGTTGGCAAGGGTTCCGGCAAGTCGGGGGCGCGCATGAATCCCGCCGTTGTCGGCGATCGTCTTTACGTGGCTGGCGTCGACGGCGTGGTCGAAGCGCTCGACGCCTCCAGCGGTCGCACGCTGTGGTCGGTGCGCGACAAGAAAATGCGCTGGTCCGGTGGACCAGCCGCGAACGAAAGCCTGGTCGTGGTCGGAAGCCTTGGCGGGCAGGTACGTGCTTTTTCGGCAACCGACGGCAGCCAGCTCTGGCAGACCCAGCTGAGCTCCGAGATCATTTGCGCGCCGGCCATCGCCGACGGCGTGGTCGCGGTGCGCTCGCAGGACGGTCGCCTGTTTGGCCTTGATCCGGCCGATGGCGCGCAGCGCTGGGTCTACGAGCAGACCGTGCCCGTGCTGAGCCTGCGCGGCAATGCCTCGCCGCTGATCGGCAGCGGCCTTGTCTTCGATGGATACGACAGCGGACGCCTGGTCGCCGTGCGCCAGAACGACGGGGCACCCGCCTGGACGCAAACCCTGTCGAACGCCGAGGGCCGCACCGAGGTCGAGCGCCTGGCCGATTCGGATGGCCAGATGGTTCTCGACAACGGCGAGATCTTCGCCACCGGCTATCACGGCCAGGTTGCCGCCTTCTACGCGGAGAACGGGCGGCCTTCCTGGGCCCGTGACCTGTCCAGCTTTGCTGGCCTGGCGGTCGGCTCGTCGGCGGTCGTCGTCAGCGATGCCGATGGCAACGTCTGGGCGTTCGATCGCCAGAGCGGCGCGAACCTGTGGAAGCAGGATGGCCTGCTGCATCGCTGGCTGAGTCCGCCCGCCATTGTCGGCAACTATGCCGTGGTTGGCGACCTCGAAGGATTCGTGCACTGGATGAACCTCGCGGATGGATCGTTCGCGGCCCGCGAGCGACTCGGCAAGAAGCCGATCGAAAGCGCCCCCGTCGTCAGCGGTGATACCGTGTACGTCGAGGATGCGGGTGGCCGCATCGGTGCCTATCGCACGCAATAGCTGAAACTGCCCCGGATTCCCCGGGCCCATCCCGGGCCCAGGTGGAGCCGGACGATTGCATCATCGAAGCGGACAGGCCCTGGCCTTCCGCCCGATGCCACTGGAACGGAGCGCCCGCGATGCTTCCTGTCGTCGCCCTGGTCGGACGCCCGAATGTCGGCAAGTCGACCCTTTTCAATGTCCTGACTCGCTCGCGAGATGCGCTCGTGGCGGACATGCCGGGCGTCACCCGCGATCGCCACTACGGCTTTTGCCGGCTCGGCGAACGCCATTTCGTGCTGGTCGACACCGGCGGCCTGGCCGATACCGACGAAGGCCTGGCCGGGCTGACTGCGCGCCAGGTCGGCCTGGCGATCGACGAGGCCGATGTCGTGATCTTCGTGGTCGATGCGCGCGATGGCCTGCTGCCGACCGACCAGGCCATCCTCGAACGCCTGCGCCGGGCGTCCAAACCCCTGTTGCTGGCAGTCAACAAGACCGACGGGCTCGACGAGTCCGTTGCGCTGGCGGATTTTTCCCGGTTGGGCATCGCGGCGCCGTTGTCCCTGGCGGCATCGCACAACCACGGCACGCTGCAACTGGTCAGGGCCATCGAGCCTCTGCTGCCGCCGGGCGACGACGAGCCCCTGTCGGGCGATGACGAGGGCGGCGTGCGCGTGGCCATCGTCGGGCGCCCCAATGTCGGCAAGTCGACCCTGGTCAATCGCCTGCTCGGCGAGGACAGGGTGATCGTTTCCGAAGTCGCCGGCACCACGCGCGATTCGATCCGCATCCCGCTCGAGCGCGATGGCCGCAAGTACACGCTGATCGATACCGCCGGCGTGCGACGCCGCGCGCGCATCGATGACGCCGTCGAGAAATTCAGCGTGATCAAGACCCTGCAGTCGATCGATGCGGCCAATGTCGTGGTCATGCTGCTCGATGCCAACGAGGGCGTCACCGACCAGGATGCCGGACTGATCGGCCACGCCCTCGATGCCGGGCGCGCGCTGGTCATCGCGGTCAACAAGTGGGACGGCCTGAAGACCTACGATCGCGAGCAGTGCAAGCGGTCGCTGCAGCGCAAGCTGGTTTTCGTCGAGTGGGCGCCGCAGGTGACCATCTCCGCGCTGCACGGTACCGGCATCGGCGAGTTGATGAAGCTGGTCAACCGCGTGCACCTCGCGGCGAACCGGAAGATGACTGCATCCGACCTGACCCGGGCCCTCGAGGCCGCCTATGCGGCCTACCAGCCGCCGCTGGTGCGCGGCCACGCGCCGAAGTTGCGCTATGCGCATCCGGGTGGCTCGAATCCGCCGACCATCGTGATCCATGGTTCGCGCACCAAGCATCTGGCCGAGTCGTATCGTCGCTATCTCGAGAACTTCTTCCGCAAGCGCTACAAGCTGGAAGGCACCCCGATCCGCATCGATTTCCGCGAAGGCGAGAATCCCTACGCGGGCAAGAAGAGCGTGCCGGCCGAGGGCCCGCAGAAGCGGCGCAAACGCGTGGTCCGCAACACCCGGCAAGGCAAGCGCTGATCGCGGATGGACGATCTCTTTCCGTTGAAATGAAACCCTTGGCGGCGTCCAGCGCTTCGGTCACGACGGCAATCCTCGCCGGCGGCGCGGGCACCCGCTTCGGTGGCATCGACAAGGGCCTCGTCGAGCTGCATGGCAGGCCGCTGGTCGAATGGGTGATCGCTGCCTTGCCGGTGGCGCTGCACGGGCGGTTGCTGATCGTCGCCAACCGCAACATCGAGCGCTATGCGCGCCACGCGCAGACGATCTGCGACGCGCAACCGGGCCATGCCGGGCCGCTGGCCGGGATCGCCGCGGCCCTGCAGGCCTGCGAATCGCCGTGGCTGTTCACCGTTCCTGTCGATTGCGTCGCAGCTCCGCCCGGGCTGCTCGACCGCCTGTGGCAGGAAGCCGCCCGCTGTGGCGATAATGCACTGGTTGCGCACGACGGCACTCGCCGGCAGCCGCTGTTCGCGCTCTACCGGAGCCGGCTTGCCGAATCTGCTGCGTTGTCGCTGCAGCGTGATGCCGGCGTCAGTCGCTGGCAGGACGCCATCCATGCACGTGAAGTCGACGTATCCGGGCTGGCCGGGACCTGGACCAACGTCAATTCCCCGGCCGATCTTGCGGATATCCCGATGAATGGGAATGGGTCCAGGCGTGGGTGATTTTCCGGTCCAGCTTTCAGTCGATGAGGCGCGCGAGCGCATTCTTGCGTTTTGCGAGAAGCGGCGTTTGCCCGACGAGGTTGCGGGCCTTGGCGAA